>DATBCI010000356.1:0-9227 GCA_036270555.1 Burkholderiaceae bacterium
GGGGTCGAGTAGCTGGCCCGGATCACGCGCTTGATCTGGCTCAGCACGCGCTCGGCCGCGTCACGCGAGCTGGTCAACATCGTCAGTGCACCGATGCGCTCACCGTACAGCGAGAACGACTTGGAAAACGAATTCGACACCAACGCCTCGATCTGGGCCGACGCCACCAGGCGCACCACGGCGGCGTCGCCCTCGAGCCCCTCGCCGAAACCCTGATAGGCAATATCGAGAAACGGAACCAGATCGCGCTCGCGCACGCAATCGATGATCTGGCGCCATTGCGCCGCATCGGGGTCCACGCCGGTCGGGTTATGACAGCAGGCGTGCAGTACGACCACGGTGCCGGGTTCGGCCTTGCGCAGCGCCTCCATCATCCGTGGAAAATCCAGCCCGTGCGTGGCCGGGTCATAGTACGGGTAGCTCTGGACCCTGAAGCCGGCCGCCTCAAACAGGGCCCGGTGGTTCTCCCAGCTTGGGTCGCTGATCAAAACCGTCGCATCGGGTCGCAGCCGCTTGATCAGCTCCGCACCGATCCGGAGCCCCCCGGTGCCGCCCAGCGCCTCGGCGGTCACGCAACGCCCTGAGGCGATCGCCTCGGAATCGGGGCCCAGCAACAGGCGCTGCACCTGCGCGGTGTAGGCGGCCGGCCCCTCGATCGGCAGGTATCCGCGCGGGGTCGACGCTTGCAATCGCTCGCGCTCGGCCGCGCGCACGCAGTCGAGCAGTGGGATACGGCCCTGGTCGTTGTAGTAGACGCCAACGCCGAGGTTGACTTTGGCTGGCCGCGGATCCGAATTGAAGGCTTCGGTCAGGCCAAGGATCGGATCGCGCGGAGCCAGTTCGACGGAGCGGAATATTGAGGGCATGTTTTTGGATGGTGCGTAGCAATATACTGAAGGAACGACCTGTCGCCTCAGGAGTCTACAAGGGTGCGACAGCGGGCTTTCACCTATCGGGCTCTACAGGGTATTCACCGGTGCGGTGCGGCCTGCTGAAGCGCTCCGAAATGGGGGAGGGGCCATCAGGTGTTTGTAAGTTGTTGATTGTTAAAGATTGTTAATGTAACTAACGATTTCAAGGACTAGGACTTTCTGAAGGCGGGTGCTAGCATCGACAGCTTGGAGTGCATTTATTGCACCGCAATATGACCGTTTCACAACCTTCCGCCCACTCGACATCGCCATTTCAGCTTCATCAGCCGTTTCAGGCGGCTGGTGATCAGCCGGAAGCCATCGCTCGACTGATCGAAGGGCTGGAGGACGGCCTCGCATTTCAAACCCTGCTCGGGGTCACCGGATCGGGCAAGACGTTCACGATGGCCAACGTGATCGCCCAAGTCGGTGCACCCACGCTGATTCTCGCACCCAACAAGACGCTGGCGGCCCAGCTGTACTCGGAGATGCGCGAGTTCTTCCCGAACAACGCGGTCGAGTACTTTGTATCGTACTACGACTACTACCAACCCGAGGCGTACGTCCCGTCGCGCGACCTGTACATCGAGAAAGACAGCAGCGTCAACGAGCACATCGAGCAGATGCGCCTGTCGGCCACCAAGTCGCTACTGGAACGTCGCGACGCCGTGATCGTGGCCACTGTGTCGGCGATCTACGGGATCGGCGACCCGAACGACTACCACTCGATGATCCTGGTGCTGCGGCACAACGATCGGATCGGGCAGCGCGACATCATCGTGCGCCTGGCGGCGATGCAATACCGCCGCAGCGAGACCGATTTCGTGCGTGGCACCTTCCGGGTGCGCGGCGACACGATCGATGTGTTTCCGGCTGAGCATGCCGAAGTCGCGGTGCGCATCGAGCTGCTCGACGACGAGGTCGAAAGCATCCTGCTGTTCGATCCGCTGACGGGTCGCGCGCGGCAGAAAGTGCCGCGCTTCACGATCTATCCGTCGTCGCACTATGTGACGCCACGGCAGACGGTGCTGCGAGCGATCGAGACCATCAAGGTCGAGTTGAAGGAACGGCTGGAATTCCTGATCGGGCAGGGCAAGCTGGTCGAAGCGCAGCGCCTCGAGCAGCGCACCCGGTTCGACCTCGAAATGCTGGTCGAGCTCGGTTTTTGCAGGGGCATCGAGAACTATACGCGCCACCTGTCGGGGGCGCTGCCCGGCGAGCCGCCGCCCACGCTGATCGACTATCTGCCGCCCGATGCGTTGATGATCATCGACGAATCGCACGTGACGGTGCCCCAGCTCGGTGCCATGTATCGGGGCGACCGGTCGCGCAAGGAAACGCTGGTCGAGTACGGCTTCCGGCTCCCGTCCGCGCTCGATAACCGGCCGCTGCGCTTCGACGAGTTCGAGCGCAAGATGCGCCGCTGCATTTTCACGTCGGCCACGCCCTCGAATTTCGAGCTGGAGCGCTCGTCCCAGGTGGTCGAGCAGCTGGTTCGGCCCACCGGGCTGGTCGATCCACGCCTTGAAGTGCGGCCGGCCCGGACCCAGATAGATGATTTGCTGTCGGAGATCAACGCCCGGGTCGCCCAAGGCGAGCGGGTGCTGGTGACGACGTTGACCAAGCGGATGGCCGAAGACCTGACCGGTTTCCTGTCGGAGCACAACGTACGCGTGCGCTATCTGCACTCGGACGTGGACACGGTCGAGCGCGTCGAGATCGTGCGCGACCTGCGCGCCGGGGTGTTCGACGTCGTGGTCGGCATCAATCTGCTGCGCGAGGGCCTGGATCTGCCCGAGGTCGGGTTGGTCGCGATTCTGGACGCGGACAAGGAGGGTTTCCTTCGGTCCGATCGGTCGCTGATCCAGACGATCGGGAGGGCGGCGCGCCACATTAACGGGACCGCGATCCTTTATGGCGACACGGTTACCGCGTCGATGCGCCGTGCGATCGACGAGACCGACCGCCGCCGCGCGCGCCAGGCGGAATTCAATCGGGAGCACGGCATCGTGCCGCAGGGCGTGCAGAAGCAGGTCAGGGAGCTGATCGACGGCGTGTACGACGCCACGGCGTCGAGGGTGGAGCGGCTGGTTGCAGGCGAGCGCCGGGACGCCGAGTCGATGTCCGAGGTGCAGTTGGGCCGCGAAATCAAGCGCCTGGAGCGACAGATGCTGGAGCTGGCGAAAAATCTGGAATTCGAAAAGGCGGCCCGGGTGCGGGATCAGCTCGGGGCGCTGCGGGAAAGGGTGTTTATCGGCCAGGGTGCCTCCCCGCGGGGCGCTGCGGCCGAGAAGGTTGCTTAGGGGGTCGGAGCCCGATTGATCTACCGCAAATCGTGTCGCCGGAACCCGGGATCTTGAACTTCTTGTCATGTCGTTAGTCTTTTGGGAGGTGGGTTGAGCGTGGAAGCGGAGCTGGGAGAAAGAATAGGCGGTCGGCCACGAGCCGGTCGCGATGACGGGTCGCGGAGCGCGCACCCGACAGAGAAAGGCGCGTCTCAAATGACAAAGGTACTTTTTGTTTGCATGGGAAACATCTGCCGGTCGCCGACCGCGCAGGGCGTGTTCCGCAAGATGGTGGCCGACGCCGCGCTCGAAGGGGCCGTGGTGATCGAGTCCGCCGGGACGCACGCGTATCACGTCGGCGAGCCGCCGGACGCCCGCGCGCAGCAGGCGACCAAGCGGCGCGGTTATGAAATCGGTGACCTGCGCGCACGGCAGATCACGCAGGAGGATTTCCGCAATTTCGACCTGATTCTGGCGATGGATTGGGAAAATCTGGCCCTGATGCAGCAGCAATGCCCGCGCGCGCACAAACACAAGCTGCACTTGCTGATGCGGTTTGCCGGCGAGCATGACGCCGCTACCGTTCCGGATCCGTACTACGGGGGCCCGGAAGGGTTCAACACGGTGCTCGACTACGTCGAGGATGCGTGCCAGGGGCTGATCGAGCTCGTGCGCAAGCGCGCGACGATGTACGCGGCCGCCTAGGCCGTTGGGGTGTTTGCGATGAGGCCGCTAGGTGATTTCCTGGCGGCCTCATACCTGAAATACCCTAATGGTTTCTATACCGGATTTGGGTATCCAAAGTTGACCGCACCACTCGGGCACTAGTAATATTCCCAAGTGGTTTAGTCAGGTATAAAGCTCCCGCGCTCCCCTGAGGGCCAGAACCCAAGGCTGTCGGGCAGATTCGGGCTGTTGGAAGTTATTTCCGGAAATTTTTCCGATTGACGGCGAGTTTCAACTTCATAAGGCGACTCCGATGCGGCTCACCACGAAAGGACGATTCGCGGTAACGGCAATGATCGACCTAGGCCTGCGTCAGCACCGTGGACCGGTAACGCTGGCAGGTATCAGCCAACGCCAGAGGATCTCCCTGTCCTACCTGGAGCAGCTGTTTGCGAAGCTGCGCCGGCACCAGCTGGTCGAAAGCACCCGCGGCCCCGGCGGCGGGTATCGGCTCGCGAAGCCGATGGAATCGGTCAGCGTGGCCGACATCATCTTCGCGGTCGACGAGCCGCTGGACGCCACGCAGTGCGCCGGCAAGGAGAACTGCGACAACGACCAGCGGTGCATGACGCACGAGCTCTGGGCCAGCCTGAATCGGCAGATGATCGACTTCCTGGATTCGGTGTCGTTGCGCGATCTGGTCGAGCAGCAGAAGGACCGGGCCACCCAGACACCTCAAGTGTCGGTCAACGTCGAAGGGCCTGGAAGGCGCGCGCCGCGCAGCGAGGCGGAGCTGAAGGAAAGCTCGAGCTCGACCGTCAACTAGCGGGCCACCTTGCTGACTGCATAAGGCGATTTGATGCGCACCCCGATCTACCTTGACTACTCGGCCACGACGCCGGTTGATCCGCGCGTGGTCGAGGCGATGTTGCCCTACCTGAGGGAGCAGTTCGGCAATCCTGCGTCACGCAGCCACTCGTTCGGGTGGGACGCCGAGCGCGCGGTCGAGCGCGCTCGGGAGCAGGTCGCGGAGCTCGCCGGGGCCGACCCGCGCGAAATCATCTGGACCTCGGGCGCGACCGAAGCGATCAATCTCGCGCTCAAAGGTGCCGCGCAGTTCTACCAGGACAAGGGCCGTCATCTGGTCACGGTGCGCACGGAGCACAAGGCCACGCTGGACACGATGCGGGAGCTGGAGCGGATCGGATTCGAGGTGACTTACCTCGATGTGCTGCCGGACGGCTTGCTGGATCTGAAGGTGTTCGAAGCGGCTCTGCGGCCGGACACGATCCTGGCGTCGGTGATGCTGGTCAATAACGAGATCGGCGTGATCCAGGACATCGAGGCGATCGGCCGGGTATGCCGCAGCCGCAGCGTCCTTCTGCATGTGGACTCCGCGCAGGCGAGCGGCAAGGTTCCGATCGACCTCTCGCAGCTGCCGGTCGACCTGATGTCGTTCTCGGCCCACAAGACCTATGGGCCCAAGGGCATCGGTGCGCTGTACGTGAGGCGCAAACCGCGCGTAAGGCTGGAGGCGCAGATCCACGGGGGTGGCCACGAGCGCGGCCTGCGGTCAGGCACGCTGCCCACGCACCAGATCGTCGGCATGGGGGAAGCGTTCCGCATCGCCCGGGAGGACATGAGTTCCGACAACGAGCGGATCCGTGGCCTGCGCGACCGCCTGCTGGCCGGCCTGACCGAGATGCCCGAGGTGTACGTCAACGGCGACATGCACCGGCGGGTACCCCACAACCTGAACCTGAGTTTCAACTTCGTCGAGGGTGAATCGCTGATCATGGCCATCAAAGAGGTGGCTGTGTCGTCCGGGTCGGCATGCACCTCCGCCAGCCTGGAGCCATCGTATGTGCTGCGCGCTCTGGGTCGCAGCGACGAGCTCGCACACAGCTCGATCCGCTTCACGGTCGGGCGCTTTACCACGCGCGAAGAAATCGATTACGCGATCGACCTGCTGCAGCACAAGGTCGGTCGACTACGCGAGATGTCCCCGCTGTGGGAAATGCACAGCGAGGGTATCGATCTGAATACGGTACATTGGACGGCGCACTAGCAGAAGGTTCGAAGGAAAGACGATGTCGTACAGCCAGAAGGTCGTAGACCACTACGAAAACCCACGCAATGTCGGGTCGTTCGATCGCAACGATGCCTCGGTCGGAACCGGGATGGTCGGAGCGCCGGCGTGCGGCGATGTGATGAAGCTGCAGATCCGTGTCAACCCGAATGGCGTCATCGAGGACGCCCGCTTCAAGACCTACGGTTGCGGTTCGGCCATCGCATCGAGCTCGCTGGTGACCGAATGGGTCAAAGGCAAGACGCTCGATCAGGCGATGCAGATTCGCAATACGCACATCGCCGAGGAGTTGGCGCTGCCGCCGGTCAAGATCCACTGTTCGATCCTGGCCGAGGACGCGATCAAGGCGGCCATTGCCGATTACCGGAGCAAGTCCGAAGACGTGCCCACCTCCGCGCCTGGCGGCGCTACGGCGGGCCGGCCCGCCAAAGTCGCCGCCTGAGGCCAGAGGACGACTCGCGATATGGCAGTGACGATGACCGAACGGGCCGCTCAGCGCGTGTCCGAATTCCTGGCCCGGCGCGGCAAAGGTGTCGCGCTGCGCTTGGGCGTGCGAACCACCGGCTGCTCCGGCATGGCGTACAAGCTCGAATACGCCGATCAGATCGACCCCGACGATCAGACATTCGAGGTGCATGGGGTGAGGATCGTCGTGGACCCGAAGAGTCTGGCGTTCATCGACGGCACCGAGCTCGATTTCGTTCGCGATGGGCTGAACGAGGGTTTTCGATTCAACAATCCCAACGAGCGTGATCGTTGCGGCTGCGGCGAATCGTTCCGCGTCTGACGCGGTCGCGCCGCCGTACCGCGTTCAGGCTGGCTGCGGCTCCTAGGGTCTGACCGGCTGGCTGAACCACCAGCCATGGCCGCCATGTCCACCCCCGCCCCGGACCACTTTTCGTTGTTCGGCCTGGAGCCCCGCTTTGGGCTGGACAGCGATCACCTGAACCGCGCTTACCGGACCGTTCAGGCTCATGTTCATCCGGACCGCTATGCGGCCGCGGGCGCGGCCGAGCAGCGCGCGGCGCTGCAGTGGGCGACCCTCGCCAATGAGGCCTACCAGGTGCTGAGCTCACCGGTGCGCCGTGCGGCCTACCTGTGCGGCCGGCACGGGGTACCCGTCACGGGCGAAGCGGGAGGCGCGGTACCGGCGGAGTTTCTGGAGCTGCAGCTTGAGTGGCGGCAGGCGCTCGATGAGATCCGGCACGAGCCGGACCCGCAGCGCCTGGACGAGCTTCGTGGCAAGGCCGTTGCGCTGCATCAGCTGGAGCTCGGCCAGCTGGAATCCAAGATCGACCTGGAGCATGATTTTGTCGGCGCCGCCGACGCCGTGCGGCGCCTCATGTTCGTAGACAAATTCATCAAGGAGCTCGAAGCAAGCGGCGAAGCTGCACAGCCTTCGACGGCGAGCTGATCCATGGCGTTACTGCAGATTGCCGAGCCGGGCATGTCGAGCGAGCCCCACCAGCAGCGGCTCGCCGTGGGCATCGACCTGGGAACGACCAACTCGCTGGTGGCCACGGTGCGCCACGGCCTGCCTCAGTCCATTCCAGACGAGCAGGGGGGGGTGCTGCTGCCCTCCGTGGTGCGTTTCCGGGGCGACGGCACGTCCGAGGTCGGCCACGCGGCGGTGACGCACCAGGCTTCGGATCCACGCAACACGATTGCCTCGGTCAAACGCTTCATGGGGCGCGGACTGCGCGACGTGGAGCACGTCGAGAACCTGACCTACGACTTCGTCGACGCCGACCAGGGCATGGTCCAGCTGCGCACGGCGGCCGGCGTCAAGAGTCCGGTCGAGATCTCGGCCCATATCCTGACCACGCTGCGCGAACGCGCCGAACAAGCGCTGGCAGGGCCGCTCACCGGCGCCGTGGTCACGGTGCCGGCGTACTTCGACGACGCCCAGCGCCAGGCCACGCGAGACGCAGCCCGGCTTGCAGGCCTGCACGTGTTTCGGCTGCTGAACGAGCCAACCGCGGCCGCGCTGGCGTATGGCCTGGACCACGCCGCCGAAGGCATCTACGCGGTCTACGACCTGGGCGGAGGCACGTTCGACATTTCGGTCTTGCGGCTCAGCCGCGGCGTGTTCGAAGTGCTGGCCACCGGCGGCGATACCGCGCTGGGGGGCGACGATTTCGACCATCGGATCTACTGCTGGATCCTTGAGCAGTCCAACCTGTCGCAACTCGGACCCGAAGACATGCGGCGGCTGACGGCGATGGCGCGCCAGGCCAAGGAGGCCCTGTCGACGCATCCGACCACTGCGATCCAGACGCGCCTGTCGGGCGGAGCCTGGGTCAACCTGACGCTGTCGGCCGACACTTTTTTCGGCCTGACACAGCACCTGGTCCAAAAGACGATCGATGCTGCGCGCCGGACCTTGAAGGACGCTGGACTGTCCGTCCAACAGATCAAAGGCGTGGTACTGGTCGGGGGCGCGACGCGGATGCCACACGTGCGCAAGGCGGTGACGGAGCTGTTCGGACAAGCGCCGCTCACCGACCTGGATCCGGACCAGGTCGTGGCGCTCGGCGCCGCCATGCAGGCCAACCTGCTGGCGGGAAACCGTCCGGCCGGTGACGACTGGCTGCTGCTCGACGTGATTCCGCTGTCGCTCGGACTGGAGACGATGGGTGGATTGGTCGAACGCCTGATCCCGCGCAATTCCACCATCCCGGTCGCGCGCGCGCAGGAGTTCACCACCTTCAAGGACGGACAGTCCGCCATGGCGATCCAGGTTGTCCAAGGCGAGCGCGAGCTGGTGCCGGACTGTCGATCCCTGGCCCGCTTCGAGCTCAGAGGGATTCCTCCGATGGTCGCGGGCGCGGCACGGGTGCGGGTCACCTTCCAGGTCGACGCCGATGGGCTGCTGTCGGTCTCGGCGCGTGAGTTGACTTCAGGGGTCGAGGCGTCGGTCACCGTGCGGCCCTCCTATGGCCTGTCCGACGAGCAGGTCGCTGGAATGCTGGCCGATTCGATCCAGCATGCGCGGGAGGATCAGCACCTGCGCGAGGTGCGTGAATTGCAGGTCGATGGCCGGCGCCTGGTCGAAACAACACGGACGGCGCTGGATGCCGACGCGGACTTGCTGGATGCGGCGGAGCGCCCCGCCGTCGATGCGGCGCTGGCGACGCTGTCCGCGCTGCTGGACAGCGCCGATGTCGATCGGCTGAAGAAGGCAACGTCCGATCTGACGCGCGCGACCGAGGAGTTCGCCGCGCGCCGGATGAATCGCTCGATTCGAAACGCGCTGGCCGGGAGCCGGATCGACGA
>DATBCI010000357.1:0-1779 GCA_036270555.1 Burkholderiaceae bacterium
GCTCGGCGCCGAGCTCGGCGGCAGCGTCCAGCAGCTCATCCGTGCCGCGACCTTCGAGGTGGTGCAGCTGAAGCCGCCGGACGGCGAGGTCACGTACGAGCGCGAGCTGCCGCTCGACCTCATTCCCTATCAGGAGCGCACCGACAAGTACCGCTCGATCGGGACGGCCTTCGCCATCGGCCCCAACCGCTACGTCACCGCCGGGCACGTGATCGACCTCGGCCTGGGGAGCCAGTTCGGACCGCCGGCGCTGCGCGACGGCGCGGGCAAGGTCTACGACATCGAGCAGGTGTTGAAGTTTTCCGATCGCCGCGATTTCGTCGTGTTCTCGCTGCGCGAGCCGCCGAAGGGAGCGAAGTTCCTCACCCCGGGTGGCAAGCCCGCCCTCAACGAGACCGTGTACGCGGTCGGCAACGCGCTCGGGCAAGGCGTGATCATTCGCAACGGCGTCTATACCTCCGATACGCCCGAGGAGCTCGACGGACAGTGGAAGTGGCTGCGGTTCTCGGCCGCGGCTTCACCGGGTAACAGCGGGGGGCCACTGGTCGATGAGCGCGGCCGGGCGATCGGCGTCGTGCTGCGCAAGTCGCCGGCGGAGAATCTCAATACCGCGCTGCCGATCGCCGAGCTCATGAACGCCAAGGACGGTGAGGGCAGGATCAGCGGGCGGATCCCGATGCGGCTGGGGATCATCGACGCGAGCGAAACGGCCAAGTTCGACGAACGCTTCGACCTGCCGAAGCCGCTGGCGCAGTTCTATACGACCATGTTGGAGCTCACGGTGCGCCTGATCACGGGCGCCCAGCAGAAACTGCTCGAGCACAATGCGGCGCACCTGTTCCCGCGCGGTGCAGGCTCCGAGCAGCTGCTGCACACGATCGACCGCGCGGCGTTTCCGCGCCTGATGCGCGAGGATCCGAACAAGGTCTGGGTTGCGACATCGCCCCAGGCGCAGACCGTACAACTCGATCGCAACGGCTTCGTCGAGCAGGCCGCGGGTCTCGTGCGGCTTCGCGTTCCAGACGGCGTGAGTCTCGCGACGCTCTATGGCGACGACAAGCTCTACATGGATCTGCTGCTGAAGGCCCACGTGCAGCGACGCACCGTCGGCAGTGATTCCGTGCGCGTCACCTCGCTCGGCAAGCCGAAGGCCTCGAGCCATTTTACGGACCGATGGGGGCGCACCTGGCAGGTCCGCGACTGGGCAATACCGTACGACGACCAGATCCTGACCGTCGCGAGCCTGCCGACACCCGAAGGTTACGTAGGATTTCTGGCTGCGATCGCCAGCGGCTTCGTCGATGTGACACACAAGACCCAGCAGCTGGTTTGCGACTACGCGGACGTGACCATGATGGGCACCCTGGCCCAATGGCAGGACTACCTGGCGCAGCCGGGCGTACAACCCAAGGCATTTGACACACTCAGGATCAGGATCGATCCCGCGCAGGAAGTGCAGTTCCATGCGGCGCGCTTTGAGCTGACGGTCAAGCCAGAGCTCATCAAGCTGAGCAAGGACAGCATGCTGTTCCTCGACTTCGGGTTCTCCGGGAGCGCGGATGCCGCCAGATGGGACGTCGAGCGTGTCATGGTCAGTGAGCGCCTCCACACCAACAACTGGATCGACGTTGCGCGCCGGACCGAGCCGCCTGCTTCGCTCCCGGACAGCTTCCAGACCAACTGGAACAAGCTCAAGACCCAGGGCTTTCCGTTCAACGGCCGGATCGAGAGCGAGAACGGGCAGACCCGTATCAAGGCCGCGGTGCAGCCGCCGGGGTC
>DATBCI010000358.1:0-4807 GCA_036270555.1 Burkholderiaceae bacterium
CTCGGCGTTACCCGATCCGCTGACCGAGACGGTGGCTGTTTCGCTCTTCAGATCGGGAGCCCGATAGTCGCCAGAGCCCGCCAGCCGGATCCGCTGGTTGGTCACCGAGCCGGCCAGAACGACCTTGCCGCTTCCCGCCACATCGCACCGCAAGCGGGTCGCCGCCAGGCGGTCGATTTTCACATCGCCCGACCCGGCGCTACGAACCTCCAACGCGTGGGCGGTCAAGGCACCTGCGTGGACGCTGCCTGATCCATCCACGAGCAGCCGTTCGATCGACGGCGCCGACAGCAGCGCGCGCGGCGTGTGGTGCCGGTGCAACCACCACGAAAAATTCGAACTTCGCGAATCCTGCCGTCCCAACACCAGCACCCCGTCCTTCACCTCGCTCTTGATGCTGGCCAATTCCTCGCGCGGAGCCTCGATCACGAGCGAAGCCGCGTCGCCCTGGCTGAGCTCCAGGTCGATGTCAGCGTCCAGACGCACCTCGTCGAAAGGCTGTGCCAGCTCTCGCGTCTCCCGCACGGGCTCATCGGCCAGGGCGCAGGCCGACCAAACCAGCAACCCGGCGCCCAGCACCAGGGTCCAGCGCAGCCGATTTGTCATCGTTCGAAGACTCCACGCGTCCGTGCATCCGCTATCCATGCCTCCGATTGTAGGAGCGATGCTCCTTCGTTCCAGCGCCGAGCGACAGGCTGCCGAATTCGAGCCACTCGGTGCTCGCGCAGGCGACAGGCCGGGCGACGGCTGCGCCGCGGCCCTCGAAGCACCCCCGACATGCCGCGTTGTTATCATCGGCTCCCATCCGTCGCGCAAATGGCTGCCCACACTGCCTCCGCCGCCCGCCCGGCGCTGGCGACGACCAGCCTCGCCGCGCTCGGTGTCGTGTTCGGCGACATCGGCACCAGCCCTCTGTACACGCTGAAGACCGTGTTGGACCTGATGGGCCGCCACCAGGCGCAGGACGTGCTCGGGGCGCTGTCGCTGATCGTGTGGACGCTGATCCTCATCACGTCCGTCAAGTACGTCGGCTTTGCGATGCGGGTCGACAACGACGGCGAGGGCGGCATCGTGGCCTTGATGTCGTTGCTGGGGGTCAAGCGCCAGCAACGACCGATCATCGTTGCGGTCGGGCTTTTCGGTGCGGCGCTGATCTACGGCGACGGCGCGGTTACGCCCGCCATCTCGGTGCTGTCGGCGCTGGAAGGTCTGCACATCGCGCTGCCCGGCCTCGGACCGCACGTGCTGCCCATGGCGGTGCTGGTGCTGGCCTCGCTGTTCGCGGTACAGCCGCAGGGAACGGCGCGCATCGGCCGCGCTTTCGGCCCGGTCATGGCCCTGTGGTTCGTCGTGATGGCGTTGCTTGGGCTGTGGTCTCTGATCCGGCATCCCTCGGTACTGTTCGCGCTGAACCCGTGGATCGGCTTGAGCTTCCTGCTGCATGGGGGGGCCACCGCGTTTGCGGTGCTGGGGGGCGTATTCCTGTGCGTGACCGGAGCCGAGGCGCTTTATGCAGACATGGGGCATTTCGGCGCCGGCCCGATCAAGCTTGCCTGGTCGGCGATCGTGTTGCCCAGTTTGATACTGAACTACGCCGGCCAGGCGGCGATCGCGATGTCGGGTGAACCGATCGACCAGAACATCTTCTATCGCCTCTGCCCCGAACCGCTGCTGCTGCCGCTGATCGTGCTGGCCACACTGGCCACGGTGATCGCCAGCCAATCGATCATCACAGGCGCGTTCTCGATGACGCGCCAGGCGATCGTGCTCGGTTGGATGCCGCGGCTGAAAGTGACCCAGACCTCGGAGCAAGGGTACGGACAGATCTACGTCGGCGCAGTGAATTGGATCCTGATGCTGGTCACGCTGGGCCTGGTGCTGGCCTTCAGAAAGTCGGACAATCTGGCGGCCGCTTATGGTATTGCGGTCTCGGCCACGATGCTGATGACGAGCGCGCTGTTGTTCATCGCAATGCGCGAGGTCTGGCAGTGGAGCCTGGCGGCGAGCGCTGCGGTGGCGGCGCTGTTCCTGACCGTCGATGGCGCCTTCTTCCTCTCCAATGTGCTGAAGATCGCCGATGGCGGCTACGTGCCGCTGATGCTGGCCGGGCTCGTGTACCTGGTGATGGTCTGTTGGCATCGCGGCGTGAGTGCGGTGGCGGCGAATCTGCTCGCCAACCCGATGCCGATCCAATCCTTCATGGCCCGGCTCGAGCGCGAACACGTTGCGCGTGTGCCCGGTACCGCCGTGTTCCTGACCCGTTCGCTCAGTGATACGCCGCCGGTCGTCGCCTGGTATGTGAAACACAGCCGTGCATTGCACGAGCGCGTGGTGGCGCTGACGGTGCTCACCGAATCGACGCCGCGTGTGCCGGAGCAGTCGCGCTTTTCGGTGGTGCAGGTCGCCCCGAATTTCTGGCGCGCGCAGGCACACTACGGATTCATGGAGCGACCCGACATTCCCCGCCTGCTCGCCAGTTTGCGCAAGCCTTGCGGGCTGGGAGATCTGAGCGATGTGACCTACTACCTCGCACACGAGACCGTGTTGCCGCGCGAGGACGGGCGGGGCTTGCCGCGCTGGCAGGAGGCGCTGTTCGCGGCGATGCAGCGCAATTCGACCCACATGACGGACCTGCTGAAGCTGCCGCGCGAACGCGTGGTCGAGCTCGGCGGCCTGGTGGCTATCTAAGTCAACTAAAAGTAAACGGCCTATGCGAACCATCTTCCTTTTGCTTCTGGCATCGATCGGTGTTCCGGCCTGGACCGCCGACAGCGCGCACGAACGCTTGACCGGCCTCGCGCAGGACATCACCTACACATCGGCCCGCTTTCATCCGATGGTTGCGACCGCTTTGGGGATTCCCGGCCACGACGCCGAGCTCGAGACACCGAGCGAGGCCGCTCGCGCCACCGAGCTGGCCCGGCTGCAAAAATGGCGCGATCAGCTTCATCGGATCAGCGCATCGTCCGCTGGGTCGATGGTCGACGCGCACGACGCGAAGTTGCTGCAGGCGCAGTTGGATCATGAACTGAACGCGTTGCAAACCTATCAGGTCGATCGGAAGGACTACTCCGCAGCCGCCGTTGCGCTGATGCAGGCGATCTATACCCAGCTCCACGAGCTTCCGGTGGCCGGGCGCGATGGAGCAACGCCCGAGCAGGTCGCCGCAGCGTGGCGCGACATCATCGATCGGCTGGGCAAGGCGCCGGCGTTCCTGGTTGCCGCGCAGCAGCTGGTGACGCGACCGGGCCACCTGTATGGCGTCGTCGGCAGCCGTCAGCTGGCCGGAGCGCCAGAGCTGTTCGACGGGGCCTTGACCGAGGCGGCCAAAGGCCAGTTGGGCGAGGGTTCGGACGACTGGCGGCACTTCGTCACCGCGCGCGACGCCGCGCTGGCGGCGATCGCGAAGACCAAGGCAACGATTGACGCCCACGTCGCCAAGTGGCCCGAGAACTTCTCGATGGGACGCCAGGCGTACGACCGGATGCTGCGCGACGAGAAACTGCTGTCATACAACGCGGACGATCTGATTCGAATGGGCGAAATGGAGCTCGAGCACGGCTGGGCCGAGGAGGCGTGGCTCGATTCGCTCGCCAGGCACCAGCAGACGCCGTTCGGGCCGCGCAGCGGTGGCGGTCTGGCCCCCAACGGAGCCGAGCTGCTCGGCTACTACCGTGACCGGATCGCGGACCTGCGCGGCTTCCTGGCCGAACGCGAGCTGATCACGGTTCCGGACTGGCTCGGTGAATTGAAGGTCGAGCCGACACCGGCCTTCATGCGACCGGTCTCGCCGGGAGCCTCGATGAATCCACCCCGCCTGTTTTCGCCATCGACCACCGGCTACTACTACATCACGCCGCCCGAGTCACTGCAGGAAGCCGCCGAGCGCCTCGATATGAACGAAGATTTCGATCGGGATCGGATTCTGTCCACGGCAGCGCACGAGGCGATGCCGGGACACTTTCTGCAGCTGTCGATCGCCAAGCGGCATCCGGATTTCATTCGAAAGATCCAGTCCAGCGGCGAGTTCGAGGAAGGTTGGGCCTTTTACGGCGAAGAGATGTTCGTTCGTCTTGGCCTGTACGCCGACGACCTGGACGCTCGCCTGTTCACCGCGCGCTGGGAGCGCGTGCGGGGCGCGCGAGCGATCGTCGACCCGATGCTGGCGACCGGCCGCTGGAGCTTCGAGCAGGCGGTGCAGTTTTATGCCGAGCAGACCTCGTTTACGCCACAGGCCGCCGAAGCCGCGGTAGCCGGCATCGCGCTCGGGCCGGGCTACGTGATCGCGTATACCGCGGGCCGCGCGCAGCTCGAGGACCTGCTGGGCCAGTACCTGCGCAAGGCCGGCGAGCGCGCCTCGCTGCGCGATTTTCACGACCGGCTGCTGTCGTACGGCTCGGTGCCCTTTGCGATCCTGGCGCCCGAGCTGCTGGCCGATCTGGACAAGTCCGCCGACCAGGTTCGGACGGCTGCGAATTTCTAGTCCGGACTTCCACCATGGCGCTCGGCACGCAGGCGCTTTCATGGAATCGTGATCAGCGTCGTTACGCGATCAGGCTTCAGGAGACGGAGAGCAAGCCCAACCGCCGGCAGCCGGTCTCGACTACGGTTAGGACGCGCGCTTCAGGAAGGGCCTGACGCCCGGCCATTTCTGGGTCCGGCCATGAGCGGGCTTACGATTAAAGGATCGAATTTCGCTCGTGAACGGATATTGCGTGCGCGACGACAACGAAGCATTTTGTGACCCGAGGCTCGGCGTTTATTGCTGCGGGCATCTGTTCCGGCGCGAGCGGGGTGCCCTCCTAGT
>DATBCI010000359.1:0-2113 GCA_036270555.1 Burkholderiaceae bacterium
GCGTCGCTCAGAGTGCCTGCTCCGGTGCCATTGAGCACCTGCACGTCGACGATGTTCGCGTTCGGCGCCATGCCGTTGGTGTCGGGCGTGGTCGACGAGTAGTACTTGGCGCGGCCCGCGGCCACCGACGCAACGTGCGTGCCGTGCCCGAACGGATCCTGCGTGTAGTTGTTGGAGCTGTTCACGCTGTCGTTCGCGATCGAATTCTCGTAGTTGCTCAGCGCGGAGCTGCCGGGCGCCAGCGATGTGGTGCTGTCCACGCCGGTGGTCCAGTTGCCTTGCGTGGCGTTCAACATCGTGACGTTGCGCTGCACGCGCGTGACCCCGGCGCCGTTCAGGAACGCGTCGTGCGTCTTCATCACGCCCGAATCGAGCACCGCGATGCCGATACCGCTGCCGTCCAGGCCGCCGTAGGTGGTCTTGGTGCTGGCGGTTCGCACGTTGTTCGTCAGCGCCCCGGTGATGTATTCCAGCGTGCTCGCGGTGCGCGCGGTGGTGCGATTGGGCGCCACGCTGACCACGTCACTGCGCTGCGCCAGTGCCTTCACAACGCCGGCGGGAACCAGCACGGTCAGCGCATGCGTCGCGCTGTGGACCTTGAGGACCGAGCCGCCGCTGCGAACCACGAAGGCCCGCAGGTCGGCCATTTCGGGATCGGCCGCACTGCTTAGAATCAGAGCCTGCATGTGGCGCCGGCCGTTGACGTCGCGCGCCCAACCGACGGACGGCGTCATCGGCGCATCGATCGCTTGCTGGAGATCACGAGCAACCTCGTGGTCGCGGCCCTGCGCCGGCGAAGCCACCAACGCGGCCATCGAGGCCAGCGCGCCGGCTGCGAGTCGGATCAGGCCCAGGCTGAACTGACGGCGGATTCGGCGGCGTTCGATCAAAGCCGTGAATCGACTCAGCGCATCGATGCGCGCTGGAGTCCTCCGAACAGATGAGTCTCTACCGTGAGCCATACCAAATCCTCGCTGTCAGCCGCGGCGCCCAATCCGCTGAAGTGGGGCGAAACTCGGCGCGTATTCGACAGGCACCCAGTTCCAGGAGCGCACGGCATAAGCCGAGCCTTCCTGTCCCAGGTAAACGGTATTCAGGGGCTCATCTTTAGGGTCTAGCGGGCGGGGACACAAAAAAAAATTTGCGCCGGCGAGTGCGCTAAGGTTGTTGGCTTAAGGCCGCGACCTCGGGCTAAGGCTCGGGTGAAGGAAATGAGCGGGCAAAATCGCGCCTCAGCGTGGTGTCACCCAGCCTCGAAGATTTTTATATGGACCTGTTGCAGATCCTGATCCTGGCCATCGTTCAAGGCGCGGCCGAGCTGCTGCCGATCTCAAGTTCCGCCCACGTGATCGTGGCTGAAAAATGGATGGGGCTCGATCCGACCGCACCGAAGATGACGCTGTTGCTGGTGATGCTGCACACCGGAACCATGTTCGCGGTCATCGTCTACTTCTGGAAATCCTGGCGCGCGGCCTACTTTTCTTCGCTGGCGGCTTTTCGCGCCACGGCGTTGCAGGTGATCGTGGCGACCGCGTTGACCGGCGTCGTGGGACTCGTGCTGCTGCAGGCAATCAAGCACGTGGTTGCCGGCGGGTCAGCGAGCTTCGAAATCGAAAGCATCTTCGGCAACACCCGGTTGATCGCAGGCGCGCTGGCGGCGGCCGGTGCACTGATCCTCGTGTCGTCGCGTTTCTCCGAGGGACTGGACAACGATTTCTCGCTGAAGCGCGCCGCGTGGGTGGGAGCGGTGCAGGGGCTTTGCCTGCCATTCCGCGGTTTCTCCCGGTCGGGAGCCACCATCTCGACCGGTCTTATATTGGGTGTGAACCGACGGCGCGCGGAGGAATTCAGTTTCGCGCTGGCCGTGGTGTTAACGCCCCCCGTCATTGCCAGGGAGGCCTGGCGACTCTACAAAGCGCTCCCCGCCTCCTCGCCGACGGGCGGGTCGGCCTTGCTGCATTCGCTCGCCCCTAGCCTGCTCGGGATGACGCTGAGTTTTCTGACAGGCATGGTCGCCCTGAGGTGGCTGTCGCGCTGGCTGGAGCAGGGCCGCTGGTATTTCTTCGGGGCGTACTGTCTGGTGGCCTCGATGATCGTCCTTTGGATCAGCTGA
>DATBCI010000360.1:0-2835 GCA_036270555.1 Burkholderiaceae bacterium
TCGACAAACAGATTCGGATCGAAGGTCGGCTTGGAGACGAACGCCAGCACGTCGCCGGTTTCGGGCTCGATCGCGATCAGCGCGCCCCGGCGGTCGCCGAACGCCTTCTCGGCCAATTCCTGCAGCTTGATATCGATCGACAGGACCAGGTTGTGCCCCGGCTCCGACGGCGTTCGCGACAGCGTGCGCACCGGGTGCCCGCCGGCCGTGATCTCGACCTGCTCGAAGCCCGTGCTGCCGTGCAGATCCTCCTCGTAGCTGGATTCGACGCCGATCTTGCCGATGTACTCGGTGCCGTTGTAGTCGGCCGGGTTGGCGAATTGATCGATGCGCTGCTCGTCGTTCTCGCTGACGCGGCCGATATAGCCCAGCACGTGCGCGGCGGTATCACCGAGCGGATACTGGCGGAACAGGCGCGCGCGCAGCTCCACCCCCGGGAAGCGATAGCGCTGCGCGGCGAAGCGGGCCACCTCCTCATCGGTCAGCCGGGTGCGGATCGGCACCGAGTCGAGCCGTTTGTAGTCCTCGATCAGCTTGTGGAAGCGGCGCCGGTCGCGCCCTTCGATCGGGATGACCTGCGACAGCTGATCGATCGTGGCATCGACACTCTTGGCCTTGTCCATCGCAATTTCGAGCGTGTAGGCCGAGTAGTTCTTTGCGATGATGACGCCATTGCGGTCCTTGATCAGGCCGCGATTGCCGGTGACCGGGACCAGCGATATCCGGTTCTGTTCGGCGCGCGCGTAGAAGTCCTCGTGCCGGACGACCTGGAGCCAGATGAAGCGCGCCAGCAGCAGCGTGAAGCCGCCGAGGATCAGGACCAGGGCGACCAGCAGCCGAGTCCGGAAATAAAAGATTTCGCGCTCGGGATTGCGCAGCAGTTTCATGTCCCGCGCCTACGATCAACTACCAGTGCACCCACAACCTCTTCCGTTCAGCTGATGGCGCGCGCCAGCGCGAAGGCGGCCGCGGCCGCCAGTCCGCCGATACTGGCCGTCTGCAGCGCCGCCTTCAAAGGCACCGCACCGGTGTAGCGACCCTTGACGAAGCCGAACACGGCCAGGGCCGCCAGTGTGACGCCGATCGACCACGGCAGCGCCGCGGCCGCTGACGCCGTGGCCATATACGGGGCGAGCGGAACCAATCCGCCGAGAATATAGCTGCATCCGATCGTCAGCGCTGAGCGGCCGGCCCTGTTCGGATCCGGCTTTTGCAGACCCAGTTCGAAGCGCATCATGAAGTCGCGGAACGCGAGCGGATTGGCTTTCAGACCTTCTATCACGCCACCATAGTGCTGTTCCGTCAGCCCATACTGTCGAAATACCTCGGCAACCTCCTCGATTTCGGCTTGCGGCTTTTCCGCGATCTCCTGCTCCTCGCGCATCAGTTCGGAAGCGTAGTGTTCGACTTCCCCCTGCGCGGCCAGAAAACCTCCCAGGCCCATCGCGATGGACCCGGCCACGATCTCGGCCACGCCCGCCGTGACCACGACCCCCGATCCGGCCACAGCCCCGCTGATACCGGCGGCCAGCGCAAACGGGACCGTCAGGCCGTCAGCCATCCCGATCACGATGTCGCGCAGCAGATCGCTGGACTGGAAATGGGTCTCGTGGTGCAGATAGGTGCTCAAGACGGCCTCCTCCGAACGCCTGACGCAAGCGCGGGTATCTTACGGGTCGGGCGCAAGGCGCGAAGCGCTCGTTTCCAGGTTGTCACGCGATTAGGACGCACACGCTGAGAGGCATCCATGGACTGGCTCGACACCCGCTTTGCCGACTGTCTGCACCACGCAACGCACCGGCGCAAACCCGGTGAACCGTTCGAGCCGGCGATCGTCAACACCACGATCTATGCGCTGCCCGGCGAACCGCAGGGGACTTATCAGTACGCGCGGTGGGCCAATCCGACCTGGACTGCTCTGGAAGACGTGTTGAGCCTGCTGGAAGACGCTGAAACGCTGATTTTTCCGTCAGGGATGGCGGCCGTCGCTTCGGTCCTGTACAGCCAGCTTCGTACCGGCGACCAGGTGCTGCTGCCGTCCGACGGCTACTACACGGTGCGCACCGCGGCCGAAAAATTCCTGGCGCCGATCGGCGTACGCGTGCGCACCTGCCCCACGTCCGCCGTCGAGCGCGAGCCGCTGGATGGACTGAAGATGGTGTGGGTCGAAACTCCGTCCAACCCAGGGCTGGACCTGGCCGATTTGCGTGCGGTGGCGCAGCGGGCCCATGCGGCGGGAGCGCTGCTGGTGGTCGACAACACGACGATGACGCCGCTCGGCCAGCGCCCGCTGGAGCTCGGCGCCGACGTGCTCGTCTCGTCCGACACCAAAGGCGTCAACGGGCATTCGGACGCGCTGTTCGGTCACGTGGCCACGCGCAACGCCGAGGTGATGGCCGGCGTTCGAGATTGGCGCCGCGTCTGCGGAGCGATCCCCGGCGCCTTCGAGGCCTGGCTGGTGCAGCGCGGCCTGGACACGCTGGAGCTGCGCTTTGCCCGGATGTGTGACAACGCGCTCGAACTGGCGCGGCGACTGGCGCAACATCCGAAAGTGCACGAGGTGCGCTATCCCGGCCTGGCGGCCCACCCGGCGCACCAGCTGGCCTGCAGCCAGATGCGCCGCTTCGGCAGCCTGGTCGGCATCACGCTCGCCAGCGCCCGCGCCGCCGAGCAATTCATCGATGGCTGCCGCTACGTGCGCTCGGCCACCAGCTTCGGCGGGCTGCATTCATCGGCGGAGCGGCGCGCGCGTTGGGGCGAGGCAGTCGCGGAGGGCTACGTGCGCTTCTCGGTGGGTTGCGAGCCGGCCGGAACGCTATTGGAAGATGTCGAGCG
>DATBCI010000361.1:0-4797 GCA_036270555.1 Burkholderiaceae bacterium
ACGCGGCGCAGTTCGAGGCGGCGGAGCTGCTGACGTTGGGCATCGTTTATGAGCGCAATGCGCGCTTCGGCGGCAGCCCGTACAACCCCTTTCTAAGGAAGGTCGACCGCTTTGTGGACCGCTCACTGGCGGTGAGCCTACGCAGCCGCGAAGACTACGCTGCGCGCATCGAACAGATCGACGCACATGTCGGACGAATCGTCGAGGCGCTGCAGGCGCGCGGCTTCAGGTCGCCCTACCTGCGCAACTATGTGGTAGCGCGCATCAACCCCGTGCGTTTCCAGCGCTTGAAGAAAGGGCAGACCGAGCCGCCGATGCCGATCGCCCAGGCGCTTACGCGGATGGCCGCATCGGCCGCCAAATTCGACCTGGCATCGGTATCCGCCAACGATGTTGCGTTGGTGGCGGCGGCGTCTTCAGAACCGGGTTGAACTCTTGCGTGGATGGATCCAGCCAGCGTGGCCGACAAAAAATTACGCGCAGATGACAAAGTGTCATCGAAGCAGGGGGAAAACTTCGCTAATGTCGCAAGCGGCCGCAAATCCGTGAAATAGCGGCACATTTACAAGAAGCTAAGGGCACGGCGACGACGATCTCGCCCGCTGCCCTGCAGCGACCGGGCAATCAGCGCAACAACAAGCTGAGTCATTGAGATGTCGACGGACAGCCGAAGTACAGCCCTGCTCGGCCGCGTCTTTCTCTGGGGTGGGATCGTGCTGGGCCTGGTGCTGGTCGGCGCGCTGCTGACCCGCGGCTTCGGACTTTTGGCCGCCCCGCCAAGCGCCGGCGGCGACGCGCCGACCGTCCTGCATAGGGCCGACAAGGTCATCGTTCCGGAGGGCTCGCCATTGCGCGAGCGGCTGCTGGTGGTCCCGGCGCCGTCGGAATCGGTTAGCGCGAAAGTCGAGCTGCCCGGGGTCGTCGAGGCCGACCCGGCGCGTACCGCCGCAGTGCTGTCGCCGCTGAGCGGCCGGGTCGTGGACCAGAAGGTGGCGCTGGGCGATCGCGTGACTCAAGGCCAGGTGCTGGCGGTGATCGATTCGCCCGATCTGGCCCAGGCTTATGACGACGACGAAAAGGCGGCCGATTCCTTCGAATTGACCCGGCGCAAGCTGGAGCGCCAGGAGGGCCAATTCAAGATCGGCGCCGCATCCGATCAGGACCTGGACCAGGCCCGCAGCGATCACGCGCAAGCCGCTGCCGAATACGCCCGGACCCAGGCACGGCTGAAGGTGCTGGGTATGCCCGCCGACGCCAAGGATCGTTCGGCGCTGCTGGCAGTGAAGGCCCCGATCGGTGGCAGCGTCACCGCGCTGTCGATCGCGCGCGGCAACATGATCAACGACCCGACGCAGCCGCTGATGACGATCGCGGATCTGAGCACCGTATGGGTCACCGCGCTGGTCGCCGAGAAGGACCTTGGATCGGTCGCGAAGAACCAGGACGCCGAAGTCAGCCTGGCGGCCTATCCGGGCTGGGTGCTGCACGGCAAGGTCCTCTTCATCAGCGATGTGATCGAGCCCGATTCGCGTCGCAACAAATTGCGGATCGCATTTGCGAACGCCGGCTATGAGCTCAAGCCGAACATGTTCGCGACCGTGGTCGTGTACGGGCCCAAGCGCACGCGCACCGTGCTGCCGACATCCGCCCTGCTGATCAACAACGACCGCACCAGCGTCTTCGTCGCCACGGCGCCGTGGACCTTCGAGCGCCGCTCCGTGGAGACTTTGCTGGAGGAAGGCACTTCGGTGACGATCCGTTCCGGTGTCGAGGCCGGCGAACAGGTCGTCGTCAAGGGCGGAATCCTGCTCAATGATTGACCAGTTCGTCGCAGTCTGCTTGCGCCACCGGATCGCGGTCATCGTGTTGACGCTGCTGATCAGCGGATTCGGCGTCTACGCGTGGAAGACGCTGTCGGTTGAAGCCTATCCCGATCTGGGCGACGTCGCGGCGCAGGTCACGACGCAGGTGCCGGGACTTGCGGCCGAGGAGGTCGAACAGCTGATCACGATTCCGTTGGAGCGGCAGATCAACGGCACTCCGGGGCTGTTGCTGACGCGTTCCTCGAGCACCTTCGGCCTGTCGCTGATCACCGTCCTGTTTCGCGACGGCTACGAGGACTACTGGGCCAGGCAGCGCCTGCTCGAACGCATCAACCAGGCCGTCCTGCCCGCCGGCGCCTCACCCAGCCTGGATCCGGTGTCCGGCCCGGCCGGTGAAATCTACCGCTACACGCTCGAATCGGACAGCAAGAACCTGCAGGAGTTGTCGGAGCTGCAGCGCTGGACCGTGATTCCGGCGATCAAGTCCGTGCCCGGCGTGGTCGATGTGACCAACTTCGGCGGCCTCACCACCGAGTATCAGCTCGACCTGGACCCGGACCGGCTCCAGCAGTATGGCCTCGGCATTGCGGACGTCGTCAATGCGATCAATGCCAACAACACGAACGCCGGCGGCGGCCGGGTCGCTCGCGGCGACCAGAGCTATGTCATCCGTGGCGTAGGCCTGATCCGGACGCTGGCCGACATCGGCTCGACCGCGGTCAAGCAGGTGAACGGCGCGCCGGTGCTGGTGCGCGACCTGGGCCGCACCACGCTGAGCCACCAGGAGCGCGAAGGCATCCTGGGCAAGGACAGCAATCCGGACACGATCGAGGGCATCTGCCTGATGCTGAAGTACCAGAACCCCTCGCAGACCCTGCGAGGCGTTCACGCCAAGGTGGCCGAGTTGAATGCGCGCCTGGCGAGCTCCAATGTGCGCATCGTTCCGTACATCGATCGGGAGGATCTGGTCCGGGCCACCATCAACAAGGTCGGCCGCACGATTGCGGAAGGGATCGCACTGGTGTTCGTGATCCTGATTCTGTTTCTCGGCAGCCCGCGCAGCGCGCTGGTGGTCGCCGTCGCCATCCCGCTGGCGCTGGTTTCGGTGTTCTCGTTTCTGAACCTGACCCACGTATCGGCCAATCTGCTGTCGCTCGGCGCGATCGACTTCGGCATCCTGGTCGACGGGGCGATCGTCGTGGCCGAATCGGTGTTGCGCCGGCGCGAGGCCACGCCCGACGAGGAATTGAGCGAAAGCGAGGTCCGGGCGGCCGCGGTGCAGGTGACCCGGCCCATTTTCTTTGCGAGCCTGATCATCATCACGGCCTACCTGCCGCTGTTTTCATTCGAGCGCGCCGAGGCCAAGCTGTTCACCCCGATGGCCTACACGATGGCCTTCGCGCTGTTCGGTGCCCTGTTGACCGCCCTGGCGCTGGTGCCTGGCCTGGCGTATTTCGCGTTCCGCAATCCGAGCCGCGTCTATCACAACCGATGGCTGGAGCGCCTGACGCAGGCCTATCACCGGATGCTCGAGGCCTGCCTCGATCAGCCGCGCATCATCTACGGAGTGACGATCTTCGCGCTGCTGGCGGTGATTGGCCTGGGCGCCACGGTGGGCCGCGAGTTCCTGCCGGATCTGGACGAAGGCGCCCTCTGGCTGCAGGTGCAGATGCCGACGGGCCTAGCCTTGAACAAGGCGAGCGACATGGCGAGTGAGCTGCGGCGGGCGATCCTGAAGTACCCGGAGGTGTCGTACGTCGTCACTCAGACGGGTCGAAACGACGACGGCACCGATTCGTGGACCATGTCGCATATCGAGGCGCCGGTCGGCTTGAAGGCCTACGACACCTGGCCGGCCGGCGAGTCCAAGCGGCAGTTCGTCGACCGGCTGGCCACCGATCTGGGCAAGGAGCTGCCCGGCTATTCGGTCGGCATCAGCCAGCCGATCATCGACGGCGTCAATGACATGATCGGCGGTGCCCACAGTCCGCTGGTGATCAAGATCTTCGGCGACGACCTCGAGGAGCTTCGCAAGATCGGCGCGCAGATCGTCGATGTGCTGTATTCGATCCAGGGAACCTCCAGCGCCTCGATTTTCCAGGAGCCGCCCATTCCGCAGATCCAGATCAAGCTGGATCGCGAACGGGCCGCGCGCTATGGAATCGCGATGAACGATGTGTTGAACCTGGTCCAGACCGGCGTCGGCCAGGCGCCGGTATCGACCGTTTACGTCGGGGAAAGAAGCTATCCGCTGACCGTACGATTCGCCGAGAGCGCGCGCAACCGTCCCGGAGCGCTGGCCAATCTGCCCATCTCCACCGCATCCGGCATGCAGATTCCACTCTCTCAAGTGGCCGACGTCCGGCTGCGCCTGGGCGAGAGCATCGTCACACGCGAGATGGGTCAACGCAACCTGACGATCCGCATCGACAACCGGGATCGGGATCTCACCTCGTATCTGGCCGAAGCGCAATCGAAGATCGCCCGGCAGGTCCACTTCGACCCGAACCGGATTCGGCTGGAGTGGGGTGGCCAATTCGAGAATCAGCGGCGCGCGGAAGCCCGGCTTCTGGTCATCCTGGGGATGGTGATGGGCTTGATGCTGATCTTTCTGACGGTGGGCACGGGTTCGTTGCGGCAGGCCGCGTTGATTCTGGGCGTGGTGCCGCTGGCTACGCTGGGGGGTCTGATCTCGCTGCACCTGACGGAACAGAATCTGAATGTCGCCAGCGGCGTCGGCTTCATCGCCCTCTTCGGGGTGGCCGTGCAAAACGGCATCATCATGGTGTCGAACCTGAATCGGATGAGAAAAGCAGGGCTGGAGTTGCACGATGCGATCCTGAAAGGCGCCACCGAGCGCCTGCGACCGGTCCTGATGACAGCCACGGTCGCGACGCTCGGGATGCTGCCGGCGGCGATCCACACCGGGGTGGGCAGCGATGTGCAACGCGGGATCGCAACGGTGGTGGTCGGA
>DATBCI010000362.1:0-14291 GCA_036270555.1 Burkholderiaceae bacterium
AGCAGGCCGAAATCGCGGCCGTGTTCGGCATTGCGGTCGACCAGGTCCAGGTGATCTGCCCCTTCGTGGGCGGCGGTTTCGGCACCAGCCTCAGGACGTGGCCGCATGTCACGCTGGCCGCAATGGCGGCGCGCCACGTGCGACGCCCGGTCAAGCTGGTGCTGACCCGCAGACAGATGTTCTTTGCAACGGGCCACCGCCCCCGGTGCGAGCAACGCGTCGCTCTCGGCGCGACCCCGGGCGGCGAGTTGACGAGCCTGATCCATGAAAGCGTAGGCGAGACCAGTCGTTACGAGCAATTCATCGAGGCCTTGACCGCGGTCTCGGGCTTCATGTACGCCTGCCGCAACGTGCGCACCCGCTACCGGCTGGTACCGCTGGACACCAGCACGCCGACGTTCATGCGCGGCCCGGGCGAAGCAAGCGGCATCTTCGCGCTCGAATGCGCGATGGATGAGCTCTCGACCGCATGCGGGATCGATCCCATCGAGCTGCGGCGTCGCAATGAGCCGGCGCTCGACGAGCAGGAGGATCGGCCCTTCTCGAGCCGCTCCCTGCTGAAGTGCTATGACGCCGGCGCCGAGCGGTTCGGCTGGTCGCGCCGCGATCCGCGCCCGCGATCGATGCGCGACGGCAGGCTGTTGATCGGCATCGGGATGGCGTCCACGGCCTATCCCGCGATCCAGAGCCCGGCCAGCGCCCGTGTTCGCTTGTTGGCGAGCGGAATCGTCGAAGTCGAGGTTGCCGCGAGCGACATGGGTCCGGGTACCTACACGTCCATGACCCAGGTTGCGGCTGACGTGCTCGAGCTGCCGCTCGAACGGATTCGCGTGAGCATCGGTCGCTCGGATTTCCCGCCGGCCCCGCCGCACGGCGGCTCCCAGACGATGGCGTCGGTCGGATCTGCGATCCGGGCCGCATGCCTCACGCTCAAGGAGGAAGCCGCGAGGCGCACGGGCGTCGACCCGCGCGAACCGGTCGAGGTGCAAGCCTCGGCGCGGCGCGACCCCGAGGTGGCGCGGCGCTATTCGATGCACGCGTTCGGCGCCGTCTTCGCCGAGGTCGCAGTCGATCCCGATGTCGGCACGATCATGGTTCGCCGGGCGCTCGGCGTGTATGCGGCCGGCCGTATCGTCAATCCACGCCTCGCCACCAGCCAGTGCATCGGCGGCATGGTCGGAGGCATCGGGATGGCGCTGATGGAACGCACCGTCCTCGATCCGCGCGACGGCCGCCCTGTCAACGCTCACCTGGCCGATTATCTGGTTCCGGTGAACCTCGACATCGCGCAGCTCGACGTGCAGTTCGTCGACGAGGTGGACCCGCACGTCAATGAGCTGGGCGTGAAGGGAATCGGCGAGATCGCGCTGGTCGGGATGGCTCCGGCCATCGCCAACGCCGTCTACCACGCCACGGGCAAGCGCATCCGCAATCTTCCGATCCGCATCGAGGACATGCTGGGCGAGTCGCTGTGAACTTGCAATACGTTGTTTGCACCCGGAACACGTCCCCTCTCCCACTTGTGGGAGAGGGGACTGACTGACCGCCCATGCGGCGTCTGTGCCCTGACTCGACACAAGGAGGTCGCCCAGCTCACGTCTGCGGATTATGGGTCGGGCGCCTGAAACCCGTTGGCCCGATACGTCAGGACCAGCGTGTCCCGGTAGCCGGGCGTGCCACTCGGCTGGATCGGCGTCGTCTCGTGGATGACGCGCGCATCGTCCATCAGCAGCACCGACCACGGCTCGGTCATCGTGAAGCGGACGCCGGACGGGCCGTGGGCGTCGAACACGCGGGTTTCGCCGCCGAGAATGCCGTGCCGTTCGATCAACAGCAGTGCGACGAAATCGACTCCGTCCCGGTGGGCCCCCTCGGGGGTCGGGCGGCCGATGCCGTTTTCGGTGTCGATCCGGAATTGATGCGCTTCGATGAACCAGCGCTCGGCGCCATGGCTTGCGCCTTTCGCGACCCTGGCGAACAGCGACCCGATCGACGTCACGAGCTGCGTCCAGACCGGTGCATTCAGGATGCCCGGTTCGATCGGTTCGAACCAGCGTTCGAGTCCGCCGTGCAGCGCGTTGTACGAGGTCGGTTGCCAGTGGGCCCGCTGAGGAACTGCCGCAAGCACGCTGGACGCGACTTCCTGCACGAAGCAGCTGTGGCGCCGCGACCGATACCGTCCGCCGTCGCGCAGATAGGCATCTCGCGGCAGACGCGACCAGCTGTCGCGCAGCTCCTGCAGCGGTTGGAACGCGAACTGACACGCTGCGGACGCCTCGGCGGCCGTCAGAAACGCATAGCCCTCGCGCACCAGGCGCTCGACGACCTGACCCATGGTTTAATAATACGCGGCGACGCGCGAGCGTTGACAACGGGACCGAGCGATGAATGCCCAACAACCCACGGCACTGACGCTGGAGCTGATCCGCGAAGCGCACGCCAGGATCAAGGATCACATCAACCATACCCCGGTGATGACCAGCCACGCGCTCGACGCTGTCGGCGGCGCCACGCTCTTCTTCAAGTGCGAGAACTTCCAGAAGGTCGGAGCGTTCAAGGCGCGGGGCGCTACCAACGCGGTGTTCTCACTGCCAGAGCAGCAGCTTGAAAGAGGGGTAGCGACCCATTCTTCAGGCAACCACGGCGCGGCGCTGGCGCGCGCGGCGCGATTGCGGGCAATTCCGGCATACGTCGTGATGCCGAACAACGCGCCGCGCGTGAAGCGCGAATCGGTCGAGCGTTACGGCGGGCGGATCGTCTTCTGCGAACCTACGCTCGAGGCGCGCGAGCGGACGCTGGAGAAGGTGATCGCCGATACCGGCGCGTCCGCAGTCCACCCCTACAACGACCTGCGCGTGATGGCGGGACAAGGCACCGCGGTGGTCGAGCTGCTCGAATCGGTTGCGGATCTGGACGTGGTGCTCTGTCCGGTTGGAGGCGGTGGTTTGCTCAGTGGAGTTGCGGTTGCGAGCAAAGGTATTGACCCGTCGATTCGCGTGGTTGGGGTGGAACCCACCGCGGCGGATGATGCAGCCAGGTCGCTCCGCGCGGGTCGCATCGTCCCCAGCGTCGATCCGCACACCATCGCGGACGGACTGCGCGCTTCGCTGGGAGACAAGACCTTTGCCGAGATACGCCGGCACGTCGATGAGATCGTGACGGTTTCCGAGGAATCGATCGTCACTGGGATGCGCCGCATCTGGGAAGTCATGAAAATCCTGGTCGAACCCTCAGGCGCAGTGGCGTACGCCGCGCTGGTCGAAGCGAAGGTCGACGTCCGCGGCAAGCGGGTCGGACTGGTCCTGACGGGCGGTAACCTGGATCTGGACCAGCTTCCGTGGATGCAGGCCGGTAGCCGGTAACGGGCTGTCTTGCGCGCCGCGCTCAAGCGCCTTCGATCAGCGCCTCATCAATGTAGCACCAGCTCCAGTTCTCGCCCGGTTCGAGCGAGGTGACGATCGGATGCTTGGTCACGTGATAGTGCTGGGTGGCATGCCGGTTCTTCGAGTCATCGCAGCAGCCAACGTGCCCGCATATCCGGCAAAGGCGCAGATGCACCCAGGAGTCACCCTGCTTGAGGCATTCCTCGCAGCCCGCGCTGTGCGGGCGGTCGGTTCTTATCGACCCGAGGTGGGTACACGTCGCCATCGTGGCTTGTCGCGAAATGTTCGAGCAGCGAAGGACCGTCGCGCCAGCGGCGGTCAGCCGATGTAGCCCTCGACGACTCCGGGTGGTCGAATCTGTGCCTGCGACGGGTCGCCGCCGGTTTCCCGCAGCGCGCGCCGTTGTCGAAGCAGATCCCAGCACTGGTCGAGTTCGACCTGCAGGTGCGCCAATCGCTTGCCGTCGTCCGGGGCGGGATCGGCCCGCTGCTGTAATTGATGCTCTTCGGCCACCAGGCGCTGGATATGCGCGAGCACCGATGCATCCTTGTCGACTTGTTGCATGAATGGCTCCTCACGATGTTGCACTGGCAGATCCGCCTCGCCAAATTATTTGCGCCAATGACCCGCTTGGCAAGCGTAAGCCTTTCAGCTCTTCGGACGCGTGGCCTCGATCCAGGCGGCGAACGCGGCCAGAAAGCCGGACAGTAAATCACGGGTGGGGTCGTTGATCAGCTTGCCGTCGGCATCGAACAGCTTGGTGGCACCGCCGATGTACGCCTCCGGCTGCTGCAGGCACGGCATATTCAGGAAGACTAGCGATTGGCGCAAGTGATGGTTGGCACCGAACGCACCCAAGGCTCCAGGCGACACGCTGACGATCGCGCCCGGCTTGCCGTTCCACGCGCTCTTGCCGTAGGGGCGCGAACCCACATCGATCGCGTTCTTGAGCGGAGCGGGCACCGAGCGGTTGTGCTCGGGTGTCACGAACAGCACCGCGTCGACGCCGGACAAAGTCTCCCGGAACGAGATCCATTCTGGCGGGGCACTGTCCGCATCGTCCAGGTCCTGGTTGTACAGCGGCAGCCCGGCAATCTCGATGATCTCCAGAGCGAGCGATGCAGGCTGGAGCGCTGCCATGGCCAGCGCCATCTTCCGGTTCAAGGACTGCTTGCGCGGGCTCCCGACGAGCACGCCGACTCTTCGCACCATCACGCCCTCCTCGCCTGGCCCACTTTTAGCGGGCACGTTGCAACCGATAATACCCTTGGCTGTTTGCCGACGCGGCGATCGCTATTACTTCGGCGCAGGCCGAAACAACCCGGGAAGAATGCGGGTTAGGCTGTCGCATGCCTGGTACCGGCCTGAACCCATTGTCGTCGAGGTCCATCGCAATGCCGGACGGCGGCGCGATACACGTGGGTGTTCAGGCGCTGCCGGCTGCGAAGTGCGATGTTCTGTACGTGCATGGGGCGACCTTCCCGTCCGATCTGTCGGTGTTCTATCGGCTTGACGAACGATCGTGGGCCGATGCGCTGAACGAAGCGGGCTATTCGGCATCGGGCCTGGATTTCGTGGGATACGGTCGATCGAGCCGCCATACGAACGTTGGCACCGAACCGCTCGGCCGCAGCGACCAGGCGCTGCCGCAACTGCGGGCGGTGATCCAATATCTGCGTGCGCACAACGGCGGCCGTCGGGTCGCGTTGATCGCGCATTCGTGGGGAACGATAGTGGCGGCGCGTGCGGCAATCGCCTTCCCGGATGCCGTCGCTGCGCTCGTGATGTTCGGTCCCATTCTGTGCGGACGGCCGGTCGAGGTGCGCGAGGTGCTGCCGGCGCGACGGCCCATTACGGTTTGGGAGCAGTACCGGGCATTTATCGCAGAGGTGCCCGACGGCCATCCACCGGTCATGTCCGACCGCCATTTTGACGGCTGGTCGCGCGCCTACCTGGCGAGCGACCCGCAGTCCGGCACTCGGCAACCCGCCGCGGTCCTGACTCCGACCGGCCCGCAGGCCGACATCATGGATATCCGGCATGGCAAGGGGTTTTTCGATCCGGCGCGAATCGAGCGGCCGACACTCGTGGTGCGGGGCGAATGGGATTCGCTGTGCACCGACGACGATGTCACCCGGTTCCTGAGCGCTGTCCCGAGCCGGATCAAGGATGACGTGAAGATTGCACGGGGAACCCACCGTATGCATCTGGAGGAACGGCGCGACGATCTGTACCGCGCCGTCAACGAGTTTTTGCACCGCGCTCTTGCCTGATCGACGATCGGAGCTGTACCGATGAGCATCGCCTGCTTCATTCGCTATGAAATCGATCCGTTCCAGCGCGACGCCTTTGCACGCTATGCGCAGGCGTGGTCGCGCATCATCCCTCGCCTCGGAGGAAACCTCCTGGGCTACTTCCTGCCGCACGAAGGATCCAACTTCGAAGCCTGGGGCCTGGTCGCTTTCGAGAGCCTGGCCGATTACGAAGCCTATCGGGCGCGCTTGAAGCTCGACCCGGAGGCAAGGGACACTTTCGCCCTCGCGCAGAGTAAACGGTTCATACTGCGCGAACAACGCACATTCTGCGAGGTCGTGCCGGAAGCATTGCAGCGACCCGCGCTCAGAGTGTGACTGCGCACCCCAAGCCGGTTGACGTTCGATGCTGACTTCCTATGAGCCAAGGCTGGCGCGCGTGGCCGCGATGATTGCCGACCCGGCACGTTCGCGCATGCTGTCCTACCTGCTGGCAGGGCACTATGCCAGCGCGGGGGAGCTTGCCGCGGTCGGCTCGGTCAGCGCGTCCACCACGAGCGGCCACCTGGCGAAGCTGGAACAGAGCGGGCTCATCAGCGTTGAACAGCGCGGGCGGCATCGCTACTTCAAGCTGGCGGACGCGGATGTGGCGCACGCGCTCGAGTCGCTCGCACTGGTGGCGGAGCGCGGCCAGCATCAGCGGCAGTGGAACTCGCCCGCACGCCAGCAGCTTCGTTACGCTCGCCGCTGCTACGGGCACCTGGCGGGCCAGTTGGGGGTGGCCCTGCTGGAGCGCTTGCTGCTGAACCGTCGCCTCGAGCCAGAGGGCGACGACTATCGGGTTACCGATGAAGGCGAGCGATGGCTGCGCTCGATCGGCCTGGAGTGGCCGCGGCCGCGCCCATCAGGGCGCGTGGCGTACGCCTGCCTGGACTGGTCCGAGCGGCGGGACCACCTGGGAGGATCGCTCGCTGCCGCCTTGCTGGATCACTTCCTGGCGATGCGATGGCTGGCGCCGCGCGGCGGCGCCAGCGCGGGTGCGCATTATCGCAATCGCGCGTTGCGCGCCACGCGCGGCGGCGAGGTGGAACTGCTGCCGCACTTGCTCGGTTGAGTCGGCGCCCGCCCCGGCGCCGCGTGGGTGGCTACGAGACCAGGATCTCTTCGTCGAGATCGACTTTCAGAGTCCGGCGGCGGGTGGCATTTCGTTGCGGATCGATCAGTTTCATGATCGACTTCGCATCGAACTTCACCGCCTTGGGGGTCGTCGCCCGCAGCACTCCGTCAACCGCCAGTTCCATATAGTTGTAGCTGGTGCGGACCGCGCTGCGGATCGCATCCACATCCGCCTCGGACGGTTCGACGCCCATCAGAGTTGCCACGATGTCCAAGGCTTCCCACGGGTGCGTGTCGTCGTATTCGGCGTGCACGCGGAGCCAGCGCATGGCCGACACCCGGCATGACTCGGGGAAGCTGCTGGCGTAGCGGTCGGTCGAGCAAACCCGGCACGCCCACTCACCGGTGGCTCCCTCCACCGCGTAGTTGGTCGCTGCGACGCCCACCGCCAGCGACGGCTGCGCGCAGACATACCAGCACCAGTGGGCCAGCGCCTGCTCCTCGGCGCAGTTCTTCGCCAGTTTCAAGCCGGCCAGGTTCAACCCGGTCGCTTGGGCCCAGGTCAGCCAATGGTCGGCATGCTTTTGCTCGACCCGTATGTTTTGAATCAGATAACGGCGGGCCATGTCGGCGCCGTGACTGTCGCCGAATTGCATCTTCTGCAGGTTCAGCGCCATGAACTGCGGAAAGCGCTCAATCGTCAGCCAGACGCCGCTCAGGAACTTGTGGATCTGAGGCAGCGACAGCGTGGCGTCGCGCATCATCGTGAACACCGGGTGGTTGACGACGCGTTCCTTGTCCGGGGCGGTATCACGTACGACCTCCTGCAGCCACAGCGGGTAGCTCGTCAGGTCCTTCAAAGGCCCAGTGCGGCGGAATTCGGTCGAATGCATGTAAACCCCTCGAAAACATACCGTCAAGTAAGTACCCCTTGTTGAGAAACATTGTTTCCATGTCGACCACGTGTGTCAAGGGTGATTCCCTGTCAAGGCTCAGGTTGGCGCGCGCCCGAAGCGCGCGTCACCGGGGTAAGCCGAGCAGATGTCAGGCGAACCCGACACGTGACTTGAGTGCGGACGCTTGTCCTTGGTGATCCGCGAGGGGCCACACGCGAAAGGCGCCTGCTCACCTTTAACAGACGTGGTCCAGCCACTGAACCCACCAACAACGGGTCACGCCCTTGTCAAATTGGCGATCAGCCGGGAACAGTCCAAGCCTCGGTCGATGACCAGGTTCGGTAGCCCACGCCGCCGATCAGCACGAGCAGCGCCGCTGCGGTGGCCAGTACCGCGCTGACGCCGCTGTGGAACAGCAAAGCGGCTCCAAGCCCTGCTCCCAGACACATGGCCCCGGTGGCAGCCAGCCGCCGTCCGATATTCGGATTCGATCCACCGCCGAGGGTTGAGTCGGCTGCAAGGCCAGTAAGCGTCAACGTCAGCACGGTCGTTGTCAGGTCCGGTACGCCAAGACGGCGGGCCGTGGCGTTTTGCAGGCCCATTGCAAGTGCCAGTGGCGTGACCAGCGCGTACAGGGCGGCGCCGCCACCCGGATTGGAGACGGCCAGCGAAACTGCGAGCGCGATGGCCAACAGTAGGATCTGGACGGTGGCCGCCGTTGCGAGAAACCGGCCGCGATGGTGTCCAAGGGGTGACGCGAGGCGGCTGGCGATCAAGGCGCCGCCCATGAAGGCGACGATCGCAACCAGCGAGGCCGCCACGGAAAAGTCGGTCGCCCCTGCAGCCGCGAAACCGAGGAAGACGACGTTTCCGGTCATATTGGCGACGAACACATGGCCGAGCTTCAGGTAGCTGACCGCGTCGACCAGTCCGGTGACGACCGTCAGGGTCAACAGCAAAGAGGGAAGCGGTCCGTGGCGGCTGCCTTTTGAGGGGGCACTGTCAACTGGACGGCTGGGACTGGACATGTGAACCTCCTGCCGAGGTGAATCGACGCAGATCGAGGATCGCAACCAGCACAAAACCGCCCACGAGCCCGAGGTGCTCGAAAAACGCATTCTCGACCATGAAGCGTTCGGCCGGGGCGATTTCCCAGAAACGGTTTGCCACGAACGTGGCGATCAACGTGAAGCCGGCCAGTCCGAGCGCACCGAGCCAGCGATAAAAGCCACTCAACACCAGAAACGAACCGCACAGCTCCGTCGCGATGGTAGCGGCTGCGACCAGCGGGGCGGCCGGCAGGCCGAAGTGCTGAGCCTCGGAAACAGCCGCACCGAAGTCGACCAGCTTCTGCAAGCCGCCCTGCAGGTAGGCGGCGCACAGGCCCAGCAGCGCCACGGTTTGAACGAGCGGAATGCGAGCGAAGGCCGCGGCGGCGTGTGATCGTCCGGAACGCGCGACCGCCGCGCTCGTGTTGGATGGATGTGGCCCATTTGCCTCGCTGCTTGGTGGGAGGCCACTCGGCCCGCCGCAATCGCGCCGATGAATCGCCGGCCGTGTCATCCACCGGTCGACCAGCAGGTAGCCGGATGTCATCGCGACGACGAGCAGTGCGCCCACGACCACTGGAGGAGCCGGCGATGGAATTCCGAAGGTGCGGCACGCAATGCCGATTCCGAACGCCAGGGCCAGCCCGAGGAGAGACTTCATGTTGGAGTGTCCAATCGAACGCATTTACGCCATCACTTGAGCAGGTGATCCGCGACCACGAAGCCCAATGTCATCGCGACCAACAGCAGAGCGCCAATCAGCCTCGGCGGCGCCGGCGACGGTATGTCGAAGAAGCGGCAGCCTGCGCCAATCAACAAGCCGACCAGCAGACCCAACACCAAGGGCGCCATCGCTCGTGGCTAGAACACGAAGCAGCTGCAGCCGAGCGCCCCGAAGAACCCTGCCCTGTCGTCGAACCGGACCGGAGCGTGCACGCGATGGGGTGCATGGCGATGCACCGCGCAGGCGCTTGCCTGACTATTGGTCAGACCACTTAAATGGAACCCGCCGTAACGGCGCACCGGCGACCAGTCGGGTAAGGCCGGTGGCAATTGGGGAGCCAGGTCCTTGAACGCCAGGTCGCCGTACACCACGCGCCCTGCGACCATGGTCAGCGCAGAGGCAATCGACTTGATGCCTTCATCGGGCACCGAGAAGTAATCGGCGTCCAGCACCGCCAGGTCCGCGAATTGACCGGGCGCGATTCGCCCTTTCTTCTCCTGCTCGTCGGAGAACCAGGCGCTGCCCTCGGTCCACAATCTCAAGGCGGCCGTGCGATCGAGGCGCGAGCCGCCGGGTGTCAGGCCAAGCCCGCCGATCGTGTTGCCCGTGACCAGCCAGTACAACCCGACCCAGGGGTTGTAACTGGCCACCCGCGTGGCATCGGTGCCCGCCCCGACCGGCACGCCCGCCTCCAGCATGCGGCGTATCGGAGGCGCATCCTCGGCGGCCCCGGCACCGTATCGCTGCACGAAGTGCTCTCCCTGGTAGGCCATCCGGTGCTGTATCGCGATGCCGCCGCCCATGGCCCCGACCCGCTCGATGTTGCGGGGAGTGATGGTCTCCGCGTGATCAATGATCCAATGCAAGCCGTCGAGTGGGATCTCGCGGTGGACCCGCGCAAATACATCCAGCGCGCGTCCGATCGTCTCGTCGTAGGTTGCATGCAGGCGGAACGGCCATCGCTTCCGGGCCAGCAGCCGAACGATCGGATACAGCTCCTCCTCCATGGTTGCCGGCAGCTCGGGCCGCGGCTCCAGAAAGTCCTCGAAATCGGCCGCAGAATAAACCAGCATCTCGCCTGCGCCATTGTGCCGATACAGGGCGTCGCCCTGACGAGGCCGCACGGAATCGGTCCAGGCTTGAAAGTCAGCCAGCTCGCTGCCCGGATGTTGAGTGAACAGGTTGTACGCGATGCGCACCGTCAGCTTGCTGTCGCGGTGCAGCCGCTCGATGACTTCGTAGTCTTGAGGATAGTTCTGGGAGCCTCCGCCAGCGTCGATCACGCTGGTGATGCCCAAGCGGTTGAGCTCCCGCATGAAGTGGCGGGTCGAGTTGAGTTGATCCTCGATCGGCAGCTTGGGACCTCTGGCGAGCGTTGCATACAGGATGGTCGCGTTGGGCTTGGCCACCAGCATGCCGGTCGGGTTGCCGGCTGCGTCGCGCTCGATCACACCCCCAACCGGATCCGGCGTGGTCCTGTCGTAGCCGACCGCACGCAGTGCTGCCGCGTTGAGCATCGCGCGCGCATAAACGTGCAGCACGAAGACCGGCGTATCCGGCGCCGCCGCGTTGATTTCGGCCAGGGTCGGCATGCGCCGCTCGGCGAACTGGAACTCGCTCCAGCCCCCCACCACGCGTACCCACTGCGGCGGCGGGGTTCGGCGTGCCTGCTCCTGCAGCATCCGCAGTGCATCGGCCAGCGAGGGTACGCCGTCCCAGCGCAGCTCCATGTTGTAGTTCAAGCCCCCGCGGATCAAATGCGTGTGGCTGTCGATCAGCCCCGGGATCACCGTGCGCCGGTTCAGATCGATCGCCGCGGTCTGGGCGGTACGCAGCGCAAGCATGTCGCGATCACTTCCGACCGCAGCGAACAGGCCGTCTTCGATCGCAACCGCGCTGGCCGCCGGCTGCGCCCGATCCAGCGTCGTGACGCGGCCGTTGAAGAGGATCATGTCCACTGCAGCCTCCTTATTGCGGCATGTCGAACAGCAGAAGTTCAGCGCGATCGCTGGTTGCTTCCAAAGTCAGGCCCGGTTCGCCGTCGATCGCCGCGCCGTCACCCGCGCCCAGGTCCTGTCCATTGAGCCGCAGCGCACCCCGAGCGACCTGCAACCATGCCTTGCGCTCGCGTTTCAACGGATACGCCACCGGGTGACCGTCTTCCAGGAGCGCCGCGCGCAACTCCACATCCTGATTGACCGTCAGCGACCCATCGCGGCCGTCGGGCGAGGCCAGCAGCAGCAGCCGTCCACGCTTGTCGCCTTCCGAAAAGGTCTTCTGCTCGTAGCGCGGCGCGATTCCGCTGCGGTCGGGTTCGATCCAGATCTGCAGAAAATGCACTGGCTCGACCTTCGAATGGTTGAACTCGCTGTGAAAGATCCCGCTGCCGGCCGACATGATCTGCACGTCGCCGGGCCGGATGACCGACCCGGTGCCGATGCTGTCCTTGTGCTCGAGCGCGCCCTCCAGGACGTAGGAAACGATTTCCATGTCCCGGTGCCCGTGCTGGCCGAATCCGGTGCCCGGAGCGACCCGATCCTCGTTGATCACGCGCAGAGGACCGAACCCCATGTGCCCCGCATCGTAGAAGTCGGCAAACGAGAACGTGTGCCGACTGTCGAGCCAGCCGTGTCTGGATATGCCGCGGTCTGCGGCGCGGCGAATTTCCATCATGTCGATACCCTCCAATGACCGGATCCGGACCCGTCAGTTGGATTTCACGATCTTCTGCGGCGTCTTCGCCGACTGAGGTGCCTTGTGCACGAGGGTGTAGGCGTACTCGATCCCGCTGCCGTACGCCCCCGCCTGCGGCTTCAGCAGGCTCATCAGCGCGTCGTAGTGTTCGCGCCTGGCCCAGTCGCGCTGCCACTCCAGAAGCGCCGCGATCGTGGTGAGGCGGATTGCACCGGCTTGCACCATGCGCGAGAGCGCAGCGTCCTGCGCAGCAGCCGAGGTCGCCCCGCAGCAATCTTCCACCACGTAAATCGTGTAGCCGGCTTCGAGCATCGACAGGGCCGGCCAGGTCACGCAGACCTCGGTCCACAGGCCGGTGAGCAGAATGTTCTTCCGGCCGGTGGCTTCGACGGCCCTGCGAAAGCCGGCATCATCCCAGGAGTTCATGCTGCTGCGTTCGACCACGGGCTGACCGGGGAACACGTCGAGCAATTGCGGCCAGACGTAGCCGCTGAACGCCTCGGTCTCGACCGCAGTCAGCACCGCCGGCACTTTGAACTCCTTGGCGACCTTGGCCATCAGCGTGACGTTGCTCATCAGCGTGGCGCGGTCCATGTTGGCCACTCCAAACGTCATCTGAGGTTGGTGATCGATGAACACGATCGCACTGTCTTGCGGCGTATACAGCTTCAGGTAGTTCGGCATAGCATGTCCTTCCAGTTGAAATGAGCGCAGTCGCTATCCCTTGATAAACGCCAGCAGGTCCGCGTTGACCTGGTCCTTCTCGGTGGTGCAGAGTCCGTGCGCGCCTCCCTGGTAGACCTTGAGCGTCGCGCCCCTGACCAGTTTGGCTGACAGCAGGCCCGCATTGGCGATTGGCACGATCTGGTCGTCGTCGCCATGCAGGATCAGCGTAGGCACGTCGAACTTTTTCAGGTCCTCGGTTTGATCGGTTTCCGAAAATGCCTTGATGCAGAAATATGAGGCGGGCATGCCGGCCATCATCCCTTGCAGCCAGAACTGCTGACGTACACCGTCCGACACCTTGGCGCCAGGCCGGTTGTAGCCATAGAACGGCAAGGTCAGGTCCATGAAGAATCTCGAGCGATCGGCGAGCACGCCCGCACGGATCTGGTCGAACACCTCCCGAGGCAAACCGCCCGGGTTGGGCGGCGTCTTCAGCATCAGCGGCGGCACCGCCCCGATCAGCACCGCCTTGGCGACGCGGCGGGTGCCGTGGCGCGCGATATAGCGCGCGACTTCGCCACCACCGGTCGAATGGCCGACGTGCACCGCATTTTTCAAGTCAAGTGCGCTTACGAGCTCAGCCAGGTCATCGGCGTACGTGTCCATGTCGTTGCCGCTCCAGGGCTGGCTGGATCGGCCGTGCCCGCGCCGGTCGTGCGCCACGCAACGATAGCCGCGCGAAGCGAGAAAGAACATCTGGTCTTCGAAGGCGTCCGAGCTGAGCGGCCAGCCATGACTGAACACCACCGGCTGTCCTGTGCCCCAGTCCTTGTAATAGATCTGCGTGCCATCCTTGGTCGTGACGGTACCCATACGCGGTCTCCCTTCTAATGCAACGCGAACACGACAATGGCCGACGTTCCCGAGCCTCCGAAAAAGCCGGAGACGGTGCCGGACGTGAGCAAATGCGACCAGCAGTAAGACTCGTTGTACTCTGTGCCTCTCCTCAGCCTCCACTCCCAGGGTTTCAATAGGACACACGCGAAACGGTGTTCGCGGCGCGTCGGATTGCGTTGGTAGAGTCAGCGTTTGTGCCGTCGCCCCTCGGTTGCACTACCATTCCCACCACGAGGTAGTGGCTTTCGATGTCCGAACCTTCGCAGCGCGCATGTTGGAGCCGGCGTGTCTCGACCGGCAAGCCAATCGTGGTGAATCCGTGTGAATTGACGTGAATACCGGGCGAGGCGAACATCGCAGCAATGCACTACCGGTCGATGGTCATGCTACGTCCGCGCCAATGACCTCTAATAGGATTTCCCGGCCTTTTTTTGAACGATCTTGATGAGCGATCACGCGCTGACAGCTGCTTTCGAAGCGATCGAGTTCGGCAACTTCCGGCTGGTGCCGTCAAGCCGGATGCTGAGCCGCGACGGGTCCGCCGTGCATCTCGGCGATCGTGCCCTGGAACTATTGATTGCGCTGATCGAGCGGCGCGGTCGGGTCGTGAGCAA
>DATBCI010000363.1:0-3414 GCA_036270555.1 Burkholderiaceae bacterium
CTCCAGAAAACGGCCGCGTGCCAGCGTGCGGGGAAGTGCAATCGAACCAAAGCGGATCCGTATCAGCCGGCTCACCTGCAGGCCAATCGCGTCGAACATGCGGCGAATCTCGCGGTTGCGGCCTTCCTTGATCACCACCCGATACCAGTGGTTGAGGCCCTGGCCACCGGCATCCTCCATACGGGTAAATCGTGCCGGGCCATCATCCAACTCGACCCCTTCGAGCAGCCGCTGGCGAAGCTCATCGGTCAACTCTCCGGCCACCCGAACCGCATATTCCCGTTCGACCTCGAAACGCGGATGGGTCAGGCGGTTGGCCAGTTCACCCGACGTCGTTACGACCAGCAGCCCTTCGGTATTCAGGTCCAGACGGCCCACTGAAACCCAGCGCCCGCCGGAAACTTTCGGAAACCGCTCAAAGACCGACGATCTGGCCTGCGGGTCGTCGTGCGAAACGATCTCCCCGCTGGGTTTGTGATAGATCAGAACGCGCGGCAGCTTGCCGGGTTGGCGACGCTGCAGCGGTCGCCCGTTGATCCGGACCTGGTCGGTCGGCAGCACGCGCTGCCCCACGTGAGCCGGTTGCCCGTTCACGGACACCCGCCCGGCCACGATCAACTCCTCCATTTCGCGGCGCGAGCCGACCCCGGCGTCAGCCAGCACCTTGTGGAGCTTGTCCGACTGCGCATTCATCGCCGACTGCGCTGCACGCCGACCGCGCTCGAGCAACTCGCGTGGTAACGGCTGCTCCGGCATGGCCGTCGCGCTCAGCTCCTCGCCGTCGGCCAGTGCGACCGGCGATTCGGTCGGGCTCGATTCTGCCGCCGGTGCCCGCTCGCGGTTGGTGCGCTCACCGCGTCCGCGGCGGCGTCTTCCCAGAGGCCCGCGCAGACGGCGTTCACCGTCGCCGGCGCCCGAAGCAGGAGCCGGACGGACCGGTTCATCGTCGTCATCGCGCTCGGCGGCAACGGCCCGCTCATCCGCCACGGACTCGGCAGCGGCCGGCGCCTCAGCGGAGGCTGGGGCCTGACTTTCGCCCTGCGGACCGCGCTCGACCGCAGGCTCGGATGGTGCTTCGGCGCTCTGCGGCGATTCGGTCGACGTGACCTCGATAGCCACCGGTGGACTCATGATACGGGCGACATCCATGGGGAAGAAGACTCGATCGGCTCGGCTGCGTGCGTCATCGGCAACTCCAGCTCCCGTGGCTCATTTCGCTCATCGATTTCACTTGCTTGCGCTGCGGCTTGATCATTGGCGAGCGGCGGCAGCTCGTGCAGCGACCGCAGCCCCAGGTCGTCCAGGAAGGTGCGTGTTGTGGCCAGCAGCCCCGGCCGCCCCGGCACCTCGCGGTGACCCACGGTCTCGATCCATCCGCGCTCCTCGAGCGTCCTGATGACCTGGGTCGAAACCGTCACGCCCCGGATTTCTTCGATGTCGCCTCGCGTCACCGGCTGCCGGTACGCGATGATCGCCAGCGTTTCGAGCACCGCTCTCGAGTAGCGCGCCGGCTTGTCCGGGTTCAGCCGCTCCAGGTACACCCGCATCGCCGGTGTACTTTGAAAACGCCAGCCTGACGCCAACCGGACCAGCTCGACTCCCCGGTCCTGCCAATGGCGCTGCAACTCATCCAACAGCGCCTGCAACGTTCCGTTGTCGAATTCGTCGCCGAACAGTTTGCTGACATCGGTCAGCGACAACGGCTGATGTGCGGTCAGAAGCGCTGCTTCCAGGACGATCTTCGCCTCGTGCGGGCTCATGTTCTCCCAAATCGGCTTGGCCGATAGCCGCGCCGGATCGCGTTCGCGATGCGGGTATCGCCGAACCAAATCCCGGACCTGGTGATCAATGCCACCCGCCGCGCAAGGACGGTCATGGCCGGCTGCCCAGCCGGGCTGAAACGGTCGATCAGAAAACGGGACGATCCGGAAGCATCGGCGGGTTCGCGCGCTTCACCCCACGGCGCGCTCCGTATTGGCTGCAAAAAAGCAGCTCAGCAGCTTCCGTATATATGGGCCGGCAGTGTATCACGCGACTCTGCACGGTCCAACAGGAGGACCAGGAAACACCTGTTGGGCGGGAAGCACACCCTCGGTCCGGATGGGCTTGCGCTGCCGAAGGGTACTGTATATATTCACAGTATGAGTACCGACGCCTCCCTGACCGCTCGCCAAAATGAAATTCTCGATTTCATCCGCCGTGCACTGAGCACCCGCGGAGTACCGCCGACTCGAGAAGAGATTGCGCGCGCTTTCGGTTTCCGATCGCTGAACGCTTCCGAGCAGCATCTGCAGGCACTGCAGAGAAAAGGGCTGATCGAGTTGCTGGCCGGCACTTCGCGCGGCATCCGACTCAAAGGCGGCACGCAGGATGGGATCGGAGCGGCGGCTCGCGAATTCGGCCTGCCCTTGATCGGCAAGGTCGCTGCCGGCAGCCCGATCCTGGCGCAGGAAAACGTGCTCAAACATCCAGTCGTCGATGCGGCCCTGTTCAAACCACGCGCCGACTACCTGCTCGAAGTGCGCGGCATGAGCATGCGAGATGCCGGCATCCTGGACGGCGACTGGTTGGCAGTGCACCGTCAGCCACAGGCCTTGAACGGCCAGATCGTCGTCGCGCGGCTGGGCGATGAAGTGACCGTCAAGCGGTTCCGGCTCAAGGGCACGCGGGTCGAACTGATCGCCGAGAATCCCGACTACGCACCCATCGTGGTCGATCTGAAGCGTGAAGCGCTGGCGATCGAAGGGCTGGCGGTCGGCGTGATTCGAGCATCACTCTAAATTTAGTGTCCTGCGGCAGCCGCCATTTCCCATGCAAGCCGCCAACTTGGTTCAATTGCTGCGCCCGGCCCGCAGGCAGACTATTCCGGGGGTCTGGCAAGCCGATGATCCGGCGCTCGCAGCCACATCCGCCGAATGCGTACCCAGCGGCTTCGCCACCCTGGATGCCGAGCTGCCCGGGGGCGGATGGCCACAGGGTCAACTGGTCGAACTGCTGTACGACGATCCGGGCATCGGCGAGCTGAGCCTGCTCGTCCCTGCCTTGGCCAGTCAGGCCCGCGCCGGCCGCACCTGTGTTTGGATTCTGCCGTGTGTACGCGAATCCGATGATTTGATGCAGCAAGCCTTGCCGTATCCGCCGGCATTGGCCGAGGCGGGTATCGATCCGTCTTGCAGCATCTTCGTCAGGCCCGCGGTTGCGCGCGAAGCCTGGTGGGCGGTCGAGCAGTCCCTGCGCGCTGCGCACCTGGGCGCTCTGATCGGCTGGCTCCCCATCGGCGGTGCTTCGGCCGACTTTCGCGCGCTGCGCCGCCTGCACCTGCTGGCCCAGCGGCATCACGCCCTGGTGTTCGTGATGCGGCCGTCGCGCTGCGCCGACACGCCTTCGCCAGCCGTGCTGCGCCTGCAACTGGCC
>DATBCI010000364.1:0-2189 GCA_036270555.1 Burkholderiaceae bacterium
GATGCAGCAGGCGGCCCGGCGCCTGCACGAAGCCCGGATCGTGCGCGAGTGGCGCTCCGAACTGCTCGACATCATGGGAAGCGACGGCCGGCCATTGGCCTCGATCGAGCGCGGCGCGTGCCGGCCGCTTGGCATCGAGACGCGATCGGTGCAGTTGAACGGTTTTCGTATGGACGGCACGCTGCTGGCCGCCCGGCGCGCCGCCCACAAGTCGAGCGATCCCAACCGCTGGGACAATCTGGCCGGGGGAATGATCGCGGCCGGCGAGCGCGACCGCGAGGCCCTGGAACGCGAGGCCTACGAAGAATCCGGCCTGCGGCTGGGGCAACTGACAATCACCTCGGGCGCCCGCCTGCGCGTACAGCGGATGGTGGCGGAAGGATGGATGATCGAGACGGTTCAGATCTTCGACGTCCAGCTGCCACTCGATTTCATCCCGGTCAACATGGACGGCGAAGTCGCTGCCTTCGAGTTCCGTTCGGTCGAAGCGACGGTCGATGCGATCGAGCGCGGCGACTTCACGCTGCAAGCTTCGATGGCGATCCTGGATGGCTTGCGACGCCGCGCCTGATGCTGGGTGCGCCCTGGCCGCTTGCGCTGCCCTCGGTTGACGCGTTGGGTAATGGCAGATATCGTAACGTCACGATATGAGCTATTATCTCCCATGAGATCCCATGTTGCATTCGCGCTTCGACCGGTTCCGCAAGACCCGCCTCGGCATCCAGCTCGAAGCCGTACTCGCGGACCCGTTGCGATATGTGGAGTTTGCGGCGCTGGCTCGCGCGAAAGTGCCCTCCATCGTCGCCATCAGCCACGAGCTGGGTGAGAAATTCCCGGAGCTCACGGACGACACGACGGCGCGCCAGTTCTGTGGCGCCATGGTCGCCGATGTGATGCGCTCCCACGGCCACGACGTTGTGCAGGCTCGAGGGCGAGCGGGTGGGGAGTTGTTTACGTACGGCGCGGTGTTCAGCCCGTTGCCTCTGCAGCGCTCGTTCACGCACCTGGTCCAGGCACTGGAGCGTTTCCCGGCACAGCTCGCCAGCGTCGTCGAGTCGCTGCCTAAGCCACAATGGACGACGCGGCCGGCGGGTAGCGGCTTCGCGCTGGTCGAGCATGTGTGCCATCTGCGGGATCTGGACAGCGTTTATGGCGCGCGAACCCGCGCAGTGCTGACTCGGGACCTGCCGTCCCTGACGTCGGTGGACGGAGCGGCGTGGGCAGCCCAGAGGGGCTACCTGAAGGCCGCACTGGTGCCGGCGCTGGCGTCGTTTCGCCGCCTGCGCGGGCGCTTGTGCCTGCGCCTGAAAGCGACCACCGGGGCTGAACGAAAACGGTGCGGACTACGCGATGGCCTGAGGCGGATGAGCCTCGAGGACCTGGTGCGCGAGATGGCCGAGCACGACCAGACCCATGCGCTGGAGCTCGACGAGCTGCTGAACGAACTGCGGCCATAGGATGGTTCGAATATCGGGCTGGCTCAATCCGCTTCGTCGATCCAGGCCATCTGGATCGCCTCCAGGATCTTCTCGCCGGAACGCTGGGGATCATCGTTGAACCCCGGCAGTTCGCACACCCAGTCATGCAGATCGGTGAACCGGATCGTCTTGGGATCGACGTCCGGCAATCGCTCGGCGAGCGCCTGCGCAATCTGGTGGGTATCGGTCCATTTCATCAGGCGTCACCTCCCCTCGGCAGTGCAACTCAACGCTTCTCCTTGACCTGGTTGATCGAGTAGCGCGGGATCTCCACCACAACGTCCTGCTTGCCCATCCTGGCCTGGCATGACAGGCGCGACCTGGCGGTCAGTCCCCAGGCCCGATCGAGCAGGTCGTCTTCCTCGTCGGTCGACGGCGGCAGCGATTCGAACCCTTCCCGCACGATCACGTGGCAGGTGGTGCACGCGCAGGAAAGCTCGCAGGCGTGCTCGATTTCCACCCCCTGGTCCAGCAGGGTACGGCAGATGCTTTGCCCGACCGGAGCCTCGACGGTGGCCCCGTCCGGGCAGATCTCCGGGTGTGGAAGCACGCGAATCGTGGCCATCAGCGAGCCAGCACGTCGTCGATCCGGCTCCCGGCCAGCGCGTTTCGAATCGAGCGATTCATCCGGCGCGCGGCGAACTCCTCGGTCGCGCGCGTCAGATCGGACGTTGCCTTCTTCAGCCGATCGACATCGGCGCTGTCCAGCAG
>DATBCI010000365.1:0-4703 GCA_036270555.1 Burkholderiaceae bacterium
TCCATGGCTGTGGCCACCAGCAGGCATCCGCGCCGACCATTGGCACCGCTCGTGCGGCCAACGTAGCCGGCCAGGTAGGCCCGCAGGCCGTCGATCGCCTCTCTGCGGGGGTCGAGTTCGATATCCATCCGTGTCAGGGCATCGGCAATGTAGCGATCAAGCGCACGCAAGAAGAGCGAGTGCTTGTCGCCGAAAGCGGCGTAAAGGCTGCCACGCGAGAGCTTCGTCGCACGAAGAAGGTCCGGGAGCGCCGTGCCGTGATAGCCGCGCGACCAGAACACCCCCATCGCGCGTTCGACAGCGGCTTCCAGGTCGAAACTTCGGGGGCGGCCACGGGGCAGCTGCGCTGGGGTTTGGTGCCTCACCTGCGGTTTGTAGACCAATCGGTCTTAAATTGCAAGTGGCCGCTTACGGCATTGGCATTCGCTGCATGGGTCACCCCAGCACCCAGAAATCGGGGCCGCGCTGGGCCTCGAGCTCGCTCAGCAGCTCGCGGTGAATCTCGCGTACGCGCGCGGGTGTAACAGCCTCCGACCGATCGACCTCCTCGATACGCAGGCTGGTCTTGTCTTCGTACAGGTTCTCGCCGGCCAGCCGCGCGCGTTCGTCGTAGGGCCAGATGAACGCCTGACGGCTATGGACGTGATACAGGCTGTCAGCGCGATCGACGTCGTAGCCGACCAGCTTCAGGTCCGAGCCCCGCGCAAGTTGATGGAACGTGATTTCATCGCAGATGCCCCAGTCCGCAACCGATAGGCGATCGTCGGAGTGCCACAGCACCGCCTCGCCGACACTGCGGTAGAACGCGCGCACGCCGTCCTTTCCTTCGATGACGGTGGGTTTCGCACCCCAGGTCACCCGGTAGACGGGATGATCGACGGTCATGTCGGACGCGAGGATCCTGTCGAACTGTCCCGCGCCCTCGAGGTGTACGTGCCGCCAGAAATTGAGCAGGATGGCTCGATGCAGCGGCGTCGTGGTGCGCTCCACGAGGTTGGCGGTTGGCTTCATGCAGTCGTAGATGGCTCGCTCGAATCGGTTCATCGCCGCGCCCCTGGCTCACCCGCCACGCTTATAGCTTTGCAGCCCCGGCTTGATGGTCTTGTCGTCGAGGAACTGCTTGAGTCCCTGGGCCCGTCCCTGCTCCGGATCGCGCCCGCTGCATTGGTCGACCTTGGCGTACAGATAGTCCTCGCTTTGCTCCCAGGTGAGTTCGCGGGCGCGCTTGAAGCCGTGCTTGGCGATGCGCAGGACGGTCGGGTTCTTCTCCAGCAGCTGGCCGGCCAGCGCCTTCACCTCGTCCCGCAGATCGGCGAGCGGCACGCTCTTGTTGATCAACCCCAAGCGAGCCGCCTGCTGGCCGCTGAAGGTCTCGCCGGTCATGATGTAGTGCAGGGCAGCGCGGTGCCCGATCGTATCGGCCACCGCCTTGCTCACGAGGTTGCCTGGGGGAATGCCCCAGTTCACTTCGGACAGACCGAATACCGCTTCGTCGGCCGCAATGGCAAGGTCGCAGGCGACCAGCGGCGAGAAGGCTCCGCCGAAGCACCAGCCATTCACCATCGCGATGGTCGGCTTGTTATAGAAACGCAGCAGCTTCCATTGCCACTGGGAGGCATCACGCCGCACGCGCTCCTGCATGAGCTCCGATTTACCTTCGCTTTCCCGAAAGTACTCCTTCAGATCCATGCCGGCCGACCACGACTCGCCCGCGCCGGTCAGCACCAGCACCTGGGCGTCGTCGTCCAGCTCCACGGCCTCGAGCACTTCGATCATCTCGCGGTTAAGGGTCGGGCTCATCGCATTGCGCTTGTCAGGCCGGTTGAGCGTGACCCAGGCGATGGCGTCCCGCACGTCGACCTTGACCGTCTTCCAGCGTCCCTCGTAGCTGCTCATCGTGTCCCCACGGTCCGATGGATTACGCAACCTCAGCGCCCAGCTTCAGCAGTCGCATCGCGTTGTCCTTCAATATCAATGGCTTGACCTGCGGCTTGAACGCCGCCTGGTCGAAATCCTTCAACCAGCGATCGGGCGTGATCAGAGGGAAATCGCTGCCAAACAGCACTCGATCCTTCAACAGCGTGTTCGCATACTGGACGAGTTGAGGCGGAAAGTATTTCGGACTCCAACCGGACAGATCGATCCAGACATTGGGCTTGTGCAAGGCGAGCGACAGGGCCTCGTCCTGCCACGGCCAGCTGGGGTGCGCCACGATGATGTCGATGTCGGGAAAGTCGATCGCGACATCTTCCAGCAGCATCGGGTTGCTGTTTTGCAATCTCAGGCCACCCCCGCGGCGCATCCCTGCACCAATGCCTGTGTGGCCGCTGTGGAAGATCGCGGGAAGCCTGTGCTCGGCGATAACCTCGTAGATCGGCCACGCCATCCTGTCATAGGGCAGGAACCCCTGGGCCGTCGGATGGAACTTGAAACCCCTGACCCCGTGCTCCTCGATCAGCCGGCGCGCCTCGCGCGCACCCATTTTCCCTTTGTGTGGATCGATCGAAGCAAAGCAGATCATCAGGTCCGCGTTCTGCCGGGCGGCCTGCGCAATCTCCTCGTTCGGGATTCGGCGTCGACCGAGCTCGCTTTCGCAATCCACCATGAACATCACCAGGCCGATCTTCCTCTCGCGGTAGTAGGCGATGGTCTCCTCGATGGTGGGGCGGCGATTCGAACCGAAATACTTGTCGGCGGCCCGGTCGTAGTCCTCGCCATAGCTGTCGAACGGGCTGCGGCACGACACTTCGGCGTGCACGTGAACGTCGATGGCGATCAGTTGTGCGGTGTTCATTTGCCCGGCACGTCGAAACCACCGCGCTCGTTCAACCGGAAGTCTCCGTCAGCAACCCGGCGCAGCCAGGTGCACGTGCGCAGATAGCCGCCGAAGCTGAACAGGTGGATACCGCCGAAGTCGGACTGTCCGGCGCTTTTCGCTTGTGCCAGTCCACGCACGACCTGCTCCGGTCCGTGATCGCCGATCAGCTTCATCATCGATGTCGGGCGCGCACCGAGCGCCCTGATCGAGGGTCCCGCTCCGCAGCGTAACGCGAATCTGAACAGGGTTGCCAGCCCCGTGGGACCCGCCAGTCCCGCGACCAGGCGGGCTTGCACGCCTTGAAGCCGCAGGTCTGCGGCCCAGTCCAGAAACGGCGCGTCCTCGAAGAAAAACTGAGTCACCACGGTGACGTCCAAACCGCCGGCCGTCGCGAGCGCGACCTTCTTGCGTTCCCAGCGCCGGATCTCGTCGCGCATCACTTGAGGGTGACCTTCGGGATGGCCGGCCAGCGAAACTCTCGTCAGGCCGTGCTGCTCGAGCGCCCCGGTTCGCAGAACGTCGCTGACACTCATATAAGGGCCGACGGGCTCCGGATGGTCACCCGCGATCAGCAACACCTCCTGCACGTGCGAGTCGGCGACGAGCCGGGCGAGCAAGCGGTCGAGCGTTTCGGCGTCCGCAAGCAACCGCACCGGCACGTGGGGCACCGCATCGAATCCCGCATCCCGCACCGCGCGGCACGCTGCCTGGGTCTGCTGCCACGTCTGCTTGGGCGGATGGCTGACGTAGACCTTCTTGCCCGCCGGCAGCAGGGAGCGGCTCGCCACGAGATCCCGTGTGTCGTGAACGCCGATTTCGATCGACGCTTGCTTGCCGAGCTGCGTGATCGCTTCGACCAGCTCGACGTCCGAAACCTCGACGGACGGGGGCTTGGCCGACTGAAGCGTCATTCAGCCAACCAGCGTTTCAGCGCCGCCGAAACGTCCGCCGGCCGTTCCATCGTCGACATATGTCCCGACCGCTCGATAACTTCCAACCGGCTGCGGGCAACCAACCGGGCCATCGCCTCATGGCGCGCCAACGGGCTCCAGGCATCCTCCCGGCCGCACAGCAGCAGAGTCGGGCAGTCAATCGCGGACAACACGTCGCTTGCCTCGGGCCGGTTCAGCAGTGCGCGGATTTGCCCGGCGAATGCCAGCGCGCTGCACCGCTCGATCATCGCCAGGATCGCTTCGATCAAGGCTTGATCCTGCAGGCGTTCCGGATGCACCATCCCGATCAGCCATTCGCGGCCCATCGCGCGCATGCCGTTCGAATGGGCGATGTCGAGCAGGCGCTGCCGACGGCGGGCTTCCTCATCGCCAATCTCGCCGATCGGTCGCGCCTGCCATCCGGTGTCGAGCAGCGCCAGGCGGGTTACGCGCTGCGGTTGCGCGCGCATGATTTCCAGTGCCACGCGCCCCCCCATCGAGTGACCAGCGAGCGCGAACCGCGGCGGAGCCTCGCGCAACACGGCTTGCGCCATCGCAGGCAGGGAGTCGAGGCTGCCGTAAGCCGGTACGAGACAGGCGACGCTCGCCGACAGCGCTGCAATCTGGTCCGCCCACACCGCTTGATCGCATGTCAGGCCCGGCAATAACAGGAGCGGCGGTTGGCTCATGGGCTCGCGAGCTTTCCCTGGTTCCGGTCGAGCGAGTAGTCGGTCTGGCCCTGCGCATAGGCGATGAAAAACTCGAGGGCTCGCGAATCGGCCATCGCGCTGGGATTCATCGCCTTCTCCGGTGGCACACCCATCAGCAGCCGGCGTACCGGAACCTCCATCTTCTTGCCGGTGAGCGTGGTCGGGATAGACGGCGCCTGGACGATCTTGTCCGGAACGTGGCGGGGCGTGTATTCGCGCCGCAGCGTCTCGCGAATCTTCGTT
>DATBCI010000366.1:0-2700 GCA_036270555.1 Burkholderiaceae bacterium
GGGTGGAGCCACCGATGACGATGCTGGAAAAAATCGATATCTGTTCCAACCCGGACGTGGCCTACACGATGCCGGCCAGCTACTACACCGACCCGCACATCTTCCGGATCGAAACCGAGCGCATCTTCGCGCGCTCCTGGATCGCGGTGCTCGGCAGCAGCGATGTGGGCCGGCCAAACACCTACGCGACAGCGACCGTGGCGGGCGACGAGATCATGGTGGTGCGCGGGCCGGATCAGGTGTTGCGCGCCTTCTACAACGTCTGCCCGCACCGGGCCCACCAGCTCCTGACGGGATGCGGCACCGCGCGCAATACGATCGCCTGCCCTTACCACGCCTGGGTTTTCGGCCTGGACGGCAAGCTGGTGCGTGCGCGCAACAGCGAGAATGTCGAGGCGTTCGATCCCGGCCAGGCCAACCTTTCACCGGTGCGGGTCGAGGAGCTGTGCGGGCTGGTCTACGTCAATCTGGACCCGAACGCACCTTCACTGCGCGAGACGGCGCCGGGACTGGAAGCGGCGATTACGTCGCGTTTGCCCGACGCTGGCCGCCTGATCCGCGCCAGGGCGCACCGCATCCCGCATACGACCCAGTCCAACTGGAAGGTGATCGTCGACAACTACCTCGAGTGCTACCACTGCGCACCCGCCCATCCGGGATTCGTCAGCTCGGTGCGGATGGAGACGTACCACCATGATCTGCACGGCAGCTGGACGGTGCAGGTCGGCGAGGCCAAGCCTTCCGCGAGCGGCTACGGGGTCGAAGCCAATTCGGCCAACCCGACGTATGCCGGCTTCTACTTCTGGCCTAGCGTGATGATCAATATCACGCCGGGCAATGTCGGAATGATGAGCGTCAACACGATGGTGCCGATCGACGCCGATACGACCCTGCAGTACTACGATTTTTACCTGCCGCAAGAGGAGCCCACGCCCAAGCAGATGGAGATCATCGCTTACTACCGCGACGTCTTCCGCGCCGAAGATCTGTCCCTGGTGGAGAGCGTCCAGCGCGGCCTGAAATCGCGTGGCTATCGCGGTCGCGGACGCATCATGGTCGACCGTCAGCGCAGCGGGATCAGCGAGCACGGGGTGGCGCATTTCCATCAGCAGGTGGCGGAGGTACTGCAGGCCGGAGGTTGAGATGAACCATGACAACCATACGCTGCCCTCCTGGGCGTACAACGACGCGCGCTTCTACGACCTCGAGCGCAGCACGATCTTCTCGACCAACTGGAACCTCGCGTGCCACGTCAGCGAGATCGCCAACCCGGGCGACTACGTGACACTGAAGCTGGCAGGCGAACGCGCCGTCATCACGCGCCAGGAAGATGGCACGATCAAGGCGTTCCACAACACCTGCCGCCACCGCGCCCACGCCGTGGTCGGCGCCGAGCGCGGACACTGCCAGCGCGTGCATGTCTGCCCGTATCACGGTTGGACCTATAACCGCGACGGCAGCTTGCGCGCGATCCCGGGTGGAAGCGAGCAGGATGTGGCCCAAGCCGGCGGCTTGCCACCGATCGAGGCCGAGGCATTCGCCGGCTTCGTGTGGATCCGCTTCCAGGCGGGCGGGCCGTCCGTGGCGCAGCGCCTCGCCCGATACAAGGACTTGCTGTCGGCCTATCGCATCGAGGACATGCGCTCCAACCAGGATCGCGCGGTCGAAGAGCACGCGATCGACTGGAAGAACATGATGGACAACTACCTCGAGGGGTATCACGTCCCCAAGGGCCATCCGGGGCTGAATCGAATGGTCGACGGCCGCTACGACGTGCAATCCGATCCGGTCACCGGCACCAGCTTCGCGACGCACTTGCTCAAGTCGGAACCGTCAGGCGGCCCGGACGAATTCGCCTACCTCAGCATCCGTTCGTCCGGCAGCCACCTGCCAGAGGACCACGGGCGGCGCTGGAGTTACCTGACGCTGTTTCCCAGCGTCAATATCGGCTTGCAGCCCGAAAGCGTCGACTACTTCGCGATCTACCCGATTGGTCCCGGGCGGGCCATGTACCACACGGAGAGCTTTTCGCTGCCCGACGCACGGCCTGAATTGCAAGCGGCCAGGGTTGCAGCAGGGCGCGTGTGGGAGCAGGTCCAGGCCGAGGACAACGCGCTCACCGAGTCGGTCCAACGCGGTCTGGAGGGCTCCAGCTATCGGCACGGCTACCTGTCAACTCAGGAACCAGGGGTCCGGGCATTTCGCGATTGGATACGCGAGCGGCTTCCGATCGCCCGCCAGGAAACGCGTCCGTGGGACACGAAGGGTTCCTAGCCGGACCGCGCGCATAATCATCCCGCGCTCCTCTTCGCGCACGAGGGGGAACAAATCCAACGACAAAGGTCGATTCGAGCCGATCGACGCGACCGTGCGGAGACCTCGATGGGAAGGCACAGGCGCGCGCGCGCAGCCGTTGTGGCGCTTGCCGCGCTTGCCATAGTCGCCATGAGCACGGCCGGGGCGGCCGGTGATTCGGTCCAGTTGCTGGTCGGAGGCGTCGAAAAGCAGATCTACCTGCCGGTGCGCCTGGCCGACCAGCTCGGATACTTCAAGCAGCAGGGCATCGAAGTGGACCTGCAGAGCGAATCCTCGGGCGTGAACGCCGCGGACCAGTTGCTGACCGGCGCCGTGCAGGGTGTGATCGGCTTCTACGACCATACGATCGACCTTCAGGCCAAGGGCAAATCGGTCGAATCGGTG
>DATBCI010000367.1:0-9577 GCA_036270555.1 Burkholderiaceae bacterium
CAGAAAATTCTGGTCGTCGATGATGACCAACGGTTGCGCGACTTGTTGCGCCGCTACCTGACGGAGAACGGCTTCACCGTGTACACGGCCGATGGCGCCGCCGCCATGAACAAGCTCTGGCTGCGCGAGCGCTTCGACCTCCTGATCCTGGACTTGATGATGCCTGGAGAGGATGGTCTTTCGGTGCTGCGCCGGCTGCGCGGCGGCAACGACCCGACGCCCGTGCTGATGCTTACGGCCAAGGGCGAAGACGTCGATCGCATCGTCGGACTGGAAATGGGCGCGGACGACTATCTGCCCAAGCCGTTCAATCCGCGCGAGTTGCTGGCGCGCATCAACGCGATCTTCCGCCGCAAGGTGCCCGCCGAGCTTCCTGGCGCTCCGTCCCAGGCAGCCACCAGCGTCGCTTTCGGCGACTTCGTGCTGGACCTGGCCACGCGCACCTTGACCCGGTCGGGCGAGCCGGTGGCGTTGACCACCGGCGAGTTCGCGGTGCTTAAAGTGTTCGCCCGCTATCCGAAGGTTCCGCTGTCGCGCGAGAAGCTTATGGAAATGGCGCGGGGGCGTGAATACGAGGCGTTCGATCGCAGCCTGGATGTGCAGATCTCGCGGTTGCGCAAGCTGATCGAACCGGATCCATCCAAGCCACGCTTCATTCAGACGGTCTGGGGCCTGGGATACGTCTTCATCCCGGACGGAGCCGCTTGAGGCTTCGGTCGCCGCCGCTGTTCTGGCGGACGTTCCTGCTCATCCTGTTGCTGTTCGCGGCCTGTCTGGCGGCCTGGTGGCCGACCGTTCAGGTGTTCGAGCGCGAGCCGCGCGCCCGCCAGATCGCTCAGCAGGTGGTTTCAATCGTCAACACGACGCGCAGCGCGCTGGTGTATTCAGACCCAGGCCGGCGCCGCTACCTGCTCTCCGATCTGGCGGAAAACGAAGGCATCCGGGTGGTTCCGTTGGAGACGGGCGACCAGGTCGTTCCACTGCCGGACGACGCGCTGGTGCGCCTGGTCACGCGCAACGTGCGCGCCAAGCTCGGAACTGCCACGCGGCTTGCGGGGGAAGTCAACGGCGTCGCGGGGGTGTGGATCAGCTTCTCGATCGAAGATGACGCCTACTGGGCCTTCATCGACCGCGATCTGCTGGCCGGGGAGATGGGCCGGGAGTGGATGTCGTGGGCGGCGCTGGCCGCGATCATCTCGCTGCTGATCGCCGCGGTGATCGCCGGTCTGGTGAACCGCCCTCTGGCTGAACTGTCCCGAGCTGCGGCCGAGCTCGGCGCCGGTCGCACGCCGCGCACCCTCGCGGACCTGGGGCCGCCCGAGATTCGCATGATGAACCGCAGCTTCAATCGGATGGTCGAGAACCTCGACCGCCTCGAACGCGAGCGGGCGATTCTGCTGGCGGGCGTCTCGCACGATCTGCGCACCCCGCTCACCCGCTTGCGCCTCGAGCTCGAGATGAGCGGTCTGCGCGATGGGGTGCGCGACGCGATGATCGGGGATCTGGATCAGCTCGATTCGATCGTGCGCCAGTTCCTCGATTACGCACGACCGGTTGCGGCGCGCCCGCCGCAGGAAACCGACCTGTCGGCGCTGGCGCTGGATGCCCTGTCGCGCAGCCGCGTTGGCAGTGCCTCGCAGTGCCACGTCGAACAGCACATCGAGCCGGGCTTGCGGGTGCTCGCACACCCGACCGAACTGGCCCGGGCGTTGGACAACGTATTCAACAACGCCGTGCTGTATGGCCGCAGCGTGTCGGGCGACCTGGACCTGCGCCTGGAGGTCCGGCGCGACGGCGCCGATGCCGTGGTGGCCGTGTCCGATTCGGGTGCTGGGATCGCGCCCGATCAGATGGAGCGCTTGCTGCGACCGTTCGAGCGGGGTGACACTTCCCGCTCGGGGTCGGGCGGAGCGGGACTTGGCCTGGCGATCGTCGATCGGATCGCACGGGCTCACCACGGTCGACTGCGATTGATGGCCAACCAGCCGACCGGTTTGCGCGCGGAGCTGCGGATCCCTGCGATTTTATTCGAATGAATAAAACATCGCGAGTTCCTGCGAGAGGCTGTCGGCGACAGCAGATAGCGGCTGCGCGATTGCTCACAAGAGTTTCAGAAGCTTACCGCTTGCAACATCCCTCGCCAGAACTCCTCAGTCGAGTGCGCGTCGAAGGCTCCGACAGCATCGGAAGTCACAAGGCACTCAACCGGCGAGGTGGCGACGATGACATCCGGCGGAGCATTTTTCAACGCAACCAGACTGCTGTTGGCAGTCGGCACACTGGCGAGCCTGGTGTCCTGCTCGTCGATTCAGGTGGCGCTGGGTATGAAGATGCGGCTGGACAAGGTTCCAGTCACTGCGGTCAACGCTTCGTTGGTGCCCGCGTCCGGGGTTGCGCCAGGCGCGAGCGCGAAGCTCGTCATTGCCGCCACCGGCAGCGACGGCAAGCAATTTGTGACCGAAGGCGCGGGGCATGGCAAGGTTCTGTTCGACAGCTATACGATCTCTTCCAGCCTGGCCCCGGTGGACGAGGACGGAATCGTGACCATCCCGGCGGACCCGCGGATCACCGACGGGCGCGCGCCGCACATTCACATCGTGCCCAAGGGTCACCCCGACGTGTCGGCGGACTTGGACGTCTCGCTGCGCTACGACGTCGCGTATAACGCGGACTTTTCGGGCCGGGCGGGCTCGAGCGGCAGCGACGGACTCTCTGGAACGGACGGTCTGAGCGGCAGCAGCGGATCGATCGACCTGAACAACCCCTCTGCCGGTGGCAACGGCGGCGACGGATCGGATGGGGGTAATGGCGGCGACGGCTCTCCAGGCGGGCCGGGCGAGGCGGTTCACGTCTGGCTAACGATGGCGCCCCGGCACCAACCCGGCGCCGACCCCCTTCTGCAGGCACGCGTGGCCAGTGCTTCCCACGAGCGGTTGTATCTGATCGATCCGGCCGGGGGCACGTTGGCGGTCGGCGCCAATGGCGGTCCCGGCGGCTCGGGTGGCCGTGGCGGCCGCGGAGGGATGGGAGGCGCCGGTGGAAGCGGATGGCCCGCCGGCAGTTCCGGGCGCAATGGCCTCGATGGGCGCAATGGCGGGGACGGTTCTCCCGGGGCCGCTGGCACGATCCTGGTGTCGGTGGACCCGCAAGCGGACTCCTACCTCGATCGCCTTCGCTTGTCGAACACGGATGGCGCCGGGCGGCAGGGTCCGGCGCGAGTGATCCGGGTCGAGCCGGTGCCGGCCCTTTGGTGAGAGCGCCGTGAATCGGACGGCCGACGGGGAGTCGCTCGACCTAACGTCCCTCACCCACCGGCGTCAATGCGTCGACTGCCCGCAAGATCTTCTCGACCGTCTTGAGCGACTCGATGTTCGCTGGATCGCCCGCGGACCTGAGTTGCATGCCGTTGGCCACAACGGCGAGATTGAGCGTCTGATCGCGACTTCGTATGGCGGCCACTGGCAGAAATTGGATGACGGTAGCGCCACTCGAGACGGTCGTGGTGACTACGGTGATCGTGCGGCCGTGGCGGCCGCCGATATCGAATCTGCCGCCCTCCGCCTCTTTGGTCTGATCGGTCTGGGTCGGGTCCCCGTGCCCAAGGTTCTGCAGCGACTCTCTGACGGTCTCGTCGAAGCCTTCGACTCCGAGCACACCGCTATGGCACAGCCACACCCAGACCGTGGCATAAAGCGCCTGGTTCTGCCACACGTCGAAGCTTCGTCGCTCCTGGCATTCCGGGTCGTCCCACAGCGGCAGAGGTACCGTGTCCTCGGTGACCTCCAGGTCCGAGCGCGGCATAAACGACTTGATCAGCCTGGCGTCTATTCTGGAAAGGCTGACCTCGGTGGCTGCGCACGCATCGGCGCCCAAGCACGTCGCGACGATCAGCGGCAGAGCGATCCAGAACCGAGCGAGAATCCCCTTCTGCCGGATTGGTGCCAACGCACGCTGCCTCGTTTGCAACACGGACTCCTCAGGGATTGGTCGCGATCACGAGCCAAACCGCGCTGGCGAGCTGGACTGTATTTCCCGTCTGATGCGGCGCCAGTGCGTCGCGTATCGACTCCGCCGCAGCCGCTCGCAACGCGGGTGACTGCCCATCCAAAGCCCGGCTTGCGGGCCCTACCCCCATCGCAGTATCGACCGCCGCCTCGAGGCCTCGACCACCGGCGAGATCGAGCAACAGATCGACCGGCTGCAGATCGATCCGCTCGAACCCGGCTTGCTCCAGGATTGCACGCACGCGCGGCGGCGAGGCGAAAGAAAATGGCCCTGGATCTTCGGGCCCAAGCTCCGGCAGCCGGGGGACGTGTCGATAGGCTTGCTGCAAGGGGACCAGGGCCCAGGCATTTTTTTTGAATTCGCGCCAGCACGTAAAAGCGATCCGCGCACCTGACCGCAGTCCGGCGCGCATATTCTCGAACGATCGCACCGGTTCTGCGAAGAACATCACGCCGAAGCGAGAGCACAGCAGACTCGCTCGGCCGCGCTCGAACGGATGCGTCGTGGCGTCGGCCAGCGCAAATTCGACCGGCAGGTTCGCCGGCGCGAGTTGCCGTGCGCGTTCGAGCATCGGGCCCGACACGTCGATACCGAGCACACGGCCGGTCGGCGCAACGAGCCGCCCCAGCGCAATGGCCATTGCGCCGCATCCGCAGCCGATATCCAGTACGAACTCGCCCTCGCGTGCCTGCGCTCGATCCAGCAGGACATCACCGATAGGGGCAAGGAGGGCATCGTGCACCTGCTGCCGATTGAGCCACCGCTGGCCACCGGGCCCGTTCCAGTAGGCGATCTCATCGGCGTTGCGGCGGTCCGCCGTCGGAAACGAGATGGAACTTGCGTCAGTTGAGCTCACGGATCGCTGATGGATCGTATTTCAAAGGCATCAAAGCAGGGGGGCGGAGACGCCACCGCGCACACGCTCGAATATCAACGTGGGCGCCTCGCGATATGTTCCGGTGGCCTTCTGACGAAACCCGCCCTTTTGCGCCACTCGAATGGAAGCGGCGTTCTGCGGAGCGATGATGCAGGCGGTACCGGGTTGATCGAAATTGGCGTCGGCCCAGGCCAGGGCGGCGCGAACCGCCTCGGTCGCAAAGCCATGGCCGTGCGCGCCAGGAGACAGAACCCATCCCATCTCGGGTAGGCCATCGAACCCCGGGTCCAGATCACGCTCCAGGTTGAAGAAACCCACCTCGCCGATGTACTCGCCGGTGTCGCGCCTTTCAACGGCCCACGGGCCGAAGCCCATCAGTGCCCAATGCCCGGCGTTGCGAAGCAGCCGCGCCCACGCCTCCTCCCGGTTGGAAGGCTTGCCGCTGATGTGGCGAACCACCTCCGGCGAACTCCACAGGGACCAGGTGTCGGCAAGATCGCCAATCCGCTGCGGCCGCAGGCGCAGCCGTTCTGATTCAAGGATGGTGGTGCTGGGGAATTTCATCGATGGCTCGCGCGAGCAGATTGCGTCGACCGCGGGTGGCCGATTCTAGGCCTCGGCGCCCGCGTCAGGATGCGAGCGAGTGGTGCCGTTCAAGCCGGGTGGGTGCGGTCCATGCGGCCGTTTTGTACCGTGGTACAATGCTACATTCATACCACAGTGGACTCCAGACATCGATGCTCGAGATCGAACGTATCCAGACCGGCGTGCGGATGGAAAAGCGGCTCCTGAAGGTGCTGAAGGCCCTGGCCGAACTGAAGGACCTTTCGCTGGGCGACCTGCTCGAAGGCATCGTGCTGCACGCCTTCGAGGGCAAGCCACCGTTCAGCAAGGACACGCTGGCGCAAATCGCCGACCTGAAGAAGATCTACAACATGCCCTTGCGAGCCAGCGACAGCCACAAGCTGAAGGAAAAGCCGCAATGAGATCCCTCACCGCGATCCGAATCGGGGTTCCGGTCGCATTAGGAGTTGCCATGCTTTTACCCACGCAAGAAGTCGCCCGCGCCGCCCCGGACGCCGTTACGCCCGCCGCTGCCGTCAATCGAGACCAGATGCAAGACCAGACTCGAAACCAGGTTCGAGACCAGACCCTGGTGCACACCCGGGAGGAATTCGCCTTTACCGTCAACGCGCCGGTCGACCGGGCGCTGCCGCTGTTCGGCGCGGTCCGCGAACGGGATTGGGCACCCGATTGGTCACCGGACGTTCTGTGGCCGGCACCCGCCATCGATCGCGAGGGCATGGTCTTTTCCATCCCTCATCGCGACCAGACCGCGATCTGGGTCAATACCGCCCTCGACCCGCTGGGCCGCCGCGTGCAATACGTCTATGTCATCCCGGGAGTGGTCGCCACCGTGATTACGATCGGCCTGACTCCTGAAAATGCCAGCACGCAGGTGTCGGTGCGCTACGAGCGCACCGCGCTGGCAGCCGAGGCCAACCCCGTCGTGGAAGGCATGGCGGCTCATGATCGCGCAGCCGGACCGGTCTGGGCACGCCAGATCGAGCGCTATTTATCGGAACGCCCGGACTGACGGGCCACCGCCCAAGCGCAGAGTGACCTTGGGCAACAGCATGGCGCCGCCGAGGAGCCCCGCCGAGCGGCCCCCAAACAGCGACGCTCTCAGCTGGCCGGCACTTTCAGGGTGCGCCGCGCCTTCTCGGCCTGTTCGAGTGCGTGGGCGGCGTCTGGCGGCATGTAGTTTTCGTCGTGTTTCGCCAGCACTTCGGAGGCGTGAAACAGGCCTCCCTGCTCGATCCGCCCCTGCGCAACCACGCCTTTGCCTTCGCGAAACAGGTCCGGCAGGATGCCGTCGTACGCAACCGTGACCGTGTTGGCCGTATCGGTCACGCGGAACGTGACGCGCACTCCTTCGCGCTTGAGGCTGCCGCTTTCGACCAGCCCGCCAATCCGAAACAGCCGGTCGGCGGGCACCTTGTTGGCGGCGATATCGCTCGGCGTGTAGAAAAACACGAGGTTCTGCCGGAATGCCGACAGGATCAGCGCGGTGGCGATTCCGAGCACCGCGACGCCAGCCACGATCAGCGCCGCGCGTCGATGCCGGGGCTTCATTCAGACCCCCGATTCATCCAGGTCGCCGTGCGGCGCACGGTCGCGCGCGCGCGCTTCAGACGCGCCCGAATCAGCGCCATCTCGGTCGCGAGGGCCGCGGCGACCAGGCCATACGCGCCCCAAACGAACCAGCCGGCGCCGCCCATGGCCAGGAAGTCCTGCCAACTCGCCCAATGCATCGCAGCCGCCTCCGCTTCAGGACACTAGCGCTTGAGCCCAACTGGACCGGCTTTCCCGCTCCAGCAGGATCGCCCGCGCGCGCGCCAGCGACGCCGCGATGCTGTACATCCAGAACGAGAACATCATGATGAACATCGCCTCCAGCATCGTGGCCGCCATCGTCGGGGCGCGCGTCAGGCTGATCGACGCTCCCTGATGCAAAGAGTTCCACCACTGGACCGAAAAATAGATGATCGGCAGGTTCACCACGCCCACCAGGGCGAGCACCCCGGCGGCGCGATCGGCGCGCCGCGGATCGTCAATGGCCGCGTGCAACGCCATGAATCCGACGTACAGGAACAGCAGGATCAGCGTCGAGGTCATCCTCGCGTCCCACGCCCAGTAGGTACCCCACGCCGGTCGGCCCCACAACGCCCCGGTGCACAGCGCCAGAAAGGCCATCAACGCTCCGGTCGGCGCCATCGCGCATGCCCACATCGAGGACATCCGGGTGTTGAAAGCCAATCCGAAACCGGCCCAGAACGCCATCACCGCGTAGAGGAACATCGCCAACCAGGCCGCCGGAACGTGGATGAAGATGATCCGATACACCTCGCCCTGCTGGAAATCGGTCGGCGCCACGAAGAATCCGAGATACAGGCCGAACACGGCTGTCACGGCAGCCGCCGCCCCGAACCATGGGATCAACTGCCCGGCCAGCCGATAGAACTCCGGCGGCGCAGCGAAGCGGTGGAACCCGAATTTCAAGGGACGTATCGTTTCGGCCTGCATAGTCGGTCATTATCTCAAGTTATTCGACCGATACCCGGAGGGCCCCGGTAATTGCCCATGGCGCCAGCGCGCCGGCGGCCAGCGAAAGCCCGCCCAGCAGCATCAGATGCGAGGCCGGCGACAGGCCACCCGCCGAGGCGTCGACCGCCCCGGCGCCAAAAATCAGGACAGGAACGTACAACGGCAAGACGAGGAGCGTGACCAGGACGCCGGCTCCTCGCAACCCGAGCGTCAGTGCAGCGCCGACCGCTCCGATCAGGCTCAGACACGGAGTGCCGAGCAGCAGCGAGGCTATCAACGTAACGCTGGGTGCGAGCGCCATGTCGAACATCAGCGCCAGCACGAGCGACAGCGCGGTGATCGGCGCGCCGGTGATCAGCCAGTGGGCCGCGGTCTTGCCAAGCACCGCGAGCGACAGCGGCTGGCCCGACAGCATGATCTGTTCCAGCGAGCCATCCGCATGGTCGAGCGCAAACAAGCGGCCCAGCGACAGGATGGCCGAGAGCAACGCGGCGACCCACACCACCCCCGGCGCGATCATCCGCAGCAGGTCCTTGTCGGGTCCAACGCCAAGTGGAACCATCGTCACTACGATCACGAAAAACAGCAGTACGTTGATCACGTCGCCGCGCTGTCGCAGCCCCAGCAGCAGGTCCCGATGCATGACCGCGAGCAGCGTGCGGATCATCCAACGCGCTCCGTACCCAGTTCCAGCCGTACGATGGGAACCGGGGCCTGCCACGCCTGGTGCGTGGTCAGAATGACAGCGCCGCCGCCATGCACATGCTGCTCGATCAGTCCGTTCAGGGTTTCGACTCCGTGTCGATCCAGCGCGTTGAACGGCTCGTCCAGGATCCAGATGCGCGCCGGGTCGGCCAGTGCCAGGCGCGCCAGCCCGATGCGCCGCTTCTGCCCTTGCGACAGATGGCCTGCCGGCCACTGCCCGAACTCGCCGATCGCAAGAAGGCGCAGCGCCTGTGCAACCCGGTCGCTGCCGACGCGGCGTCCGGACATCGCGGCCCATGTGCGCAGATTCTCGGCCGCTGTCAGGTCGTCCTTCACGCCGTTCAGGTGACCGACGTACGCCAGGTCGGCGCCATACTCGTCGCGCACGCGGTCGATTCTGCGGCCGTGCCAACGCACTTCGCCGTGGGTCTGCCGCAGCAGGCCGCACAGGATGCGCAACAGGCTGGTCTTGCCGGCTCCGTTATCGCCCACGATGTGCGTGCACTGGCCGGCGGCCAGCGCGAAGGAGAGGCGGTCGAACAGTCGCCGATGGCCGCGCTCGCACTGCAGATCGATCGCCTCGAGCATCAGGCTGATGAACCGAACAACAGCACCACGGCACTGGCGGCGATCGCCTCGCCCCGTCCGATGAATCCCAGCCGTTCGGTCGTCTTGCCTTTCACGCTGACCCGTGCCGCCTCGGTGCTCAGCAAGCCGGCAATCGAGCTGCACATCGCGTCGACGTGCGGCGCGATCCTGGGCTGCTCTGCCATCACCACGCAATCCAGGTTGCCGACGCGCCAGCCCTGCTGCTGGACTCGTTGCGCCACCTGCGCCAGCAACGCCCGGCTGTCGGCGCCGCGATAGCGCGGGTCGGTGTCG
>DATBCI010000368.1:0-3168 GCA_036270555.1 Burkholderiaceae bacterium
CAGCCCGCGGTGTTCCGCAACAACGATCTGCCCGGCGTGATGCTGGCGTCGGCGGCCCAACGGCTGATCTATCGATATGCGGTTCAGCCGATGCGCCGCGCCGTCGTGTTCACGGGCAACGACGACGGCTATCGGGCCGCGCTCGACCTGCTGGGCGCGGGTGTGCAGGTTGCGGCGGTGGTCGACCTGCGGCCGGGCGTTGCCGCACCGCTGCTCGCCTCGATGCGCGAGCGCGGCGTCGAGGTCGTGCAGGGTGCCTGCGTGCTGGAAGCGGTCGCCCATGCGAACAACGGCACGCTCGCGGCCGCGCAGGTCTGCCGCCTGGCCGCCGACGCAGAGCCCGACGCATCGTCGGCGCGCCGCATCGAGTGCGACGGGCTGGTGATGAGCGTCGGCTGGGCCCCCGCGGCCAACCTGCTGTATCAGGCCGGCACGGCCATGCGCTACGACGATCGTGTCCAGCAATTCGTGCCCGACCGGCTGCCGGACGGCGTGTTCGCGTGCGGGCGCGTCAACGGCGTATTCGGCTTCGACCGCAAGCTGACGGACGGCCGGCGTGCCGGACAAGCCGCGGCCAGTCATGCGGGCTTCGGGCATCCAAGCTCCGGCCCGACCGAGCCCGAGACCCAGTGCCCCAGCCACGCCTGGCCGATCGTGCGCCACCCTTCGGGCAAGAACTTCATCGATTTCGACGAGGACCTGCAGCTGCAGGATCTGGCAAACGCGGCGCAGGAGGGCTTCGACAATATCGAGCTGCTGAAGCGCTATTCGACCCTCGGCATGGGCCCGAGCCAGGGCAAGCACTCCAACATGAATGGCTTGCGGGTGCTGGCGCGCCTGACCGGGCAGTCGCCGCAGCAGGTTGGAACGACCACCGCGCGCCCGTTCTTTCATCCGGTTCCGATGGCGCATCTGGCCGGGCGCGGCTTTGTGCCCGAGCGCCACACTCCGCTGCGCGCGCAGCACGACCGCCTAGGCGCCGTGTGGATGCCCGCCGGCGTCTGGATGCGTCCGGAGTACTACCGGGTCGAGGGCCGCTCGCGCGAGCAGTGCATCCACGATGAAGCCCGGCGGGTGCGCAGCGCGGTGGGCCTCATCGATGTGGGCACGCTGGGCAAGCTGGATGTGCGTGGGCCGCAGGCCGCCGAGTTCCTGCAGCGCGTCTACACCGGGCGCTACAGCAAGATGAAGGTCGGATCGACCCGCTACGCGGTGATGTGCGACGAGGCGGGCGTGCTGGTCGACGAAGGGGTGGTGGCGCGGCTGGCCGACGATCACTTCTATTTCACCACGACCACGTCCGGCGCGGCCGGCGTCTATCGCGAGCTGTCGCGCTTGAACACGATCTGGCGCCTCGAATGCGGACTCGTCAACCTGACCGGCGCCCACAGCGCGGTGAACCTCGCCGGGCCGAAGAGCCGCGAGGTGCTGGGGCCGCTGACCGATCTGGACCTGTCGGGTTCCGCCTTTCCGTACCTGGCGGTGCGCACCGGTCGCGTCGCCGGAATTGCGGCGCGCCTGATGCGGGTGGGCTTCGTGGGCGAGTGGGGCTTCGAGATTCATGTAGCGGCCGAGTACGGGCCGGCGCTGTGGGAGGCGCTGATGCGCACGGGTGAGGCGCAGGGCATCGGCCCCTTTGGCGTCGAGGCGCAGCGGCTGCTGAGACTGGAAAAAGGGCACCTGATTCTGGGCCAGGACACCGACGGGCTGACGACACCGCTGGACGTCGGATTGAACTGGGCGTTGGGGATGGACAAGCCGTTTTTCGTGGGTCAGCGCAGCTTGAGGGCGATCGCGGCGCAGCCGCGCCGCCAGCAGCTGGTGCCGTTCACGCTGGCGCCCGACTTCGCCGGGGAAGCGCCGAAGGAGTGCCACCTCATCATCGAGGACGGCGAGATCGCAGGCCGCGTCACGAGTATCTACCGCAGCTGGAGCGTCGGTCGCCATATCGGGCTCGCGTTCATTCGCCCTGACATGACCGAGAAGGGTCGGACCTTCTGGATCCGGCTGAGCAACGGCCAGCAGGTGCCGGCGCAAGTGGCCGAGGCGCCGTTCTACGATCCGAAGGATGAACGCCAGAAGGAGCGTGCATGAACGCGCCGCTGCCGCAACGCGCCAACCCCTTCTTCGATCCGCAGAACACGCTGGCGCCGCGCTGGACGTGGGTCGAATCGATGCCAGTGGTGGCCGCCTACGGAACGGACGACCGCAAGGTGGCTCAGGTGGTCGGAATCGGTGACGCCAGCCCGCGCCGGCGCACCGGCTTCAAAGGGCCGGGGGCGCCGGCCTGGCTGCAGCAGCTGTCGATATCGATACCGGCGCAGCCGAATCAATGGGCGGCGCTGGCCGGCGGCGGCCTGGTGGCGCGCCTCGGGCGCACCGAATTCCTGGTCGAGGACGTCGAGGGTGGCGCCCATTGCGCGCGGCTGGACGCGGCTGCGCCTGGGGCCGGCGTATATCCGGTGCTGCGCCAGGACGCCGCGCTCGTGCTGACCGGCCAGCGGGCCGGCGAGTTGCTGTTGCAGACCTGCAGCATCGAGTTCGCGGCGCTCGACCCTTCCGCGCGACCCGTGGTGCTCACGTCGATGGTCGGCGTGAGCGTCACCGTGGCGGTGCAGGCGCTCGGTCCGGCGCTCCGGTATAGGATCTGGTGCGACAGCACTTACGGTGCCTACCTGTGGACAACCCTGGTCGACGTCGCACGTGACCTGGGAGGTGGGCCGATCGGGCTGGATGCCGCGCAATCCGAATAACGTCGTGTTGACCCGCGCTGCGGCCGAGTTGCTGCGGGCTGAATTCATGGGTTGGCAGTGCCGCCTGCGACAGTTGGCGGCGCGCCAGGACGGCGGTCGCCCGTCGGCGGGTATGCGACCGCGGGTTACGACGTTGGCTGGCGACGAGATTGCGCCCGCCGTGGTCGTCCTGATCAGCGAGGTCGAGCCCGAGAACAGCACGCAACAGTTCAGGTTCCAGTACCTTCGAACGCAGGACCCCAACGAGCGCTACGACAAGGTGCTCGAGTTCCTGCAGGGGCCGTACTTCCAGCAGCCGGCGGCATTCAGCGACGTGCTGACCGCGGTGTTCGCTCAAGGCTCGGAGCTGGCAGCGACTTTGCTGGAGCAGCGCCGCTGCGTGCTGGAGTTCGACCAGTTCAGCCAGAGCTACAGA
>DATBCI010000369.1:0-4197 GCA_036270555.1 Burkholderiaceae bacterium
CTCCGCAGCGGTCGGCGTCACCGTCCGTGTCCAGAATGCGCGCCAGGAACATCTCGGCGATCACCTCGATGATGCCCGAGCCGCAGATGCCCGTGACGCCGACCGCTGCGGAGGCGCGCGCGAAACCCGGGTCGTCGGACCACAGATCGCAGCCGATGACCTTGAAGCGCGGCTCCAGCGTGTCGCGATCGATTCGCACGCGCTCGATCGCACCTGGCGCCGCGCGCTGGCCAGCGCTGACCTGGGCGCCCTCGAAGGCCGGCCCGGTCGGGCTGGAGCAGGCAAGCAGCCGATTGCGGTTGCCCAGCACGATCTCCGCGTTGGTGCCGACATCGACCAACAGCGTCATCTCGTCGTTCAGATGGGGCGCTTCAGCCAGGATCATGCCCGCCGTGTCGGCACCGACGTGGCCAGCGATGCACGGCAGCACATAAATCCGCGCATTCGGATGCACCCGCAGATCCAGCTCGGTGGCCCACAAAGTGACCGATTCGTCGGTTGCCAGGGTAAACGGTGCACCGCCCAGCTCGATCGGGCTGATCCCGAGCAGCAGGTGATGCATGATCGGGTTGCCGACGAAGGTGAGCTCGAGGATGTCGCGTGTCTCGATGCCGGCGGACGCGCTCACTTCCTGCGCCAGCTGGTTGATCGCTCCACGCACCACGGCTGTCAGGTCATGTTCGGCTTCCGGGTGCATCATCACGTAGGAGACCCGGCTCATCAGGTCTTCGCCGAAGCGGATCTGCGGGTTCATGATTCCGCTCGAGGCCACGACGTCGCCGGAGCCCAGGTCGCACAGGTGGGCTGCGATGGTGGTCGAGCCAACGTCGACCGCCATGCCGAAGATCCGGTCCCGAAATCCCGGCCACACGGCCAGGATCTGCTTTGCCTGGTGGACGGCGACGGTGACCGCCCAATTGCCCTTGCGCAGCGCCTGTTGCAGCTGCTGCAGCGCTCGCACATCGCAGTCCAGGCCCGACAGGCGCCATTCGAACTCCAGCGCATCCTTCAGGCGCCGCAGATCGCCGGAAGGGTCGTGCATGTCCGGTCCCTGCACTTCGACGTAATACGGACGCACCACCGGATCGCGCGCCATCGATCGCGCCTCGACGCCCTTGCGCACCAGTTGGCGGTGCACCTGCGATTCCGGCGGCACATCGATCACCAGGTCGCCGAGCACCTGCGCCGAGCACGACAGGCGACGCCCCTGCGGCAGCCCGCGTTCGGCGCGATAACGGTGTTCCACCTCGGATTGCGTGCTCAGGTGGGCGACGCTGGAGGTGACACCGTGCTTGGCGAACTGGCCTTCGCTGACCGTGATCTGGCAGCGACCACACATGCCGCGGCCGCCGCACACCGAGTCGATGTCCACTCCGAGCGAGCGCGCCGCCTGCAGCACCGGCGTGCCGATCGGAAAGCGCCCGCGGCGTCCCGAGGGGGTGAATACGATCAGCGCGTCGCGACTCACGAGTCCGCTCCCAGGGGTCGAATTCAGGCGCGCCGCCGGCTCTCGCGCCGCCCGCGCCCGCCCTGCGCCTCGGCGCCGGCGGCCGGATCGCGGTAGCGCTTGATCCAGCGCCCGCACTGCGGATCGTGACCCATCAGCACGTCGGCCCCCATGATGGCTTTGACCAGGTCCTCCTGCAGCGGATTGGTGATGGCCGAGGTCATGCCGGAGGCGATCACCATCGGCAGGAACGCTGCGTTGATGCCCTCGCGGTTCGGCAACCCGAAGCTGACGTTGGAGGCACCACAGCTGGTGTTGACCTTCAGCTCGGTGCGCAAGCGGTGGAGCAGCCGCATCACCTGGCGGCCCGCCTGGCCGATGGCGCCGATCGGCATCACCAGCGGATCGACCACGACGTCGGATGCCGGTATTCCATGGTCAACCGCGCGGTGCACGATCTTGCGCGCCACCTCGAAGCGCACGTCCGGATCCTCGGAAATGCCGGTTTCGTCGTTGGAAATCGCAATCACCGCAGCGCCGTATTTCTTGATCAGCGGCAGCACGCTTTCGAGGCGTTCCTCCTCTCCGGTGACCGAGTTCACCAGCGCCTTGCCCTTGTAGACCTTGAGCCCCGCCTCCAGCGCCGCCACGATCGACGAATCGATGCTCAATGGCAGGTCGGTCAGCGATTGCACCAGCTCGACGGTGCGAGCCAGTATGGCCGGCTCGTCGGCCAGCGGAATGCCCGCGTTCACGTCGAGCATGTGCGCGCCGGCCTCGACCTGTGCGATCGTGTCCGACTTGACGCGCTCGAAATTGCCGGCGGCCATTTCGGCGGCCAGCAGCTTGCGGCCGGTCGGGTTGATGCGCTCGCCGATGATCACGAACGGCCGTTCGAATCCAATCACCACCTCCCGGGTGGCGGAGCTGACAACGGTATCGGTCACGAAAACCTCTCCAATTGCGGTTGTTGATCTCGTTGCGGAGACCACGGGACCCGGCCGCCGAGGACGCCCGAGCGTTCGATGACCTCGGCCACCGATTCCTCCTGCCGATAGGCCATCACGTGCACGCCGCTGATGCCCGGTATCTCGCGCAATTCGTGGATCAGGTCGATGCACAAGCGCCGTCCCTCGCCCGCCTGGTCCCGAGCACCGGACAGGCGCGCAATCACCGGATCGGGAATGTGCGTCCCGGCCACGTGCGTGCGCATCCATTGGGCGGATTTGGCCGACTTCAGCGGACCGACGCCCGCCAGCACGAACACCTTTTCGAGCAGTCCGAGATCGCGGATGCGCGCCATGAATTCGCGCATCATCGGGACATCGAAGCAGTACTGGGTCTGGATGAATTGGGCGCCCGCGGCCACTTTCTTGGCCAGGCGGTCGGCGCGCCACTCGAACGGCGGAGCGAACGGGTTCTCGGCCGCGCCCAGGAATACGCGTGGCGCGTAGGTGAGCTTGCGTCCGCTCTGGAAGTGCTTTTCGTCCCGCAGCATGCGGGCGATCTGCAACAGCGACAGCGCGTCCAGATCGAACACCGGCTTGGCCTGAGGATGGTCGCCCGATTGCACGCCGTCGCCGCTCAGGCACAGGATGTTGCACACCCCCATCGCCGCGCCGCCCAGGATGTCGCCCTGGATCGCGATCCGGTTCTTGTCGCGACACGAGATCTGCATCACGGGGGCGTAACCGACCCGCGTCATCAGCGCGCACACCGCAAGGCTCGACATGTGACAGTTGGCACCGCTGCCGTCGGTGGCGTTGATGCCGTCCACGTAGCCGTCGAATACGCGGGCGCGGCGGTACACCTCCTCCGGATCCGCCGAGTCGGGAGGATCGAGCTCGGTGGTCACCGCGAACACGCCCGCGCGCAGCACGCGCTCCAGGCGACCGGGCGAGGAGTGGCCGGCGAGGATCGGCAGGGGATAGCCGGGGACCGGCTCGTCGTCGAAGATCATGGGGTGGCTGTCAGCGGGATGCCTCGGCCCGCTCGCGGGCCACGGCAAGCCAGGAAGACCGCCCCTGCAGCCGGCGATCCACCGGCGGCTGCACCAGCCGGATCGCGGCCTGCCCATCGCGCATGCGGCGGCTGCCCTCGAAGCCGAGCACCCAGACGCAGGGCATCTCCGGCCGCACCTCGCAATTTCCGTTGGCGCGAACTCCACCGCATGGGCCATTGCGCAGGTTCTTCGGGCAGTTCATCGGGCAGGACATGCCGGTACTGCTGAGCGCGCACTGACCGCACATCTGGCAGTCGAACAGAAATCCCTTGACCACGCGCTCCACCACCGCCACGGGCGTCTCGACCCGCTGATAGCCCAGCAGGCGCCACAGCGGATCCAGCGCAACGAAAACCCGCTCCAGGATCTGATACGTCATCTCCAGTGCGCGCGCGTGGCGCACCGACCAACGGCGCATCGCGATCACGACTACTCCTCGCCGGGCTGAGCCGGGCCGTCCAGACCGCGCGAGCGAATCAGCCGCTCCAGGTCAGCGTCGGTGTAGCGTGCCTCGAGGCGGTCGGCTTCGGCGCGCGCTTCCTGCTCGATCTCGTCGCTGCAGGCGCGCGGTTCGCTGCGCTTCCAATCGGCCAGGTAAGCATCCGAGCTGCCCTTGCCGGCGCGCATCGCGGCGCGGTCGATCGCCATCTGGAAGCGGTCCGACAGGGGAGCGCGCGCCGTCTCGCGCCCGCGCTTGACGATCACCTGGGCCGGAATGTCGCGCCAGGTCACGACGATCAGCCGGCCC
>DATBCI010000370.1:0-7248 GCA_036270555.1 Burkholderiaceae bacterium
GCGCTACCGCAACATGTTGCGGATGACGCTGCAGGAGGCGCGCGAGGAGGAGAAGGAAAGCCAGGGCGACCCGCGCATCAAGCAGAACGTGCGGCGTGCCATGCGGGAGATGGCGCGCAAGCGGATGATGGCGGCCGTGCCCAAGGCCGACGTCGTGGTCACGAACCCGACCCACTTCGCGGTCGCGCTGAAATACCTGCAGGACCGGCACCGCGCTCCGGTCGTGGTCGCCAAGGGGATGGGCGCGGTGGCCCAGCGCATCCGCGAACTGGCCGGCGAGAACGGCGTTCCGACCCTGGAGGCGCCGCCGCTGGCGCGTGCGCTGTGCCGCCACGTGGAGATTGGCGCCGAGATACCGGCCGCGCTGTATACGGCGGTCGCCCAGGTCCTCGCTTACGTGTATCAGCTCAGGCGCTTTCGCGACGGCCAGGGCCAGCGTCCACAGCAGCCAGACGAGATCGAGATTCCGCCGGGCCTGGACCCCTTTGAGCCGAGGGCGGTGGCATGAACTGGAGGACCTGACCGATGAACGGGCTCGCCGCTGTTTTCGACCATCCGCTGTTGCGCAACGTGCCGTGGCGGTCGCTGGGAGTGCCGCTGCTGATCTTCATGGTGCTGGCCATGATGATCATCCCGCTGCCGCCGTTCCTGCTCGACCTGCTGTTCACGTTCAACATCGCGCTGGCACTGGTGGTGATGATGGCGGCCGCCTACACGCGCCGCCCGCTCGATTTCGCGACATTCCCTACGGTGCTGCTGCTGACGACGCTGATGCGGCTGTCGCTGAACGTGGCGTCCACGCGTGCGGTGCTGACGCAGGGGCACACGGGACCCGCCGCGGCCGGCAAGGTGATCGAATCGTTCGGCCACTTCGTGATCGGCGGCAATTTCGCGGTCGGACTGATCGTGTTCTCGATCCTGGTGGTGATCAACTTCATCGTCGTGACCAAGGGCGCCGGCCGGATCGCTGAAGTGGCGGCGCGCTTCACGCTCGATGCGATGCCGGGCAAGCAGATGGCGATCGACGCGGACCTGAACACCGGCGCGATCGACGACAAGGAGGCGCGCCGGCGGCGCACCGAGATCGCCCAGGAAGCGGACTTCTTCGGCGCGATGGACGGCGCCAGCAAGTTCGTGCGAGGCGACGCGGTGGCGGGCATCCTGATCATGTTCATCAACGTGATCGGAGGCCTGGCGATCGGCATGCTCCAGCACGACCTGTCCTTCACGGCGGCGGTGGGCAACTATGTGATGTTGACGATCGGCGACGGCCTGGTGGCGCAGATCCCGGCGCTGGTGATTTCGATCGCCGCCGGCTTGATCGTTTCGCGCGTCGGTCGCGAGGACACCGATGTCGGCGTCCAGATCGTCGATCAGCTGTTCGGCACGCCGCGCGCCCTGGGCATCACAGCGGCGATCCTGTTCGTGCTGGGCGTGATCCCTGGAATGCCTTGGCTGGTTTTTCTGACGCTGGCCTCGGGCTGCGCATACGGCGCTCGCTGGCTGTGGCTGCGCGAGCAACGCGCGCTGCAGACCAAGGCGCAGGCGGAGGCTGCCAAGCCCGAGCAGGCGGCGCCGGAGGCCAGCTGGGATGACATTGTGCCGGTCGACGTGCTGGGGCTGGAGGTCGGGTACCGCCTGATTCCGCTGGTCGATCAGAACGCCGACGGCGAACTGCTGAAGCGGATCAAAGCGATCCGCAAGAAATTCGCGCAGGACATCGGATTCCTGCCACCACCGGTGCATATCCGCGACAACCTGGAGCTGAAGCCGAGCCAGTATCGGATGCTGCTCAAAGGGGTCGTGATCGGGGAAGGCGAAGCTTTCAACGGATTGTGGCTCGCGATCAACCCGGGTGGCGTCACGCAGCCGCTGCCCGGCACGGCGACCCGCGATCCGGCCTTCGGCCTGCCTGCCGTCTGGATCGACTCGCGCACGCGCGAGTCGGCCCAGGTACTGGGCTACACCGTGGTCGATTGCGCCACGGTGGTCGCCACCCACGTCAATCACCTGCTGCTGTCGAAGGCCGGACAGCTGATGGGGCGCGCCGAAGCGCAGGCGCTGCTCGATCACACCGGCAAACTGCAGCCCAAGCTGGTCGAGGATCTGGTGCCGAAGCTGCTGCCGCTCGGGACGCTGCAGAAAGTGCTGTCGAACCTGCTCGACGAGGGAGTGCATATCCGCGACGTGCGCACGATTGTCGAGACGCTGGCCGATGCCGCCACCCGCACCACGGATCCGCTGGAGCTCACCGCCCAGGTTCGGACCGCGTTGCGCGCGTCGATCGCGCAGTCGCTGTTCGGCAACGCCACCGAGCTGCCCGTCATCGCGTTGGATCCGGAGCTGGAAAAGGTGCTCACGCAATCGATGGGCGGGGCCAACGAGGTGCCCGCGTTCGAGCCGGGGCTGGTCGACCTGCTGCAGCGCGGGGCCGCCATCGCCGCCAAGCGCCAGGAGGATGTCGGCCTGAATCCGACGTTGCTGGTGCCGGACCGGCTGCGCATGCCATTGACTCGTCTGCTGCGGCGTTCGGCGCCGCGCCTGCGCGTGCTGGGCCACGCCGAGGTGCCGGAGAGCAGCACGATACGGGTCAGCACCGTACTGGGAGCACCCGCTTGATTAACCCAATGCTCAGTCACCGGATTGTCAGGATCTGCTGCTACGAAGGGAGAACACGATGAGCTTCAGGCGATACATCGCGAGCACCGTGCGCGAAGGATTGGACCGGGTGCGGCGCGAGCTGGGCGACGATGCCGTGATCCTTTCGAACAAGCGGCTGGGACCCGGCCGCATCGAGATCGTCGCGGCGGCGGCCGATTCGATGCAGGCTCTGGTCGAGGAGGCGGACCGACCCGGCTCCGCGCCGCGCGCGAGCGCGCCTGCACGCGAGCGGGCTCGCTCCAACGAGGCCGATGCGAGCGAATCGTTCCAGGACTTCATCCGCCGCCAGACGCCGGCCGCTCCGGTTCGCACGCGGCTTGATGTGCGCGAAGCGACGCCGCGAGCACGGGCTGCGGCGCGCCCTGAACCGGCGCCGGCTCGCTCTGAGGCTGCGCCACCTCGCTCTGAAGCTGCGCTGACCCGCCCTGAACCGGCATCCCCGCGAGGCGGTGTGGCGATGTACCACGAAGTGGCCAGCGCGCAACTCGACGCGGACGCCTTCGAGTCCGATTCGGAGGCATTCGAGCCACTGCCCGTGACGTCGGCTCCGGCGCGATTCGCACGAGTCGCCTCACCGGCGCCCGCCGCGCCCGCGGCATCGCAGCCGGCGCCCGCGCGCCGGGCGCGGCCGGCCGCAGCCTCGCCACAGCCGGCGGCGCCGCTGCAGCCCGCCGCCTCGCAGGCCGCCGCGTCGCCTGCCGTGTTCCGTCAGGGCTCGATGTTCGATGAGGAAACAGCCGCTGAAGCGACAGTTGCTGCGGCAACCGCGCCCAGTTCGTTGGCCGCGCCCCCGATGCGCCCGGCTGGCCCGCCGGCGCCGCCGAGCGCTCCGCAGCCCGCGGTGACGCTGCAGGTGGCACCCGCCGCCGGGCCGATGCCGGCGTCGCTGCAGACGCAGGCGCTCAGTTCGCCGATCGATGTCGAGCGCGATGACACGCGCGTGATGACGGAGCTGCGTTCGCTGCGCGCTGCGCTGTCGGATCGGATCGCGGCGCTCGAATCGAACATCGCCCTGAACCGGCCGCGCGCGACGGGGGAGGCGCCCGCGCCGCGCAATACGGCAGCCACACGCGTGATGACCCGTTTGCTGATGTCCGGTTTCTCGCCTGAGCTGTCGCGCCGTGTGGCGGCCCACGCTCCAGCCACTGACGACATCGTCGGGATGGACTCCTGGCTGCACCAGGTGGTTACCGGCAACCTGCGTTGCGCGCCAGCCGCGGACGGACTGCTGGAGAACCAGGGCGCCATCGCATTGGTCGGGCCGACCGGGGTGGGCAAGACCACGACCGTGGCCAAGCTCGCCGCGCGCTTTGCCGTGCGCCACGGCTCCGCGCAACTCGGGCTGATCACGCTGGATTCGTACCGCATCGGAGCGCACGAGCAGTTGCGCAGCTATGGGCGCATCCTCGGGGTGCCGACGCACGTTGCGCAGGATGGCGCCACCTTGCGCGAGCTGCTGTCGTCGCTGCAAGGCAAGCGCCTCGTGCTGATCGATACCTGCGGCTTGTCGCAGCGCGACGAGCGCCTGGAAGAAATGCTGGGCACGTTGAACGCGGCGCGCTTCAACCTGCAGCCGATCCGGCGCATCCTGCTGCTGAACGCGGCCTCGCAGGCCGAGACCCTGGACGAGGTGGCGCGCGCCTGGCGCGCTTCGGATGCCGCGGGCTCGATCCTGACCAAGCTGGACGAGGCTGCTCGCATCGGTGGCGCGGTCGATTGCCTGCTGCGCTATCGAATGACGCTGTACGGTCTGACCAATGGACAGCGTGTGCCGGAGGACTGGCATCCGGCCGGCGCACGCTTGATTGCGCACGTGGCGCTCAAGCCGTCGACCTCGCCGTTCACTCTCGGCAACGAGGAAGCGCAGGCCTTGGCCGGCCAAATGCAGGGCGGCGTGCCGGCCTGATGCAGGCGCGAACCCATAAGAATCCGGTGCCCGTCCGACAGGATCAGGCGGCCGGTCTCAGGCGCCTGTTCGCGCCCGCGGAGCCGCACTGGCTGCCCGTGCTGCTGCCGCCGGGGCAGGACCGGCCCGATTGCGCATGGCTGGCCGACCTGGCGCGCGCCTGCGTCGAGCAGGGCGCCCGCACGCTGGTGGTCGATGCAGCCCGGGCGCAGGTGGCCGCCGCATTCGGACTGCGCGCTCGTTACGACCTGGCGCATGCATTGAGCGGCGACTGTGCGCCGCTGGATGCCTGCGTGCCGGCCGGCGTCAACTTGAGGATTCTTCCCGCGGCACGAGCGCTCGAGCAGGACGGACGCACTCCCGACCGCACGCGCCGCTTCGAGGCCGGCGTGCGTGCGCTGGCGGCGGCGGCCGATTGCGCCGTGCTGGTGCTGCCGGCGCGGCATGCGCGCGTTCTGACAGGTTTCTGCGCTGGCCAAGGCATCTCCGACGCGATCGTGGTGTCTGGCGCCGGATCCGGCGGCGACCGTGATGCCATTGAGATGATGGGCTGGCTTCTGAGCATGGTGGACATCGACGCTTTTCGGCTTCTTTTCCAGGGTACGGACCCGGACCGCGCCGGTAGGCTGCTTTCATCGCTGGCCGCAGATGGCGCGCGGGAATTGAGCGCCAGAACGTCGGACGCCGGAAGGGTGCACGACGTTTCGGCGATCCGGCATCTGGTGCGTCAAGTGCGCTGCCGCAGCGCGCGTGAGCACAGCGAGCGGGTTGGCACGGCCCTGGAGACCGTTTCTTGAAGAACGAGGCTTTTGTCTACAACGCGCGCGGCACGCTCGAGCGCCAGAACGACTTCGCCAAGCAGTATGCGCCGCTGGTGCGCCGGATCGCACACCAGATGATCGCCAGGCTGCCGGCCAACGTCGAGCTGGACGACATGATTCAGGCCGGGATGATCGGACTGATGGACGCGGTCAACCGCTTCGAGGAGACTCACGGAACCCAGTTCGAGGTGTACGCGGCCAGCCGGATTCGCGGATCGATGCTCGATGAGCTGCGCGCCGGAGACTGGCTGCCACGCTCGGCGCGCAAGAGTCAGCGCGACATCGAGAATGCGATACGCCGTCTCGAGCAGCGCCTGCAGCGCGCGCCAGCCGAGGCCGAGATCGCCGGCGAAATGGGACTTTCGGTCGGGCAGTACCAGGAGACCTTGAACGACGCGCGCGGCGCCCAGTTGCTGTACTTCGATGACCTGGGCGGTGGCAGCGACGACGACGACTACCTGGAGCGGCACGTGGCGGTTGACGGTGCCGATCCCTCCGAGATCCTGCGCGACAAGCGATTCCGCAACGCCCTGGTCGGTGCGATCGAAGAGCTGCCCGAGCGCGAGCGGCAGCTGATGAGCATGTACTACGAGCAGGACATGAACCTGCGCGAGATCGGCTCGGTGATGGGTGTCACCGAGTCGCGCGTGTGCCAGCTGCACAGCCAGGCGGTCGCCCGCCTGCGGGCCAAGCTGAAGAACTGGTAAGAACGGACCATCCCAGTCGAGGCACCCGCCTCGCACCGGTCCGGCATCCCCGCGCGGTTCACTTGAGCGACAAACGGGCCGCTTTTGTGCACTTCCTCGACGCATTGTCAAGGTCTCTGCAGAAAAATAATTGAGTATGAGATGAGTGCGCCGGCTTCGGGTGCGGGCACCCACCAACTTTCACCCAGGAGATAACGATGAAGCAGTTGTTCCAATGCATAGGCGCCGCGCTGGCCGTGGCCGCGCTCGCCGCTCAGGGTCCGGCCCTGGCCAAGACCGATTTCGCCTCGAAGGACGAGGCGGTGGCCATGGTCAAGAAGGGCGTGGCCTTCGTGAAGGCCAATGGCAAGGAAAAGGCCTACGCGGAGATCACCAACAAGAAGTTCGTCGACCGTGACCTGTACCTGGTCGTCTATGGACTGGACGGGACCGTGCTGGCGCACGGCGCCAATGAGAAGCAGGTCGGCCACAACCTGATCGATCTGAAGGACATCGACGGCAAGCTGTTCGTCAAGGAGCGCGTCGAACTGGCGCAAAAGCAGCCCACCTTCTGGCAGGAATACAAGTTCACCGATCCGGTGACGCGCAAGATCGAGCCGAAGGAAATGTACTGCGAGCGTCTGGAAGACACCGTCGTGTGCGGCGGCGTGTACAAGCACTGAGCGAACACCGAGCAAGCATTGAGCGGGCGCTGGCGGTCATCCGCCAGCGCGGTCGGTCGCACCTGATTCAGCCAAACCGGAAAAATGAAGATCCTTCACAAGATGCTGCTGGGTCCGGCCGTCGCCATCATGCTGATGGGCGTGGTGGTGGTGATCTCGTTCGTGGCGATGCACCAGCAACGCGTGGCGGAGGACGAGCTGACCACCCGCTGTCTGCCGGTGCGCGCCGCGGTCAGTGCAATCGAAGGCCGGATCGCGACGGTGCGCGGCGAGGTATACCGCCTGTTCACCGTGCTGGGCAACTTCGACGCCAAGCGCGTGCAGCAGGAACGGGTGACCCTGCGCGGCAGGCTGACCGCGATCGGCAGCGACCTGAATAACCCTGACCTGCGGCAAGGCGAGCAGGTCACCCAGTTGCTGGCGCGTGGCGCGACCGAAGTCGCGAGCTATGCAAAGAAGGCCGACGACGCGATCGATCTGGCCACCGGAGA
>DATBCI010000371.1:0-8315 GCA_036270555.1 Burkholderiaceae bacterium
TCGCAACAACGTGTCGCGCATCGTGATCGGGCGGCGCGAGTTTCATGCGCTGCCGAACCTCGCAGCCCTGAGCATCCGGCTTGCGCGCAGGCTGCCGGACGCCGACATCTTTTTCGTGGCCCGCACCGAGGTGCCCGGCAAAGCGGCGCGCGAAGCGCGCTCGAAGGCGGTCGACCAGCAGGCAGCTCGAACGGTCGACCGGACCGGATACGGCTGGGCCGTGGCTCTATGCGGGGCCTTGACGCTGCTGTTGGTGCCGTTGCGCTCGCGGGTCGATCTGGCCAATGTGGTGATGCTGTACCTGCTGGCGACCGTCACGGCGGCGCTGCGTCTGGGCCGCGGTCCGGCGCTGGTGACCGCGGTGCTGGGCGTCGGTCTTCTGGATTTTTTTTTCGTCCTGCCGTACTACTCGATGGCGGTCAGCGATCCGAAGCAGCTGGTCACGTTTGGAGTGATGCTGGCTGCCGGGCTCCTGGTCGGTCAACTGACGGCCGGGCTGCGCTATTCGGCCCGCGTATCGCAATCGCGCGAGGAGCGGGCTCGCGTGCTGTTCGAGTTCGCCCGTGAGCTGTCCTCGCAACTGGAGCTGGAGCCGATCGTGGAGCGCGCTCAGACCGCGGTGGCCGCGACCTTCCAGTCGCAGGTTGCCGTGCTGCTGCCGGATGCTGGCGGCAGGCTGCAAGCGCCGGCCCAGATGCCGGAGGAAGTCGAGCTGGGCGCCGCGCAATGGAGCTTCGATCGCGGCGCGCCGGCGGGGTTGGACACCGATACGCTCGCCGGCTCCAAGTGCCTGTACCTGCCGCTGCGGGCCCCGATGCGGGTGCGCGGCGTACTGGTGCTGAAGCCGCGCTCGCGGCGGTTGCTGCAGGTACCGGAGATGCGCCAGCAGCTCGACACGTTCGCCTCGCTGATCGGCATCTCGCTGGAGCGCGTGCACTACGTGGAGGTGGCGCGCCAGGCGGCCATGACGATCGAAACCGAGCGGTTGCGCAATACCGTGCTGTCGTCGTTGTCGCACGATCTGCGCACGCCGGTGGCCGCGTTGATGGGCCTGGCCGAGTCGCTGCTGTTGCAGCCGGCGGCCCTGTCCGAATCGCAGAACGAGACGGCCCGGGCACTGGTCGAGCAGTCCCGGCGCATCTCGCGCATGCTCGAGAATCTGCTCGAAATGGCGCGCCTGAGCGCCGGCGCTACACGGCTGAACCTGAGCTGGAATGCGCTGGAGGAGACCGTCGGCACCGCGCTGGCCTCATTGCAGGGCGCGCTCACCCGACACATGGTTCAGGTCGACCTGGCGGCCGACCTGCCGCTGGTCCAATACGACGCGCTGTTGATGGAACGCGTGTTCGCGAACCTGTTCGAGAACGCTGCCAAGTACACGCCGCCGGGCAGTCGCATCCGGGTCGAGGCGCATACCCAGCCTCATCAGTTGACCGTGCATGTCTGCGACAACGGCCCGGGGCTGCCGCCGGGCCGCGAGGTGGCGGTATTCGAGGCGTTCGAGCGCGGCCACCGTGAAGATGCGCGGCCGGGCGTAGGACTGGGACTCGCGTTGGCGCGCGCCATCGTGCAGGCTCATCACGGCTCGCTGGTCGCCGAGCCCGAGCCTGGCGGCGGGGCCTGCTTCCGTGTCACTCTGCCGCGCCGCGAGCCGCCGGGGATTCCCGAAGAAAGTCCCGTGACCGATGCGGCCACGGTGGGCAGCCATGGAGCCGGAGGCGAATGAGCTCAGCCCCGATGGCAATCGTGGTCGAGGACGAACCACAGATCCGGCGCTTCGTTCGCACCGCGCTCGAGTCGGAGAGCTGGCGCGTGATCGAGGCGGGAACCCTGAAGGAGGGCCTGTCCGAGGCCGCGACCCGCCGGCCGGATCTGGTCGTATTGGATCTGGCGTTGCCCGACGGCGACGGCATCGAACTGGTGCGTTCGATGCGGGCCTGGTCCAGCTCTCCTATCCTGGTGCTATCGGCTCGTGGAGAGGAGAAGGACAAGATCCAGGCGCTGGACGCGGGCGCCGATGACTACCTGACCAAGCCGTTCGGAATCGGCGAGCTGTTGGCGCGCGTGCGTGCCCTGGCCCGGCGTCGCGGGCGCACCGAGCCGGGCGAGCCCGTCTTTAGAGCGGGCGACATCGAAATCGATTTCTCGGCACGCCGCGTCAAGCGAGCCGGCGAGGTCGTGCGGCTGACGCCGATCGAGTACCGCTTGCTGACCTTGCTGGCCACCAATGCGGGCCGGGTAATGACCCACCGCCAGATCCTGCGCGAGGTGTGGGGACCGTCGCATGTCGAGCACGAGCATTACACCCGGATCTACATGGGCCACCTGCGGCGCAAGCTCGAAGCCGATCCGGCCCGGCCGCGCTATCTGCTGACCGAGACGGCCGTCGGCTACCGGCTCGTCACGGGTTGACCTTTAGAACGAACTGGCGTTGTCGCCCGCGCTGCCGACCAGCACATAGCCGTGCTGGTTCGTTGCCACCGAGACCGGATCGGGAATGCCGGTCGCAACCGGCGCCGACCAGGTCCCCTCAATCGCGGTCTGACTGGCGAACGCGTTGCCGGCCGAATCGATCGCGACGAACTGGGTCGTGTACGAGATGGCCAGCAGGTCAGCGGCACTGGCGATCGGCGTTGGAGTCCAGATGATCGCAGCGGCATCGGAAGTGAAATTGTTCGTTTGGAACGCGGCGCCGTTGTCACCCACGACCACCCAGGTATTGATGGTCGTGGTTCCGCCCACTCCGATGACGTTGCTTCCGGTTACGTTGTTATCGAAATTCCCGTATGTCACGGAGCGCAGCGTCGAAGTGCCGTTGCCGAGCACGTTGACGAACCAGGTGGTGCCCGTGTCGAGGGAGATATCGGCAACGCCGGCATCCCCGACCGCAATACAGGTGCTGCTCACGCAGTCCACCCCGTGCAGATTGGCTGTGGTGTTCGATGGGCGGATCACCCAGTTCACTCCGTCGGCGCTGGTCTGGATATATCCGTTGTCGCCGACGGCTACGAAGTTGCTGCCGGCGGAGGAGACTGCACGCAAGGCCGGAATGGCGGGGCTGCCGGTGATGGTGGGAGTCCAATTGACGCCGTCATTGCTGCGGATCACCGCGCCGTTCGCTCCGACTGCGACCAGCAATATCGTCGGTGCCAGGTTGATATTGGCGGTGAACGACGCCGCGGCGTACAGGTCGGTCGTGAAATTGGCCGGGGAGCGGGGCGTCCAGGTCTTGCCGTCGCTGCTGGAGAAGATTGCGCCGCCCGCGCCGACGGCGGCGTAGACACCGGTCGGCAGGCCGCTGGGTTGACAGGTCGTGAACGCGGCGTAGCCAACGCCGTTGATGTGACTGCCGACGGGTGTTCCTACGCTCCAGGTTCCGGCACCGCCCGACGGGCGCGGCGTCACCGTGATGGTCGGGCTTCCGCTCCCGCCCGGAGAGGTGCCGGTGTGTGCATCGACCGTGAAGTAATAGGCCAGGCCATTGGGCGAGATAGCGGCGAAGCTGTTGCACAACAAGGCCGGTGGCACCGAGGAGGTGCCCCCATTCAGCAGCGCGAAGCCGCCGATGCCCGTGTCAGTCCAATTCAGCGAGGTCAGTGCCGGATTGGTGGCTCCAAACGCTATATAGGTGACCCCGAGCTGGGGCGACCACGTAATTCCGGCGATGCCGTCGCCCGCGACGGGCTTGATGTCGGCGGGAGGTGGCGCGGAGCTGCCGCTGTTACCGAGACAGCCGACCAGCACGAGCGCGGCAGCAAAAGGGAGCAAGAAACGCAAATTCACGATCAGACTCGATTGGTCGCGCCAAAGTACGCCATCGCAACACCGGGCTTCGGCGCGCGCCCGCGGGTGGGCGCCTGTTGGCGAAAGGCGGCACTTTATCACTCCGCCGCAAAGCCACTTAAGTGAGGCCCGGCTGGCCGTCCGTCAGTTGCGATGCTCGTCGGCCCGCCCGTACAGCGCGGTGCGCAGCGACGGCAGGGGCGCTGCGCCGAAGCCGCGGGGCAGAAAGAAGGCCACCGCACCCACCAACAGCCCAGCGACGATGCATGGCGCGGCCGTGTTGAGCGAGGCGGACAGACCACCATGAGAGAACTGGTGCAGCAACTCATGGCCTTGGTCCACCATCCAGTGCCACGCCATGTGCCCCAGGATCGCAGACAGCACCACCAGGCCAAACGCTGCTCCGACCCTGCGACTCAACAGCAGCCGCAGTGCCGCCCGCACGAACGCCAGCGTGACGACCTGTGCCAGCGCGCTGCCGACGTCAGAGGCGCCGATAGACGCGACGGTGCTCGACCCGGCGAATTGCAGCGCGTCGGCCAGCTGTTCGCCGAGGCCAAAGCCGGCGCCGGCCCCGACGATGGCACCCACGAACCAGCGGCGCCGCAAACTGGGTGTCGCCAGGTTGCCGAGCGCGAGCAGCACGATCGCAGCCGCCAGCGTTGCGCTGGACAGCGCCGTCAGGAAGGGGCTATCCGCTGAAGAACTCACGGCGACGGCAGTCGATGACAGCGCTTGCGTTGCACTGAACACCAGCACCACCGCCAGCAAACTGCGGAAATGGCGGAAGGGCGCAACCAGGCAAACGAGGAACACCAGACGATCGAACGCGAATCCATCGAAGAAGCCCAGCTTGACGAACAACCAGGCCGCTTCGTACCACCGGGGATCGAGTGCGATCCGGCCCGAGCGGCCCGGCAGCCGGTAGTGAAGCGGCGGACCGTCGACCGGAAGGAACTCGAGCTGCAGTTTCAAGCGCTGCCCGAGCTCAGGGGCGATGTTGGTGTCGATCGAGAAGTGTGATCGAGCCGATCGGATCGGATAGTCGAGCTGAACGTCGAAGAACCCCTGATTCCAGAAAAGGTCCGTCTCCGGCGGCAAAGGCGGACTGTTCAGGTGGTCGAAGGCGGCTTGGTAACTCTGAAACGAGTGATCGGACAGCAGCGAGATCCGCCCCTCGAGCTGATCCGGGACCAGCAGCGCGCCATCCTCACGCAGCTCGATCTGACGACCGCTTGATGCCGTGGCTCGCTGCAGCGCCGGGTCGATGTTGGCCAGATCCAGGTAACCCGGCCCCCGCTTGGGCAGCGCGAAGCTGGTGAGCAGCACCAGCGGCACCCTGACCAGCAGATGAAGGTGATCCTTCTCGGGCTTGACGAATCCCTGTAATGGGATTTCGGCAGGCAGATCGGCGCCGTTGGCCAGAGCCGCTCGCGGGCCGACCAGAACACACCATAAAGCGATCAGCCACAAGGACCGCGCGCAGCGGCCGGCCGCAGGTCCTGTCAAGTCATCCTCGGTCGTCCGGGCGTTGTTCTTGTGGGTGCTCGTGCCCGGCGGCGGCGGTCCGAACGAGACAAAGTTGCGCCGGCCGCCGCCTCACCTGGCGAATCGGTCAATCGTCGCCCTGCAACCGGAATTTCTGAATGCGCCTGCCGCCGATCGTCTCGCCGGCGTACAGATTGCCGCGCGAGTCCACGGCCATCATGTGCAGGAACGTGAATTCGCCGGCCATGTGACCGGGCCGCCCGAAGCCACTGAGTATTGCGTTCGGAAGACCGGCCAGAGCCGCCGCGTGGTTGAAGATCCACACCACCTCGTTGCCTCCGTCGGACTCGTACATGAAGGTCTGCTGGCGACCGGCAGAGAAATCGACGTCCCAGGCCGAACCGGCCGTCCCGAGTGCGGCAGTTCCGGGGATGACGGGAATTTCCGCGACCGGGGTACCGTCCTTCTTGTACACGTTGATTCGATCCTGGCCGCGATCGCAGGCATACACGAGTCCGTCCTTGCCGATCACCACGCAATGTGGATGGCCACCGTCGCCTGCGGTGAACTGCCCTGTGCCGGTGCCGACCCCACCCATCTGCCTGAGGTAATTTCCGCTCTTGTCAAAAACGACGACGCGGTGGTTACCGTAGCCATCGGCGATGTAGACGTCTCCGTTGGTCGGATCCACCGCGATGTCCGCCGGATCGTTCAGCAGCGTCGTGCTGTTGCCGGTCAGGCCGATATTTCCGCACGCGCCGCCGGCCGCCGTTCCGTTATCACAGACAAATTTGGTTCCGATCTGAAGCAGCATTGTGCTGCCGTCGTGCGAGTACTTCTGGACAACGCCGTCGCCATTGCCCGCGATCCAGACATTGTCCTGGTAGTCCACGAAGCAACCGTGGATGCCATTGGGCAAGACGAGATTCTTGCCGGCGTTCGGGCCGCTCGCGACGATCGATGGGTCACCCCAGGAGTTGACGACGTTGCCTTCCGGATCGAACTCGATCGCCGGGGGAGATGCGGTCGATTTTTCCGGCTTGCCTCCGACGCCCTCCGGCGAGACCAGTCCACCGGTCTGGAACCCGCGCGTCACGATGAACACGTGGTCCTGCGAGTCGACGCAGGTGCCACCGACTTCGCCCGTCACCCAATTGTGTGGAAGCGGTTTTGGCCAGAACGGGTCGACCTGAAAAACGGGACCGTTGGATTGCGCTTTCACCGGAGGGCTCCACAGGCTTGCGACCATGGCGACGACCAGTACGATCATCGATACGAGAGGTGTTCGGTTAGCTCTCATGGCAACCTCCTGATCGGTCTCATGGGAGACCCATGTTGGTTCACCCTGGAGATGCAAGCTTTGAGCGCGGCTCCGATGCAGCTCGACCATCCCGAGAGCGGTCAATCGCATGTCGTGCAGTACAGCGCGCTCAGGCTACGCCGACGAAGCGCAGCGTCAATCGGTACCGCACAACATCGACACGGGCGTCGTTGATATCACCCGGCTTCGTTAACCGGTTATTTCAACGACTCGCGCATAGTCGCCACCGAAATTTCCTACGGGGGATGGCGCACGGCGAGCGCGGCTCAAATGGAGCGTGGTCGTCGCCCCGGCTATGGCGCCTGCAGCATCTTGCAGTGCCCCGGCTGCGCGGGCGGATCGGTGATCGCACCGCCGCGCGGGACGCATTGATCGGCCGGCAGCGCCGCTCCGAGCTCCACGTGCTGCACCAGCAGATCGAACGCGTGCTGCGCGTGCGGTTCGATCAGTTCCAACTGAGGGAAGGTGGCCTTGTAGGCCTCGATATGGTTGCCGTTTTGTACCTCGTACAGCCGGTAGGGCGGCTGGTCGTCGTCGCCGGCGGCCGCGTGCACCTTGCGCGCATACGCGCGGGCATGGTGGTCGATCGGCAACAGGCTGTCCATGGTTCCGGCGACCGTGATCAGCGGCCGCTGGATCCTGCCGGTGGTGGCGAAATCCGACATCTGATCACCTACGTTGGACACCGACAGGCGCGCGACATAGTTGTAGTTACCCGCACCGGCGCCGTAGGTGTCATAAGTCGGGTCGAGGCGCTTTTGCCACTGGCAGAACGTCACCTCCCAGAAGTCTGCCGCATAAGTGCTCCACAGCGACGGCTTGGCCGCAGGGCCGGTCAGCAGGTCCGGCGGGTAGCCGGCGGCGAGCAGGTTCCTGGCGGCCGTGCTCGCGGCGTTGTAACCCGAGCTGATGTAGTCGGGAAGATTCAGCACGCCCGCAGGCAAATCGGTCAGCAGATTGGGTGCGTTACGGTCGACGAATGTGCCCTCCCAATCGACGCCGCCGTCGAACAGATCCGGCGCCGTTTCGACGGCGCGGCGCACCTGGTAGCCGCCGTTAGAGGTGCCCACTGCATACGTATAGCGCGGCCCGTGCCCGTAGTGGGCCGCAACGCCATGGCGGGCAAGCGTCGCCGCCGCGACCATGTACTGGCGCCAGCGCGTGAATTGCTGGCCGGCGTCGTCATCGTAGAAGTGCACGTAAACGGGAGAGGATGGATTCAGGCGGCAGTCGTTGGGTCCACCGGCACCGGTCACGCTGGTCAGGAACAGATTCAGAACGCCCTTGTTCTGCGAGGCATACGCGTAGCCTTCCTGTACGACGTAATCGCTCCACGCGAAATCGCCGTTGAACTCGCTGCGGGTGCCCGATGCCCCCGCGACCACCAGACGTCCGTTCCAATCGTCCGGCAGGCGCAACAGGAAGCGCGCTTCTGCGGTCGGGTCGCTCGCGATGCGCGCATTCAATTGCACACCAGGCACCGCCTTGGTGATGGGCGTTCCCTGGCCAGCGACCGGCGCGATCTTCGATCGATCGGTCTGCGGCGTGAACGCGAACGGCGGCAGCCCCGGCAGTGAATTGTCGGCCGGAGTGGTGGCGGGGTTGTTCGTCGTCAAATCCGAGCTCTCGAAGCACTGGACGTCCGCCAGTTGACCGCCGAACGCCTGAATCAGATCGGAGCATCGGCTCGCGTGAGCTGCGGCTGCGGTTGTCAGCGCGGCCA
>DATBCI010000372.1:0-2813 GCA_036270555.1 Burkholderiaceae bacterium
CGCGTTCTGACCAACGAAGTGAACCGCGTGATCGAGCTTCAACAGTCGCCCGAAGCGGCGCCCGATCAGGCGGCCCTTTTCGCGCAGCGCGCCTCGGCGCCGCGCAGCCAGCATGTTGCGCTGGAGCCGCGCGCAGCCCCCTCGAATGCCCTTGAGCTCAGGAAGCTGCTGGCCTCGCTCTGGGGGCCGATCGAGACGACTGGCATCGTGCTGCTCGTCCTCGTCTTCGTCCTGCTCGAGCATGAATCGCTGCGCGACCGGTTCATCCGGCTCGCCGGCGCCACCGATATCCGGGCGACGACACTGGCGCTGAACGACGCGGGTGCGCGGCTCTCGCGCTTCTTCGTCTCCCAATTCGCGGTCAACCTGGCTTTCGCCGCCGCGGTCTGGCTGAGCCTGAGCCTGCTTCACCTTCCGCAGGCGATGCTGCTGGGCGCGCTGGCCGGCGTGTTGCGCTTCGTCCCGTACGTGGGAGTCGGCATCGCCGCCCTTCTATCCAGCGCGCTGGCATTTGCCGTCGATCCGGGCTGGTCGCTGGCGGCGATGACCCTGGGCGCCTTCATCCTGCTCGACGTCGTGGCCGGCCAGTTGCTGGAGCCGCACTTGTACGGGCATGCGACCGGACTGTCGCCACTGGCCGTCGTGGTCGGAACCATCTTCTGGAGCGCGTTGTGGGGCCCCGCCGGGCTGATCCTGTCGACTCCACTGACCTTGTGCCTCGTGGTAGCCGGGCGGCACATGAAGTCGCTGGGAGCTCTGGAGATGCTGCTGAGCAACGGCCGGGCGCTGACGTTGCCGCAGAGGTTCTACCAACGGGCACTGTCCGGCGACCCGCATGAGATCATCGCCGACGCGCGCGCGTTCCTCAAGAAGGACTCTCTCGCCGCCTACTGCGACCGGGTGCTGATTCCAGCGTTGCACCTGGCGCAGCTGGATGCGGACAAGGGAGCGGCCAGCAACGAGCAGCAGGCCCGGATCCGCAGGGTCATCGTCGACGTCGTCGCTGCGCTGAGCAGCAGTCTGAAGCTTCCGCGGGTGCATCATCGGGGCTCGGTACTGGACAACGCGGACCCTGGCCGGTGGCTGCGCCAGCAGCGCGAACACGTGAGCGGAAGATGGCAAGGTCCCATCGGCGTGCCGCCTGGATCCGTCGTCATCTGCGCCGGGCTGGGTTCGCCGGCCGACGATCTCGCGGCGGAGTTGCTGGTCCGGCTGTTGCGGATGCAGAAGGTGGATGCCCGCCATTTCTCGTCCGCCGACGTCGACGCCGGATTGCCGCCGGGGGCAGACCCGGATGGCGTGTCGATCGTTTATCTGGTGAGCGCCTTCCCCGGTCCGCAGCGAGCGGGCGCCGGTTTACTGGGTGAGCGGATCCGCCGGCTGCTGCCTTGCGCTTCTCTCGTGAACGTGTCTTGTCCCGGTGTCACCGCACCGGCCGCCGACCACAACAGTGGCGGCGGCGGCGCCGACAAAGCCCAGTCGCTCGTGCAAGCCATCCAGATTTGCACCTTGTGGCGGCAGGCGCATCAGAGGCGCCAGGATCCCGCCGAGCCTGGGCCGCGCGCCGCGCGCCGTATTTGGATATAGTTACGTATTCCAATGCGAAATCGCATTGCTGCCCTGATTGACATCGATGCACGGTGACTGAATATGGCGCTTGCCAAGAGAAAAAGGCTGTCCCGGGAAGAAAGCCGCGAGCTCACCGAGCAGCGCCTTGTGGAGGCGGCCCAGCGGCTGATCGCCAGGCGCGGGCTGGATGCCACCAGTGTGGAAGACTTTGCAGAGGCGGCCGGCTTTTCGCGGGGCGCGTTCTACTCCAATTTCAAGACCAAGAACGATCTCTTGTTCGAGGTCCTGCGGCGCGATCAGGAGCGCAACACCGCCCGATTTGCGGGAGCGCTGGACGATGCCTTGCCGCTGGAGCAGGTCCGGGCTCGCATCAAGGAGATCAACGCCACCCTCTTCAGCGACACCGACTCTTTCATGGCCTGGACCGAAGCGCGCATGTTGAGCGCGCGCGACGCGAAGTTCCGCGGGAGCGTGGCCGACTTGATCGCGCAACGGCGCGATTTCGTGGTGACGGTCCTCGAGTACTTGTGCAGGCGCACTGGCGCGGTATCGAACTTGCCGCCGGGGGACCTGGCGATGGGATTCATCAGCCTGTCCGAAGGGGTGCGTCTGTTCGGAGCCTCGTGCCCGAACGAAATGACCCCCGAGATTGCGCGCTCGATTCTGGATGTGTTCATTGATGCAGTGCTGCAGCATGTGATGCAACCACAGCGTGTGACGCAGTCGGACAAGCGCGAAGCCGCCGCCGCTGCGCGCGGATCGGCCAGAAGTGCAGCGGCGTCACGATGACGTGGCTTCGCGCCTTTTTCCTTCAGGGCCGGAGTTCGACGTCGAGATCATGTGTCTTCCGGTGCCGCCCGGCGTGCCGTCGCCAAAGCCCGTAAGATCCCGACTTCGGGTCGCGGCGCGGTGGTAACGACCATCCGGGTTGTCGCGCCCGTGGCCGATCCTCCCTTCACATGCCAGAGTCCGACCTGGCCGGTGCTGCGCGCATCGGCATGGGCTTCAACGAATTCGTCGCCTTCGTCGCCGCGGTCATGGCGACCAATGCCCTCGCGATCGACACCATGCTGCCTGCGCTGCCGGTCATCGGCCGAGCACTGGGCATCACTGCCGACAACGATCGTCAGTGGATTGTGACGGCCTACCTGCTGGGCTTCGGCGCGGCGCAGATCGCCTACGGCACCCTCGCTGACCGCTACGGGCGGCGCCCGGTCCTGCTCATCGCGCTGGGGCTTTACAGC
>DATBCI010000373.1:0-6735 GCA_036270555.1 Burkholderiaceae bacterium
GGCCTCGATGCGCCTGGTGACGATGCATTTCTGGGTCGCCACCATCGGCATCGTGCTGTACATCTCCTCGATGTGGATCGCCGGCGTGATGCAGGGGCTGATGTGGCGCGCGATCAACGATGACGGCACGCTGACGAACACCTTTGTCGAGAGCGTGAAGGCGACCTATCCGTTTTACGTGATCCGGTTCGCCGGGGGCCTGCTGTACTTCAGCGGCATGCTGCTGATGGCCTACAACACCTTCAAGACGGTCACCAGCGGGCGCGCGGTCGATGACCCGATCCCGCCTGTGCTGGCGCACGCCTGACCTGAGCACCCGACAGAGACCAGACCATGAACCACGATTTCATCGAACGCAATACCTGGCTGCTGATCGTTCTGATCGTGCTGGTGGTGGCGGTTGGCGGCCTGGTGGAGATCGTTCCGCTGTACTTCCAGCCACAGACCACCGAGCCGGTGGCGGGCATCAAGCCGTACCCGCCGTTGCGGCTGGAGGGCCGCGACATCTACATCCGCGAGGGCTGCTACAACTGCCACTCGCAGATGATCCGGCCGTTGCGCGCCGAAGTGCTGAGATACGGGCATTACTCGGTGGCCGGCGAATCCGTCTACGACCACCCGTTCCAGTGGGGCAGCAAGCGCACCGGGCCGGACCTGGCTCGGGTCGGCGGGCGCTATTCGGACGAATGGCTGCGGATCCACTTCAACAACCCGCGCGACGTGGTGCCGGAGTCGAACATGCCGCGCTATCCGTGGCTGGAGGGCACGGTGCTGGACGACTCGGACATCCAGACGCGGATGCGGGTCCTGCGCGCGTTGGGCGTTCCGTACTCCGACGAAGACATCGCGAAGGCGCCGGAGGCCGTGCGCGGCCACACCGAGGTCGAGGCGCTGATCGCGTACCTGCAGGGCCTGGGTATCGAGCTGCGCAACGTGCACGATTAGAGGAAACCGACATGGACTTCACCGAGGTGCGGATCGTCTGGACAGTACTGTCGTTCGTCATCTTCATCGCGATCCTGGTCTGGGCCTACAGCAAGCGCGCGCGCAGCGCATTCGACGCGGCGGCGCGGCTTCCCTTCGCAGACGATGCAGGCCAACCGCCCGGCGAGAGCGGCGCCGGAGGCACGACCGTATGAGCGACTTCAACAGCGGCTTTTGGGACTACTACGTGGCGATCATCTCGATCGTCTCCATCGTCGGCTGCGCCGTCTTCCTGAAGTTGCAGAGCAAGGTACGCGCCAAGCTGGACGAGCACGGGCAGCCTCAAACGACCGACCACGTGTGGGACGAGAACCTGCGCGAGTTCCAGCAGCCGATGCCGCGCTGGTGGGTGACCCTGTTCTACCTGACGGTCGTCTTTGCGCTGGGCTATCTGGTGCTGTTCCCGGGACTGGGGACCCGATACAAAGGGACCTTGAACTGGACCTCGGCGGGTCAATACAAGTCGGAGGTGGCCGCTGCCGATGCACGCTTCGGCCCGATGTTCGAAGCCTTTTTGCACCAGGACCTGGTGCAGGTGGCGGGCGATCCGCGCGCACACCAGATCGGCGAGCGCATCTTCCTGAACAACTGCTCGCAGTGCCACGGCTCCGACGCCCGCGGCGGCAACGGCTTTCCGGACCTGACGCGCGAGGAGAAGATCTGGGGCGCAACGCCCCAGGACATCGAAACGACAATCACCCATGGCCGCGAAGCCACGATGCCGCCGATGATCGCGGCGATCGGCACGCACGACGATGCCATCGACGTGGCCAACTACGTGCGATCGCTGTCCAAGTCGGTGCACGATCCGTACAAGGCTGCCCGCGGCCAGCCGAAGTTCACGATCTGCGCGGGCTGCCACGGACCCGAGGGCAAGGGCAATCCGCAGCTCGGCGCGCCCAACATCAGCAACGCGGTGTTGCGCTACGGCAGCAGCGTGGATGCCGTCGTTTCGGCCATCGAGCACGGCCACCATGGCGTGATGCCGGCTTGGAAGGACGTACTGACGCCGTCGCAGATCCATCTGGTGGCGGCCTACGTCTATTCGCTCGGTCATCCGGCTCCCGCGCCAACCAGACAGGCCGCGCGGTGACCGGCTTGGCGACCAGCGTCGCGCGCAAGCAGACCTCGCCGTTCCAACGCAGCGGGACTGAGGCCGGCGAGGTCTCCCCTCTCCGACGCAGTGGGAGAGGGGGCGGGGGTGAGGGCCCACCGCAGCCGACCGAGGTCGTCATCAGCCTTTATGAAAAGCCGCCCGAGATCTATCCGCGGGCCCGGGTCGGGCAATCGCTGGGCCACTTCCAGCGCTGGCGCTGGATCTTCGTCTGGCTGACCCAGTTCGTCTTTTACGCGGGACCGTGGTTCACCTGGAATGGGCGGCAGGCGGTTCTGTTTCACCTGGTACAGCGCAAGTTCTACCTGTTCGGACTCGTGCTGTGGCCGCAGGACGTCATCTATCTGACCGGCTTGCTGGTGATCAGCGCGCTGTCGCTGTTCCTGTTTACCGCGGTGGCGGGACGGGTGTGGTGCGGCTACGCCTGCCCCCAGACCGTCTATACCGAAATCTTCATGTGGATCGAGCGCCAGATCGAGGGCGATCGCGCCAAGCGCATGGCGCTGGACCGGGCCCCGACGTCAGCCCGCAAAGTCGCGCTGAAAAGCGCCAAGCACGCGGCGTGGATCGCCTTCGGCTTGTGGACCGGCTTCACGTTCGTCGGATTCTTCACCCCGATCCGCGAGCTCGGCGCCTCTGTGCTGCACTTCGACCTGGGTCCGTGGGAAGCGTTCTGGATACTGTTCTACGGCTTCGCCACGTACGGCAACGCCGGGTGGTTGCGCGAGCAGGTCTGCAAGTACATGTGCCCGTACGCGCGCTTCCAGAGCGCGATGTTCGACCAGGATACGTTGATCATCACGTACGACAACGCGCGTGGCGAGCCGCGCGGCGCGATCAGCCGCCGGCAGGATCGCTGGAGCTCAGGCCTGGGCCATTGCGTCGACTGCGGATTCTGCGTGCAGGTCTGCCCGACCGGCATCGACATCCGCAACGGCTTGCAGTACGAGTGCATCGGCTGTGCGGCCTGCATCGATGCGTGCAACCACGTGATGAGCAAGAACAACCTGCCACCGGGCCTGATCCGCTACGCGACCACCCGGGCGCTCGCCCAGAAGCTGTCGTTGCGTCAGACGCTGGCCCATGTGTTCAGGCCCCGCGTGCTGGTGTACACGGCGATCCTCTGGGCGATCGTGCCGGGGATAGCCGTGTCGATCGCGCAGCGCGTGCCGCTGAAAGTCGACGTGATACGCGACCGCGGCGCGTTGGCGCGCGAGGTCGAGGGCGACCGCGTCGAGGACGTGTACCGGCTGCAGGTCATGAATACCAGCGAACAGCGCCACTCGTACGAAGTCGAGGCAGGTGGCGTACCCGGACTGCGGGTCGCTTCCGCCCCGACCTTCGATGTCGAACCCGAAGCCACGCGCACGGTCGTGCTGCGCCTGCAGGCGCCGCGCGATTCGGTTCCACCAGGCTCGAATCGAATCGAGCTGCAGGTGCGGTCGCTCGACGACGCCAGCGTCCAGGTGCATGAGAAGTCGGTGTTCTTCGGTCTGCGTCATTGAAGCTGTCATTGAAGGGACAAGGACAATATGGGACCAGGGGGTTCGATGGAGAAGGCGACCCGAGCCGGCGTGTGGTACCGCGAGCCGTGGCCGTGGATCGTGATGTCGGGTCCGGCCCTGGCCGTGATCGGCAGCCTGGTATCGGCCTATCTGGCGATCCACGGCGCCGATCCGGTGGTCGACCAGGACTACTACGAGCACGGGCTGCAGATCAACCGCCAATTGGAGCGCGAGCAGCAAGTGGAACGCTTGCGGCACCAGACCGAATCGCAGGTTGAGCGAGCGCGAGCTCCAAAACAATGACCGCCTTCGAGGCCCGCCTGGCCAGCGCCTTTCTGCTGTCGCTGCTGGGCGGCCTGCATTGCGCCGGCATGTGCGGCGGATTCGTCACCGCGCTGCACGCGGCGGCTCCTGCGCGGGGCGCATCGGTCCGGTTTGCGCTCGCCTACCACGCCGGGCGGATACTGAGCTACTCGGCGGCGGGAGCCCTGATCGGGTTGCTCGGGGCGGGACTGTACGAGAGCGATGTGTTGCCGGTGCAGATCGGCCTGCTGTTGCTGGCCGCGGCGGTGCTGCTGGGCATCGCCTTTTCGATGCTGTCCGGCCCTTCGGTGCTGCGGCGCCTCGAACCGATCGGTGCGCCAGTCTGGGCCCTGTTGCAACCACTCGCGCGGCGCACCCTCCCGCCTCGACACGCGGCGGGCGCCGTACTGACGGGGCTGGCCTGGGGCTGGATCCCGTGCGCGATGGTTTACGCGGCGCTGCCGCTGGCACTGGTGGCCGGCAGTGTCGGCAAAGGGGCGGCCGTGATGTTCGCCTTCGGCCTTGGGACGGTTCCGAACATGGTCGCGCTCGAGCTGACGGCCAGCCGGATGCGGCTGGCGGCCGTGCAGGGTCGCCGATGGCTGCGGCCGGCGATCGGCGTCGCCTTGATCCTGTTTGCCTCGTCGGACCTGGCCCACGCGGCGCGCATCGCCGGCTGGCAGTCCCCGGCGGTGGGCTGGCTGGCCTCGGTCTGTCACACCTGATCCGGCGCCGCTGGGTAAACCGCCCTTTTCAAGTCCGATTTAAGACGGACCGGGGTTTCCCGGTCACGCCGGGCGCGGATGTGGCATCCTTGCGCCTATCGCGACATCGCCCATAACCCTAAGGCTGCCAAACCCGGTGACGTCGCGCGACAGGTGAGCGGGGATTTCGGACTCTACAGAGCGACGGTGCGTGACCTGGCCCTTCAACCAGGCTGTCGCGCCCGCGCTGGTTGCGCGCCTGCAGGCGCCGCGCCGTGAACGCACCTCGTCCGCTCGCAGTCCACCTTGCAGGGCTGCTCGCATCGGCTATCGCGCTGGGTTTCGCTTCGTGGTTCCTGGGCGGCCGCGACGGCGGGGTGCTGCCGGCGATCCTGACCATTCTGGTTCCTGCCGGGCTCGCCGTCGGATGGCTGCTGGTGCGGCAGGATCAGGCCCGGCAGGCCACGCAGCAGACGCTGCAGAGCGTGCAGGCGCGAGTCAGCGGCATCGCCGAATCCGCGATGGACCCGATCATCTCCGTCGACGGGAACCAGCGCGTTGTGCTGTTCAATGCAGCCGCCGAGCGCGCGTTCCGCTGGCCGCGCGCAGCGGTGCTGGGCCAGCCGCTCGACATGCTCCTTCCGCCACGTTTCCATGCTGTGCACCGCGCGCACCTGGCTCAGTTCAGCGACACCGGTGTGACGTCCCGCCGCATGGGCGGCTTGAACGCCCTGACCGGGGTGCGCGCCAGCGGCGAGGAATTTCCGATCGAGGCATCGATCTCGCAGCACGTCGAAGAGGGTCGCAAGGTGCTGACGGTGATCTTGCGGGACATCACCGAACGCGTGCGGTCCGAGGCCATGCTGGCGCGCAGCCAGGCGCGGTTGCGAGGCATCCTGGATTCGGCCATGGACGCGATCATCACGGTCGACGACCAGCAAAAAATAGTGTTCTTCAATGCCGCGGCCGAGAAGATGTTCGGCTGTCTGCAGGATGAGGCGATCGGCGGGGCGCTGGCGTGGTTCATCCCTGACCGCTTTCGGAGTGAACACGCCGCGCACGTGGCGCAGTTCGGCGCGACCGGCATCAGCTCGCGGCGCATGGGCGGGTCGCGCGTCGTGGTGGGTCTGCGCCGCAGCGGTGAGGAGTTTCCGATCGACGCGTCGATTTCACAGTTGAACGATGGCGAGGCGAAGTACTACACGGTGATCCTGCGCGACGTTTCCGAGCGCGTGCGAGCGCATGAAGCGTTGGCGCAGTCCAGGGAAGAACTGCGCGAGATGGCGAGCGCCGCCAGCTCGGCGCGCGAACAGGAGCAGACCCGGATCGCCCGCGAGCTGCACGACGAGGTGGCCCAGGCCATGTCGGCGCTGAAGATGGACATCAAGATCATTCGTGGCGCGTCGTCGCCGGCCGATGCGGCTTTCGCCAAGCGCCTGGATCGGATGGAATCCCAGATCGATACAACCATCGCCGCGATGCGGCGCATCGCCGCCGACCTGCGGCCGCTCGCGCTCGACGACCTCGGCCTGATTCCTGCGATCGAGGCGCTGGTGCACGACTTCGAGCGGCGCACGGGCGTGCGGTGCGAGCTCGCCCTTGGCGATCCGGATGTGGCGCTTCCGGCGCCGCACGCAACGGCCGTGTTCCGGATCGTGCAGGAGTCGTTGACCAATGTCGTCAAGCACGCCAAGGCGTCGACCGTCGAAGTCGTCCTCGCCGCGGACGACCACGCGATCACCGTCACGGTGCGCGACGACGGCGTAGGATTCAGCACGTCGGACCCGCGCAAACCGCAGTCATACGGCCTGCTCGGTGTGCGCGAGCGCGCCTATCTGCTCGGCGGCGAAACGCGCATTCTCAGCGCTCCGGGCAGCGGCACCGAGATCGAAGTTCGGATGCCGATCTCAGCCGATAAGCCCGCATGATCCGAATTGTCATCGCCGACGACCACACGATTGTCCGCGAAGGGCTGCGGCAGCTTCTGCAGGCGGCCGGCGATTTCGAGGTCGTGGGCGAGGCGGGCGACGCTTTTGAAGCGATCCAACGGGTGCGCGATCTGGAATTCGACGTCCTGTTGCTGGATGTTTCGATGCCCGGCCGCAGCGGCATGGATCTGATCAAG
>DATBCI010000374.1:0-6278 GCA_036270555.1 Burkholderiaceae bacterium
GTTTACGGTTCAGCACAATTTCGAACATTCCTACGCCAGTCGAAACGAAGGCTGGGATCGCAATACCGCGGCGATAGAGGGCACCAGTTTCCTGGTCTTGCCGCGCTGGTTGAACTGGTTCACCGCCAATATGGCGTATCACCACGTTCACCACCTGTGTGCCGGCATCCCGAATTACGGGCTGGTGGCCTGCCATAACGAATACCAGCACGTGTTTTCGGGTGTGACGCGCATCCGACTGTCAGAGGTGCCTCGTTCCGTGGGGTACATCCTCTGGGATACCCGGCTACGGCGCCTGGTTTCCGTTGCCGAGCATTTGCAACAGGCAGGTAACGCCATCTTGCGTTGATTCATTCTTGAAAACGGGAGGAGGGGCGGGCCATTTAGGGTGGTGCAAGCAGCGTCTGTGACATCGGGATGTAAATTGCGCCAACCATGGCCTCTCACATGACCTACCGGGACCTGGGATTGGACGGGACTCGGGTCTGGGACACCGAAAGCGCCTGCCGGCAGTTAATCTCCCGCGGTGCGGCCGACAGTCGGCGCAGCGCCGAACAGCGCCTGCATGACCTCGGCCTTTTGCCGCCCGAGCTTGGGGCAGGCAATCTACTCGATGAGCACGGCGACGCCCCGACGCCTCGAGTGCTGGAGTGGGATCTCGATCGGGCCCGGCGCAAACGCGATCTGGTGCTGTTTGCTCAGCTGCAACGGCTGTCCGACGGTCGCGAATGCCTCCACGCCAATGACGCACAAGGCGCGCGCTTCTGGGTGCCGCTCGGCGACGCCGGGACGACCCACGCGGTCGAGCGGGCGCTGCGCACTCTGAGGGACCATCTCGCCAGGGCTTTGGCAGTGTTTGTCCACGGCCGGCTGACCGCTCTGGTGCGGGGTGCGCCTGTCGACTCGGATATCGATATCCGCTTGCTGAGCTATCCGGCGGTTCTTGACCTTGCCGCCAAGTCCGCGCCTGCTGAGTCGGTCGATTCCCCGCGCCTCAGGCGTCTCGAAGCCGAGAGCATCCATATTCTGCGCGAGGCGGTGGCAGAAGCGCAGAACCCGGTGATGCTTTTCTCGGCGGGCAAGGACAGCTCGGTCATGCTGCACCTGGCGCGAAAGGCATTTTTCCCTGCGCCTCCGCCGTTTCCACTGTTGCACGTTGATACGCGCTGGAAGTTTCGCCAGATGATCCTGTTTCGTGACCGCGTGGCACAGCGGTTCGGCCTCGAGCTGCTCGTGCACGTCAATCCGGAAGCGATTGCGCGCGACATCAACCCGTTTGACCATGGCTCGGCGCTGCACACCGAAATTACCAAAACCGAAGGCCTGAAGCAGGCGCTCGAGAAATATCGCTACGACGTGGTTTTCGGGGGTGCGCGCCGCGATGAAGAGAAATCGCGCTCCAAAGAACGAATCGTTTCGCTGCGCAGCCGGACGCATCAGTGGGATCCGAAGAACCAGCGCCCGGAGCTCTGGAATCTCTACAACATCAGCCATCGCGAGGGCGAGAGCCTGCGCGTGTTTCCGCTTTCGAATTGGACCGAACTCGATGTGTGGGACTACATTCACCAGCAGGGCATCGAAGTGGTGCCGCTTTATCTGGCGCGCAAGCGGCCGGTGGTCGTTCGCGACGGCACGATCCTGATGATCGACGATGCGCGTTTCCGGCTGCTGCCCGACGAAGCGATCCAGGAAAGATCCGTGCGCTTTCGCACACTCGGATGCTACCCGTTGAGCGGCGCGATCGAGTCGCAAGCCGGCACCATCCCCGAGCTGATCGTCGAGCTCGCTAACGCCCGTTACTCGGAGCGTCAGGGGCGGCTGATCGACAGCGACGCGGCTGCCAGCATGGAAAAGAAGAAGCAGCAGGGGTATTTCTGATGTCGCGGCCTCCGACGGCGACCGCTGCCGATGCGACTGCGCCGCGCGCGGCACCGGCGGTGACCGATCTGACCCAATTCCTGCAGCAGCGCCGGCAGCAGGACCTGCTGCGTTTCATCACCTGCGGCAGCGTCGATGACGGCAAGAGCACGCTGATCGGTCGCCTGCTGTGGGAGGCGCATCAGCTTTCGGACGATCAGATCGCCACGCTGCGGTCGGATTCGCGCAGATATGGCACTCAGGGCGACGAGCTCGATTTCGCCCTGCTGGTGGACGGCCTGGCAGCGGAGCGCGAGCAGGCGATCACGATCGATGTTGCGTACCGCTACTTCGGCACCGCGCGGCGCAAGTTCATCGTCGCCGATACGCCCGGTCACGAGCAATACACCCGCAACATGGTGAGCGGAGCATCGACCGCCGAGGTCGCCGTGCTGCTCGTCGATGCGCGCCATGGCCTGGTGACGCAGACCCGCCGCCATACCCACCTGGTTTCGTTGATGGGGATCCGCAACGTCGCGCTGGTCGTGAACAAGATGGATCTGGTGGGGTTCGATGCTGCGACGTTCGAACGCATCCGCGACGAATTCCTACACCTGGCTGCGAGGCTGGGCCTGCCCTCCATCGCTGCCATTCCAGTGAGCGCGCTGCGCGGCGACAACGTGACCGAGCGCTCGCCCCACATGCCCTGGTATTCCGGCCCGACGCTGCTGGGGTACCTTGAGGCGGTCGAGCCGGCGGCGCCCGCTGCTGGCCGGCTGGTATTCCCGGTGCAGTGGGTCAACCGCCCGACCGCACAGTTTCGAGGCTACAGCGGCAGCGTCGCCGAAGGCAGCGTGCAGGTCGGCGACGAGATCCGCGTGACCGCCTCGGGGCGTACAGCGGCGGTGGCCGAGATCGCCACTTTCGACGGCCCGCTTCAGCAAGCGCAACAGGGCGAGGCGGTCACGCTGTTGCTCGACCGGGAGCTCGATGCCTCGCGCGGCGATGTGCTGTCGCTGACGCGCAGCCCCTTGGAGATCAGCGATCACTTCGAAGCCACGCTGGTGTGGATGAGCGATGAACCAGGCCTGGTCGGTCGGAGTTATGACTTGAAGCTCGCGACGCAGTGGAGCGCAGCATCCATGACGACGATCAAGCACCGGATCGATGTCAATACGCTCGCGCACGAGGCCTGCCGAAAACTGGAGCTCAACGACATTTGCGTGTGCAATGTCGCCACGAGCCGGCCGCTGACCTTCGACTCCTACTCCGCCTCCAAGTCGCTTGGCAGCTTCATCCTGGTCGATCGATTCAGCCGGGCCACGGTCGGCGCCGGCATGATCCGTCACAACCTGCGGCGCTCGCAAAACGTCCACTGGCAGGCGCTGTCGATTTCGCGCGTCGACCGCGAGCGACTCAATGGGCACAAGGGCAAGGTGGTGTGGTTCACCGGGTTGTCGGCCTCGGGCAAGTCGACGCTCGCCAATGCGCTGGAGATGGAGCTGCATTCCCGGGGCCTGCGCACCTACATCCTGGATGGGGACAACGTCCGCCAGGGTTTGAACAAGGATTTGGGCTTTACCGATGCCGACCGCACCGAGAACATCCGTCGCATCGCCGAGGTCGCGAAGTTGATGATGGACGCCGGGCTGATCGTGATGACCGCGTTCATCTCGCCCTTCCGCCAGGAGCGCGAGATGGCGCGTGCCCTGATCGGTGCACAAAATTTCGTGGAGATCTACGTCAGCACTTCACTCGAAGTGTGTGAACAGCGCGATCCCAAGGGCCTGTACTCCAAAGCGCGGGCAGGGCAGCTGCCGAACATGACGGGGATCGGCAGTGCCTACGAGGCGCCGACGCACCCGGAGATATCGCTCGACATGGGCGCGCTGTCGCTCGAGCAGGGGGTTGAGTCGGTGTTGAACGTGCTTTAAAGCCCCGGTGCCCTTCGACAGGTCTGATCTTGAACCTCCTCCAGGTTCTGCTCGGTTGCCTGACGGGACTGCTCGTGGGCCTGAGCGGGGTGGGGGGCGGCGCGTTGATGACGCCCCTGCTCCTACTGCTGGGGGTGGCACCGCTGCAGGCCGTGGGAACGGACTTGTGGATGGCGGCCATTACGAAGGTCTTTGCCGCGCGTATCCATCACAGTCGAGGGTTGATTGACTGGCAAGTGGTCAGACGCCTCTGGTGGGGCAGCCTGACGGCCTCGGCGATGACGCTCCTGTGGATGAAGTTGCGTCCGGTCGACGCATCGGCGGTCGGTCTGCTGAGGAACCTGGTTTCCGGCGCCGTGCTGGTGACGGCCGCGGGCTTTGCGATTCAGAAACCTCTGCATTCGCTCGGCCGGCATTTGCGTGTGTCCGCCGGCGAGCGCTTCAAGGCGCTACAGGGACCGCTGACCGTGCTGGCCGGCGCCTTGATCGGCGCGCTGGTGACGCTGACGTCGGTCGGGGCAGGGGCCCTCGGAACGGTCTTTTTGGTTTATCTGTATCCGCTGCGCCTGACGCCAGCGCGACTGATTGCGACCGACATCGCCCACGGTATTCCGTTGGCGCTCTTCGCGGGCCTCGGTCACTTGTTGATCGGAGACGTCAACTTCGCGTTGCTGGCCACTTTGCTGTTGGGTTCGATACCCGGCGTCGTGGCGGGGTCCTTGCTCTCAGCCCGGCTGCCACAGCCACTCTTGCGGCTCGTTCTGGCCGTCTTGCTGGCGGCTATTGGATTCGAGTTGCTCCGTCACAACTGAAGGATCGTCATCATGTGGGTTCATTTTGTGCCTGCCGTTTACTGCGCCACGGCGGATTTGTTGCCGTTGGCCTTGTAGTGTTGAACGGCGTTCTTCAAGGCGCTGTATTCGGCGCATGGTAACCAGCAGACCTTGTCGAGCGTGGCCAGGCGCTGCTCCGCCTTGGGCAAGTTACCGAGCATCAGGTAGAGCTCGCCGGAATATTCCAGTGCGCCGCGGTGCTTGGGGTTGATGCGCAAAGCCTCGTTGTAGTACTTCTCTGCGGCGGCGTAATCCGGCGGCGCTGCCTTGCGAAGGGTGTAACCCATCAAATTGTTCCAGTCGGCGTTGCCGGTGTCGTTGACTGCTTTCAGCTCGTCGATAGCGGCAGCCCATTTCTTCTCGCCAATCAGCGACCGTACCTGGGAGAAGCGGTCATTAGCCTCACCGGGCAACGGGTCGTACGCGAAGCCGCGGGCGGTGACAGTGGTCAGGGCGGCCGCGCAAAGCAAGCGGGCGATGAGAGCTTTGGTCATGGGATGGTCTCCGCGTTTCAATGGGTTGGTTCAACGGACAGGTCTCTGCTGCATATACGGAGCCTTCCCAGAAACGGACGCAGGTCGAAGCGAAATACTCCGGCCCTACCACAGCTTGACGCAGTGTCCGATCAACAGGAACTCGGTCGAGGGGGCGTCGCCCGGCTTTGAGGGTGCCGGTTCCAGGCTTACAGCGAGCTGAGCCACATTGAAGAACAGCTTGTCGAATGTGTCGGCCAGCCTGATCGTCGCGGAGCCGGAACCAGGCACCGCGCCGACCGGGAACGCGGGGGCGCCGCCCTTGGGGAGCGCCCAGAGCTGGGCCACTTGCCCCGCGGGTATGGCGAGGGGTTCCAGGAGCTTGACCGTCAGCACCCGGCCTTGGCGGCGCGAACTGGCCAGCAGCCTGGGCCTGCCGGCGCCATCCGTCAGCAGGCCGACATAACTTTGCGGCAGGGCGTCGGCCCGGGGCTCCATGCCGATCAGCTCCGGCTGAGAACGCAGCACCACCGCACACACCAGTGCGCCAGCGAGCGCGCCACCGAGCACGCGTGCCGCGACCGATTGCGCGAGGCGTGCCCAACGGCCGGTGCCCACGGGTGGGGCCGGCCGACCAGCCGCGAACAACCGGCGCTCGAGCCCTTGCCACACGGCCGCACTCGGCGCCATGGCGGGCACGCTGGCCGCCAGCAGTGCCAGCCGCGCCTGCCAGACTTCGACCGCCATCGAAGCGGCCGGCGATTGCTGCAATACGCGCGTGAAGCGCCGCCGTGGTGCGCCAGCCAGCGTGCCAAGTGCGTATTCACGCGCCAGCCGGTCGAGGCGTTCGGGCATCAGGTAGTTCACGCCGACTGCACCACTTCTTCCACGCGTTAGCGTTGGTTCAATATACGAAACGCGATCCTCAGCAGATGCGCGCAGGTGGCACGGTAGACCTGCTCAAATGCGGCGCGGTCCTGCAGCGCGACGCGCGCCAGCAACCCGGCAAGCTCATCGTTGGTCGTCACGGGCCGGATTCTGCCTGCCGCGGCCTGCAGCTTTAAGGTTCCTAAAGCACTTCCTGGCGCGTTCGCGATAGTTCAATATACGGTACTCGGGACTTACCCTCAGTCTTACGCGGTGACTCATCCATGGACAGGTGCGGTTGATGCCGAATGACA
>DATBCI010000375.1:0-3912 GCA_036270555.1 Burkholderiaceae bacterium
CGGCCAAGCGATGCAGGTTTTCCTCCACGGGCCAATGAGTCCCGTACATCCACGCCAGCGCAAGCACCAAAGCCACCACCAGTTGCGGAAGCACGTACGGGGGCGCGCTCGATCGCCATAGCATATAAATCATCACCGCCACCGCACCCAGTCCAACGGCGAGCCCTGTTGCGACCTCGATCGGCGTGTGCGCCTGGATCGCGATGCGCGACGTGGCGATCAGCGCGAGCAGCACGGCACAGGCCGCGCCGAGAGGTATGCGCGCAGGGGACGGCACCTGGCGTGCGCCGAGCACGGCCAAGCCACCGTAGACGACGGTGCTCAGCGCCACGTGGCCGCTGGGACTGAAGCCTGCGCTCGCCGAGGCGCCCGTGCCGCAACCTTGCGCCGCGGCCGCGAAGACAACCTTGACAGCGCCCGTCACTGCTCCACACCCGACCACCGCTATCAGCCAAGCCACCGCGCCGCGCACCCAGCCAGCCGCCAGCAGGACGACCAGCACAAGCGCGGCCAGCGTCAATCCAACGGCGCTATCCCCCAGGTCGGTTATAGAAATCCACATGTCCTGCATCCTTTAAATCGTAATCCGCGCACAGATTAGGTTGCTCGAGCGTCCCACGATGGATTAAGGAAACGGGGAGTCCACCGCTACTTTGTCCCGGGCACCGACTGGACATGACGTCCTTCGCCCAGAAAGCTAAAGCCCACAGGGAGAGCGCCCGGACACAAACTTGACATGCGATTCCGCGAGAATTGGTCCGAAAGAACCAATGGTGCTATCCCTTGGCCGATGTCCTCGACGATTCGAGGTCGGTCGGTGCCTACTGCCGGTTGCTGATGCCGCTGATCCGTCCGATTGGTCAGTCTGTCTTCCTGTTGCTCGCCGTCGGCGGGGTCTGCGCACAAACGGTGGGCGCGGTCGACCCTGCACGCCCGTCCAGCGCGATCGCCGAGGACAGTCGCTCGGCCGAACCGCAGGGCAAACCCGAGTCTGTCCAGGAATATCTGCTGGGCCCCGGCGATTCGATCAAGATCCAGGTCTTCCAGAATCCCGACCTGGCATTGCAGACCCGCGTCTCGGAGTCAGGCACGATCACGTACCCGCTGATCGGCGAGGTGCATGTCGGCGGGATGGCGATCTCGAAAGCCGAGGCGCTGATCGCGCGGATGCTCGACGAGGGCGGATTCGTGATCAAGCCACAGGTCTCGCTGCTGGTTGAGCAGATCCGCGGCAACGAAGTCTCCGCTCTTGGCCAGTTCAACCGTCCGGGCCGTTTCCCGCTGGAAACGACTCAAACCCATCTGTCGGACGTGATCGCACAGGCGGGTGGTGTCGCGCCGACCGGCGCCGATACGGTGATCCTGGTCGGCGTGCGGGGCGGCAAGCCTTACCGGCGTGAAATCGATGTGACGGCGATGTACGTGGCCAAGCAAGCAGCCGATGACGAACTGATGCATCCGGGCGATGTCGTCTACGCGCAGCGTGCCCCCCAAGTCTATATATATGGGGAGGTCCAGCGTCCCGGCATGTTCCGCCTGGAGCGCGAGATGACCGTGATGCAGGCGCTGGCCGAAGGCGGAGGTCTGACGCCGCGCGGCACCCAGCGTGGCGTGCGCGTGCACCGGCGCGGCGCGGACGGGCGTATTCGAGTCATCGAGCCGAAGCTGGACGACCGGCTGCAGGCCGACGACGTGGTGTACGTGCGCGAGAGTCTTTTCTGAGCCGACCCTCAGGCGCCCCGACCTCCACAATGAGTAGTCCAAACAACCTGCCGGTCGAGCATTCCGGCTTGACCCTCGCCCAGCTGGCTCACATCGTCTGGTGGCGGCGCTGGACGGTGCTCGTGGTTTTCATTCTGATCGTCGGCGGCACGGCCGCCGTCAGCCTGACGATGGCCCCGTCCTACAAGGCCACCGCGACGGTTCTGCTCGATGCGAAGCGCGGCGACCCGGTGCTCGGTCCGATGGCACCCAGCCTGATACCGCCCGGCTTCATCGCGACCCAGGTCGACATCATCAACAGCCCGCGGGTGGCCATGCGCGCGGTCGGAGCGCTCGGCCTCGACAAGAGCCTGTTCGCGCGCGACGTATGGCTCCGGGACGGCAAGGGAGCCGGTACGCTCGAACAGTTCTTCTCCGAACGCCTGCTGCGCTCGCTGGAAGTGCGCCCGTCCCGCGAGAGCAATGTGATCTCGATCCAGTTCACAGGCGCGGAGCCTAATTTCGCAGCGGCGGTCGCAAACGCCTTTGCGCGTGCTTACGTGGACACCTCGGTCGAGTTGCTGGCCGACCCGGCGCGCTCCTCCGCTCATTGGTTCGACGAACGCGTGGGGCAGCTGCGCGAGCAGCTCGAGACGGCACAAGCCCGCCTGTCCGACTATCAGAGGGCGCACCAGGTGCTGGCGACCGACGAGCGGATCGACGTTGAAACCACGCGCCTCACCGAGCTGAATGCGCAGCTCACCGCCATTCAAGGCCAGCGTGCCGAGTCGGCCTCGCGCGGACGCGGCGCCCAGGATCAGATGGCCTCGTCCCCGGATGTGCTGCAGAACCCGGTCATCCAGAACCTGCGAAGCGACATCGCGCGTGCCGAAGGCAAGTTGAAGGAGCTCGGCGCGCAGCTTGGGCCCAACCATCCGCAGTTCCAGCGCTCGAAGGCCGAACTGGACGAATTGAGCTCGAAGCTCGATTCGGAGATGCACCAGGTCGCAAACAGCGTCAGCGCGAACAACACGGTCAACGAGCAGCGCGAGGCCGAGATTCGAACTTCGCTAGAGGCGCAAAAGCGTCACGTGCTGGAGCTGCGCACTCAGCGCGACGAGGTTGCCGTGCTCCTAAGGGACGTGGAAAACGCGCAGAAGGCGCTCGACGTCGCCGCGCAGAGACTTTCCCAAACGAGCCTCGAGAGTCAGGCCCAGCAGACCAACATACAGGTTCTGTCCGAAGCGCTTCCGCCGACACAGAAGTCGTCGCCGCACACGTTGATCAACGTAATGATCGCGTCGCTCTTCGGCGGCATTCTGAGCGTTGGCGCCGCAGTAGCGCGGGAGCTTTCCGATCGCCGGCTGCGCAATGCCGATGATGCGGTGCGCGTATTCGGGCTGCCCGTGCTGGCGCGGCTTCCGGCGCCGGGCCGGCGTTTCGATTTTCTGCGCTCGCCGTGGCAGCGGCTTCGCCCTAGGATGTCCTGATGAGGCCCGAAGTGTTCAGCTCGCCCCTGTCTCAGGACGCCGACGGCCGCGCCCTGGACAAGGTAGTGAAGCTTCCCATTTCGCGAGACGAAGCGGAGGCATCCGCAAAAGTGCCCGCAACGGCGCGGGACGCGGACCAGGAATCGCATCAGCCGGAACGGATGGGGCGCATCCTGGTCCTGGCGCATCGCCTCGGAGCCAGGGACGTGCCGCACGTTCTGGAGACGGCCAAACGCCATCGCCTTCAATTCGGCGAAGCCGCGATGCAAATGGGTCTGGTCCAGCGCGAAGACGTCCAGTTCGCGCTGGCGCGGCAGTTCGCCTTTCCTTATGTCGAGCGCAGCGACGCCAGCCTTTCGCAGGACTTGCTGGCGGCGTTCGACCCGAATCACCCGGCTGTGGAGCAGCTTCGCGCGCTTCGAAGCCAGATCGCACTGCGGACCGCCGCAGGACCGCGGCCGCACCCTGTGGTGGCGATCGTCAGCCCAACTCGAGGCGATGGCCGCAGTTTCGTAGCAGCAAACCTGGCGGTCGTGTTTGCGCAACTCGGCCAGCAGACGCTGCTGGTCGACGCCTGCTTGCGCAATCCGGTGCTGCACCACTTTTTCAGGCTGAAGGCGCGTCAAGGTCTGTCGACGGCACTGGCAGGGCGCAGTGATAACGACTCCTCGACGGCGATCAAAGCGATGCCCGCGCTGCGTGTGATGCCGGCCGGCCCGAC
>DATBCI010000376.1:0-4422 GCA_036270555.1 Burkholderiaceae bacterium
AAGCCAACCGACCAGATTGCCGTCGAGCGACGGGATTCTTCCGGCAAACAGCAGGTCGCCGGCCCACAGCGTGCCGCTGCGCTCGTCGTACACGGTCAGGTCGTTGTCGGTGTGCGCGGTGCGCCATGCCTTCAGGATCAACGTGCGCCCTCCCAGGTCCAGCGAGTACGGTTCGCCAGGAGTCACATTGCGGGTTGGCATCACCGCCCACTGGGGGTCGCCGGCCTGCTCGCCGAACACCCGTTGCTCGGCGCGGGCGTAAATGGCGCTGCGTGCCGCCAGCGCGGGCCCCAGGTGCACATGCCCGATGAACTGCGGATGATCGGCGACAAAAGCCTGGTCGCCGTAGACGTGGTCCTGGTGCATGTGCGTGTTGATCACCGCGCAGATCGGCTTGTCGGTCGCCGCCTGGACGGACGCGCGCAGCCTCGCGCCCTCGATCACCGAGCCGCCGGTATCGATGACGGCGACGCAGCGATCGCCGATCACGAAGCCCACGTTGGCGATCGCTCCGAGGTTCGCGGCGGACGTCTCCTCCGGCGCCCCATAGAACACGTAGACGCGATCGCCCAGAGGAGCGACCCCAAGCGGCGCAACCGGGTCGGCGGCCGCACCATGCGCGGCCAGCGCGAGGGCGATCAGCGACGCGCTTCGGAAGGCAGTGAATTCATCCCGTGTCTTCGGCGTTGACATATCGGCGTTGATATATCGGCGTTGATATCCTAGCAATGACCCGCACCGGCGAACGCCTCCAGCGATGAACGATCCGACCCACCTCGACCATTGGCGCGAACGCGCGTTTGCACTGCAAGCCGGGGTCGCGCAGGCGATCGTCGGACAGACACGGGCGATACGACTGACCACGATGGCGCTGCTGGCGGGGGGCCACGTGCTGTTCGAGGGCAACGTCGGCGTCGGCAAGACTACGCTGCTGCGGGCCTTCGCGCGCGCCATCGGCGGAGGCTTCGAGCGCATCGAGGGCACGGTGGACCTGATGCCCAACGATCTGATCTACCATGCGTACATCGACGCGGACGGCCGGCCGCGTATCGAAGCGGGACCGCTGTTGCATCATGGTTCGGACCTCGGTGTGTTCTTCTTCAATGAAATCAACCGGGCCCGGCCGCAGGTGCAATCGGTGCTGCTGCGCGTGATGGCCGAGCGCAGCGTGCGCGCATTCAACCGCGATCACGCGCTGCCATTCGTCAACGTGTTTGCCGATCGCAACCGGGTCGAGCGCGAGGAGACCTTCGAGCTCGCGGTGGCGGCGCGCGACCGCTTCATGATCGAGGTGTCGGTCGAAGCGCCGGTCGATGAGGATCTGCGCTGGCGGCTGATCAGCGAGCCCCAGTTCCATGATGCGGACCAGTTGCTCGAGCAGGTGCCGCGCGGGTTGCTCGACTTTCGCTCGTTGCGCGAAGGCGCGCAGGCGATTCAACGCTCGGTGCGAGCCAGCGAATCGTTGCGGCGCTACGCGCTGGCGCTGTGGGACGCGCTGAATCGGCCGAGCGCGCACGGGCTGGCGCCGGAGGGCGCGGACATCGCACGCATGCTGCTGGCCGGCCCCAGCCCACGCGGGCTCTCGATGCTGCTGCGGATGGCGCGCGTGGGCGCGTGGCTCACTGGCCGCGACTACCTGACGCCCGAGGATCTGCGCGACCCTTGGCACGAGGTGATGACGCACCGCCTGGCGCTCGATCCTGTTTACGAGCTGCGGCGGGGGGAACTGGTGCCACGCCTGCTGGCGCAGGTGCTCGATCGCGTGGCCGCGCCGTCATGAACGATCCATCGGGCGACGACCTGGCCGGCAGGGCGCCTGGCGGCGGCCAGGAAATCCTGTACCGGCTGGCACGCGGTCCGCTGCACGGTCGCCCAGGTCAGCATCGCTCGCGCGCGCTTGGCCCCGGATCGGATCCCTATGGCTTCGCGCCGCTCGCGACCTATCCTGACGCTCGGCGCCTCGACGTACACTTGTCGTCGCGCGACCCGTTCGGACAATGGATCGTGCGCCTGCCGCGACAACGTTCCAGCACGACGCTGATCGTGATCGCCGATGTGTCGGCTTCGATGGCGTTCGGCCAGGCGCCACGCAAACAGGACATGCTGGCCGACCTGGTCGGCGCGCTGGGGCACTCGGCGTGGCGCTCCGGTGATGCGTTCGGTTTCATCGGCGCCGATCGCGCCATGCCGGAGCGATGGATGCTGGCACCGACGCGCAGCCGCGGCGCGACGGTGGAACTGGCGCGACGGCTGCGCGGGGCGCACCTGGATGGCCGCGGAGCGGAGGCGATCCGTCTTGCCGCCGATCGATTCGGCCGGCGGCGCGATGCGCTGGTGTTCCTGGTGTCGGACTTTCATTGGCCGCAGCCGGATTTCGACGCGACCTGCGGTGCCTTGGCCTCGCGCGACGTCGTCCCGGTGGTCCTGTGGGCACGGCACGAGTTCGACGCCTGGCCGCGACGGGGTTTGGCCGAAGTGCAGGACCTGGAAAGCGGCGAACGGCGCACGGTCTGGTTCCGCGCCGCGCTGGCGGATCGGATGGCGCGCGCTGGAGCCCAGCGTCGCAGCGAGCTGCGGCGGCGCTTCGCGCTGCAGGGATGGCGGGCGTTCTTCAGCGACGGCACGTTCGAAGCGTCGGCGCTGAACGCTTATTTTCATGGCGAAGATCGCGCTTAGCGCACTTACGGCGCTGACCCTGCTGCCCGCGCTCGCCGGCGCGCTCCCGCTCGAGACCGTCGAGCCGCGTCCGTTCGGCTACACGATCGGCGACGTGCTGGAGCGTCGGCTGCTGGTGGACCCGGTTCGCGATGGAAGGCTGGATCCGGCCAGCCTGCCGCGGCCTGGCCGCTATGGGCGGTGGTTTCAACTGCGCGCGGTGACACCCGCGCCGGATGGGGTGCGCCTCGCCTACCAGATCGTGAACGAGCCACCGCAGCCCGACCAGGAAAACCTGCCCTCGCTGAGCGTGCGTGTGATCGGCGCAGACGGGCGCGTGCACGATGCGGCGATCGGCCCGTTCACGGTGGCGATGGCGCCGGTTGCGCATTTCGGTCCGAACCAAATCGTCCAGGCCGACAACATCCGGCCGGACCTGAACCCGAAGCCGATCGACACCTCGAGGCGGCGCCGGCGCCTCGTCTTGTATGCCGCCGTGCTGATCGCGCTGGCTGCGGTGCAACTGGCGCCGGCGCTGGCTCGGCGACTCGGTTGGCGGCAGGCCGGACCATTTACGCGCGCCCGGCGCGCGCTGCGCCGACGGCGGCTGCGGGGCGATGACGTGGCCACGCGCAGCGCAGCGCTGCGGCGCCTGCACCAGGCGCTCGACGAGGCCGCCGGAGCCACCGTGGCGCTGGACAACGTCGAGCGTTTGTTGCTCGAACATCCCTGGTTGGCTCCCGTGCGCGCCGACGTGCAGGCCCTGCTGGCCGACTCGCGTGCCGCGTTCTTTGGCGGGGCGCCGCCTCCGGCCCACGCACGCCTGGACGCGCTGGCGGAGCGGCTCGCCGATCTGGAGCGGCGAACGTGATCGCCTTCGAGGACGGTGCGCTGCTGTGGCTGCTGCCGCTGGCGGTGCTGCCCTGGCTGACCGGCGCGCGCCAGGACACGGCTCGTTACGCAGCGCTGTCGCTGATCAAGGCCGACCTCGCGTCGCGCTGGATCGGCCACCTGCTGCGCGTCTGTGCCAGCGTTGCGATCGCCGCGCTCGTGATCGCGCTGGCATCACCGCGCTCGCCCGAGTCCACCCTCAACACGGTCGGGCGTGGCGCCGAAATCGTCGTGCTGCTGGACCGGAGCCTGAGCATGGACCAGCCATTCGGCAAAGCTTCCAATGCGGTGCTGGACCTGAGCGGTCCCACAAAAGCCCAGGTGGCGCAACGCCTGCTCGCGCAATTCGTGCGGCAGCGCACCGACGATCAGTTTGCGCTGGTGCTGTTCAGCACGCTGCCGCTGCCGGTGCTGCCATTCACGCAGGACCAGGAGGCGATCCAGGCTGCCGTGCGTGCCACCGACACCAGTCGCGCCCTTGGAGACACCGATGTCGGACTCGGATTGATGGCCGCCGCCGCTTACTTCGACCGGCGCGTCTACGCCGGATCACGGGCGGTCGTGCTGATCTCGGACGGCGGCGCGCAGCTCGACCCTGTCACGCGCGCACAGATCACGGAGGAGTTTCTGCGCAAGCGGATATCGCTGTATTGGCTGTACATCCGTTCGCGCTTCGGTCCAGGCCTGTCGCCTGCCGACCACGCCGACTCGCCGGCGGACGAGGCGATCCCGGAGCGCGCGTTGCATCGTTTCTTCCGCGGCCTGAAGACGCCGTATCGCTTTTACGAAGCCGAGAACGCCGAGGCGCTGCAGCGGGCGATCGCCGACCTGGGCCGCTTGGAGAGCGGACCGCTGGAGTTGCACGTGCTGCGGCCG
>DATBCI010000377.1:0-3113 GCA_036270555.1 Burkholderiaceae bacterium
AGCTCGATCGGCCGGAGATCGAGAAGCTGCTGCGGCAGGCCGGCGCGCTGCGCGACGAGGTCATGCAGCGTTCCCACGAGGAACGCTTCGTCAGTGCGGCCGCCGCCGAGCCGGCTCGCAGCGACCTGTCGCGGCGCCAGCGGCGCGAGGCGCTGATCGAACGCAGCTTCATCTTCGAGGGCGCGTTCGGCGACAACCCCAAGCTGCTCGAGGCGCTGGAGACCGCCGAAAAGGCCGCACCCACGGGCCTGCCCGTGTTGATCGACGGCGAGAGCGGCACGGGCAAGGAGCTGATGGCCAGGGTGATCCACGCCAACGGGGGTCGAGCCGACCGGCCGTTCGTGTCAGTCAACTGCGGCGCGATTCCCGACAACCTGCTCGAGTCGGAACTGTTCGGGCATTGCAAGGGCGCCTTCACCGGTGCAATCCATGATCGCAAAGGCAAGTTCGAGAGCGCGCACACCGGCACGATCTTCCTGGACGAGATCGGCGAGCTGCCGCTGCCCGGCCAGGTGAAGCTGCTGCGCGTGCTGGAAGCGCACGAGATCCAGAGGGTGGGATCGGACCAGCCGATCCGCGTCGACACACGCGTCGTCGCCGCGACCAACCGCAACCTGCGCAAACTGAGCGAAGAAGGCCGCTTCCGCGAAGATCTGTTCTATCGCCTCGGCGTCATTCACGTCACGTTGCCGCCGCTGCGCGAACGCAAGGACGAAATTCCGCTGTTGTTCGAATTCTTCGGCGACGAAGCGGCTGAGGCGTTGAAGCGCCGCCCGATCGAGATGACCCGGCGGCTGCGTGCATTCCTGCTCGATTACTCCTACCCCGGCAATATCCGCGAGCTGCGCAACATCGTGTACCGGCTGTCATGCCTTGCGGGGCAGACGGCCGATCTGGAGCACCTGCCTGCTGATATCCGGCCGGGGCCGCATCCGCAGCCCGCGGCCGGTCCGGAATCGGGCGGCAACGGGCAATCGCTGAGCTCGGATGGGCTCAACGAGGCCAAGCGTACTGCCAGCGACCTGGCCGAGCGCGAGTTCCTCGAGCGAGGGCTGCAGGAAGTGGGCGGCATCGTGGTCGAGTTGGCGAAGCGTTGCAATATGAACCGATCGCACCTTCAAGTGCTGCTGAAGAAGCATGGCATTTATTCGAAGGAATTTCGCGCAGCAGCGCGCGCCAACAAGGCGATTTGAGCAGCCCTACCCAGGAGGTTCCCATGGCAGTGATCACCGTCAAGGACTTGTCGCAAAGCGATGAGTTGGACCGCGAGGCGATGCGGTCGATCACGGGTGGCGCGCGCATCGGCGTGCGGCCGGCCCAGATCGATCAGGCTATGGCCGGCAGCGGCCGCATCGTCGACTACCCGCCGGGTTTCGGGCCCTTGATGTCGAAGTTCTGGGCCGGAAGGTTCATTTGGCCGGCGAAGTCGTTGGTCCCGTAGATGACAACCGGCGACAGCGGGGCGCTCTGGTAGGGGATAAAGGCAGACAGACACCAGTCCCCGGAGCCTGCTGCGCCTCTGATGGCTAACATGGCCTTGTAGTCCAGCGCACGGCTGCCGGGAAGATCCGTGATGGTCGTGGTGGCCATGATCGCATCCTCCGTATCCGGCTTTGCAGGCGTCGCGGTGGGGACCGTCGAGGCCCCCACCTTGCCCGCAAACGGCTATTAATTACCGGAGGACGACAGTTTGAAGGACCCGGCCAGCCCGAAGCAGGGCGAGGCGTCGTCGCCTAGTCCGCAACGGTGGCGATCGCGATCGCGATCGCGATCGCACCGGTCGTCGTCATCATGTCGACAATAGTCTCGGTCTCTGTGATCTTCGTCGCCACAATGTTGCCAACCACCGCGCACGGCGGTCATGTCGACTTCCTTGCTCAGGTCATGAATCGTCAGCATTTCCGTGTCTCCTGGAGTGGGTAAAAGACGTCGGTTGGATTGACGTTTGAGCATCTGCTCGATGACCTATGACGCAACCGTCGTGCCAGGTCCGATCACGACCGCGCAGAATGATGGCAAGCACTTGAAAATAAACAGAAATCTGCTTCCGCCCGAGTTTCTACGAGGGGTTCTGGCGACTCGTGACTGATGGGTGTGGGCCAACAACGCGCGAGCAATGCGTTGGCCAGCGCGCGACACTTCAAGGCTTCACGATCGGCCCTCGATCTCCGAGATTTCGAGCAGTGTTGCACCACAGGTCGATGCCGTGGGTCCTGACCGCGCTCTGGCGGATTGGCCGGGGGATGGCGAAAGATCCCATTGCGAATCGGCACGGGCGCGGCCCGTTGACGACGCCGCCTCCACCAAACAGTCTCTGCCTCTTTGGCTTGTTGCTCTTGTCGATTCGGCGCAGGCCTTTACACGGAGGGGCAAGATCGAGCCCGTGCGCCACGTCACCAGGGCTTAGAAATTTTGTGATTTGGCTGGAGTCGCGATCAGCGAAGACTGGTCTTCGCTGTCGCGACCGACATCGCCAGGCGCATCGGCTGGTCTGGAAACGGTACAAAACCGAAGTGCCGGTAGAACGCTGAAGCTTGGTTGTCTTTGGCATCAACGACGATCAGCGCGACGCCGATTTCCGCGGACACGCGCACGATGCGTTGAATTGCATCGAAAAGCAGCAATCCGCCCAGGCCCTGCCCACGTGCACGATGGTCGCAGGCGAGCCGACCGAGCAGAACGATCGGCAGCTTGCGCGGCATCTTTTTGATCATGTCCTCAGGCCAGGCGTCGCTGGCCGCTTCCCCCGCCGTCAGGCTGCAGTAACCCAGCACCTTTGTCGGGTGGTCAATCTCGACGGCCACGTAGGTGCGCGATATGCCTTTCGCAATGTGTTGCCTGGCGATTCGGCGCAGCCAATTGTCGAGCGGCTCGACGCCGCTCTGAAACGCTTCAGTGTCGTGCTCGTCTTGCAGCGGGGTGAAGGCGATCTTGTTCATCGACCACGGCCTTACGGTAACGCTGCGCAGTGCGCTGCAAGGCTGGGTTTGCAAGCGCTGGCTGATCCAGCAGTTGAAGGATGAAAGCCGCATCCCGGCGCGACAGGTCGATACGCGTGTGGGTCTCGATGATCGCGCGGGCGCGTTCGGTCGCAGCCTGCACGATGAATTGGT
>DATBCI010000378.1:0-4779 GCA_036270555.1 Burkholderiaceae bacterium
TATGGAACCCTGGCGGGCTATACGAGCGCGGCTCAAGCCGCGGCGGCGAGCCTTGTCAAGCAGGGTTACCTGTTGTCGAGCGACCAGGCGGCTGCGGTTTCGTCAGCGGTGAGCCAGGCGCAGCAGGCGGGGTTGCAGTAGAGGGAGAGGGAGGAGCTGCTCTACCTGGGAGTCACCAGATCGAGCGCGGCACGCAGGCGCTTGAGCACCGCGTCGCGCCCGATCAGCTCCAGCACCGCATCGATACTCGGCGTCTGGGTGCGGCCGGTCACGGCCACGCGCAACGGCACCGCGAGCAGCGGCATCTTGATGCCGAAGTCGCCGATCAGCTGCTTGTTCAGCGCTGCAATGGCGGCGCGTTCCCACGGGATCGCCTCGGCGGCCTTGGCGAACTCGCGCGCCGCCTCGATGCTCTTGCCGGCCAGGTGCTGCCGAATCAAGTCGTGCTCGATGTGAGGCTCGAGATAGAACAGCATCGCTTCGTCCGCGAGCTCGTTGAGCGTTCGGCTGCGGTCTTTCAGCAAAGTGACGATGGCCTCCAGGTGCGCATCCCTCACCCCCGCCTTGTCCTCCGTAGCCCGAAGGGCGAAGGAGGGCGCCTCTGATGCACCCTCACCCCCACCCCTCTCCCGCGGGGCGGGAGAGGGGCGATCAGTGCCCGCAACTCCTGCCAATCTCTCACTGATCAAGGGTGCGACGAGTCTGGCGAGGCGCGCTGGATCGGCCTCCTTCATGTACTCGCCGTTCAGCCACAGCAGCTTGTTGATGTCGTATTGCGCGGGGGCGCGGTTCACGTGGTCCAGGTCGAACCACGAGACGAGCTGATCGCGCGAGAACTTCTCCACATCCCCGTGGCTCCAGCCCAGCCGAGCCAGATAGTTGAAGAGGGCCTCGGGCAGGAAGCCGTCGTCGCGATACTGCAGCACGCTCACCGCGCCGTGGCGCTTGGACAGCTTCTGCGCATCCGGGCCCAGGATCATCGGCAGGTGGCCGAACTTGGGCAGTGGCGCGCCCTCGCCCAGGATCGCCCGGTAGATGTTGATCTGGCGCGGCGTGTTGTTCACGTGGTCGTCGCCGCGCAGCACGTGCGTGATCCGCATGTCGATGTCGTCCACCACGACCGCAAAGTTGTAGGTCGGCACGCCGTCGCCGCGCGCGATCACCAGGTCGTCGAGCTCGGTGTTGGAAATGCCGATCGGACCCTTGACCAGGTCGTTCCAAAGCACCACGCCGTCGTCCGGATTGCGGAAGCGGATCACCGGAGTGACGTCGGCCGGGACCGGGCGACCCTTGGCTCGCTCGGGGCGCCAGCGGCCGTCGTAGCGGGGCTTTTCGCCGCGCGCCGTCTGCTGCGCACGCAGCTCCTCCAGCTCCTCGCGGCTGGCGTAGCAGCGATAGGCTTTGCCCTGCGCCAGCAGGCGGTCGATCACCTGCGCGTAGCGCGCCAGTCGATCGGTCTGGCGCACCGGGCCCTCGTCGTACTCCAGGTCGAGCCACGCCAGGCTGTCGATGATGACCTGCACGTTCTCTTCGGTGGAGCGCTCCAGGTCCGTGTCCTCGATGCGCAGGATGAACTGGCCGCCGAAGCGGCGGGCGTAGGCCCAGCAGAACAGGGCCGTGCGCGCCGTTCCCAGGTGCAGCATCCCGGTGGGGCTGGGAGCGATGCGGGTGCGTACGGTGTCGGTCACTGTTCCGGAACGCGGGCGATCCGCAGCAGATTCGTCGTTCCTGATTTGCCGAACGGCACGCCGGCCGCGATCACCAGGTAGTCGCCGGGCTTGGCGAAGCCTTCGCGCAGCGCGGCCTCGCACGCAATGTCGGTCATCGCGTCCACGTCCGCCACCTCGATCGCCTGCACCGAATGCAGGCCCCACACCAGGCACAGGCGCGAGGCGGTGCGTGGCGTCGGCGTCAGCGACAGGATCGAGGCTTCGGGGCGCTCGCGCGCTGCGCGCATCGCCGAGTAGCCCGACGCGGTGTACGTGACAGTCGCCTTGGCCGACACGATGTGGGCGGTCTGCCTTAGCGCCGCGCATACGGCGTCGGCCGCAGTCGGACGCGCCGCCTCCGGATTGGCATCGAGCAGCATGCGGTAGTGCGGGTCGGCTTCCACCTGCCGGATGATGCGATCCATCATCTCGACCGCTTCGATCGGATACTTGCCGCTGGCCGACTCGGCCGACAGCATCACGGCGTCGACTCCCTGAAAGATCGCGTTGGCGACGTCCGACGCCTCGGCGCGGGTGGGCACCGGGTTGGCCGTCATCGACTCCAGCATCTGCGTGGCCACGATCACCGGCTTGCCTTCGCGCCGGCAGGCCCGCACGATATCGCCCTGCAGGATCGGCACGCGCTCGGGCGGCAGTTCCACCCCCAGGTCGCCGCGCGCCACCATGATCGCGTCGGAGCGCTTCACGATCGCATCCAGCCGATCGATGGCGGCGGGCTTTTCCAGCTTGGCCAGCACCATCGCCTTGTCGCCGATGATCGCGCGCGCCTCGTCCACGTCCTCGGGGCGCTGCACGAACGACAGGGCCACCCAATCCACGCCCATCGCCAGCGCCGAGTCCAGGTCCGCCAGGTCCTTACCGGTGAGCGGCGAGATCGGCAGCACCACGCCCGGCACGTTCACGCCCTTGCGGTCGCTCAGGCTGCCGCCCACCACCACGCGCGTCAGCGCGTAGTCCTGGCGGAACGACTCGACCTTCAGCTGCAGCTTGCCGTCATCCAGCAGTAACGTGGCGCCGCGCTCCAGCGCCGCGAAGATCTCCGGGTGCGGCAGATTGACGCGCTTGGCGTCGCCCTCGGATGGATCCAGGTCCAGCCGGAACTCCTCGCCCGGCTGCAGCCGCACCGCGCCGCCCGCAAAGCGCCCGACCCGCAGCTTGGGCCACTGCAGGTCGGCCATGATGCCGATCGGGCGGCCGAATTCGCGGCCGACCCGGCGCGCCGTCGCGCAGCGCTCGCGGTGGTCGTCGGCCGTGCCGTGGCTGAAATTGAGACGGAACACATCGACGCCCGCGACGAACAGGGCCCGGATGATCTGCTCGGTCGAGCTCGACGGTCCGAGCGTCGCGACGATCTTGGCGTTGCGATTTCTACGCATAAGGAGCGGGCGCGGGACAAAATGCGCAGTTTATCCGCGCAGCTGTTTATCCGCGCGGCGGTTCACGTGCGGCACAATACCGCGATGGCATACCAGGTCCGCGAAGTTTTCTACACGCTGCAGGGCGAAGGCGCGCAGACGGGGCGCCCGGCGGTGTTCTGCCGCTTCGCGGGCTGCAACCTGTGGAGCGGGCGCGAGGAAGACCGCGCCACCGCCGTGTGCCGCTTCTGCGACACGCAGTTCGTGGGCACCGAGGGTGCGGGCGGCGGGCGCTTCGACTCGGCCCAGGCGCTGGCCGCGCACATCGAGTCGTTCTGGCCGGGGGGCGATACGAGTCACCGCTTCACGGTGCTCACGGGCGGTGAGCCGCTGCTGCAGGTCGATGCGGCGTTGACCGCCGAGTTGCACCGGCGCGGCTTCCAGATCGCGGTCGAGACCAACGGCACGCAGGCGCCGCCGCAGGGGCTCGATTGGATCTGCGTGAGCCCCAAGGCAGGCGCGCCCTGGGTGCTGCGCAACGGCGACGAGCTCAAGCTGATTTATCCCCAGCAGGGGCTGATGCCGGACGACGTGCTGCGCGAGGGTGCCGCGTTCCGCCACTGGTGGCTGCAGCCGATGGACGGCCCCGAGCTGGCCGACAACACGCGGCGTGCCGTGCAGTATTGCCTGAGCGATCCGCGCTGGCGCTTGAGTTTGCAGACGCATAAGTTCATCGGTATTGACTGAGCTCGGCGCGTCATCCGAAGACCACCCTCACCCCCGCCCCTCTGCCTGAGGGAGAGGGGGGAGAGAAGATGGTCGCCCCTCTGAGGGAGAGCGAAGAAGCTCCGTAGGAGCGAAGATGGATCGCCCCTCTCCCGCTTGCGGGAGGGGGTTGGGGGTGAGGGTGAACGCGTCAGGCGTCGCTGTCGACGCGCACCGAGCGCGCGGTGCCGCGCACAAACACGACGGTGAACGACAGCTTGGGCAGTGCGGGGGCGCGGAAGCCGAGCTCGAAGCGGGCGGCCGCCAGCGGGCGCGGCGGCAGGTGAATCAGCGTCAGCACGAGGTCGTCGGTCGCCAGGCTGCGCGGGATCTTCAGCGCGCGCAGCCGTTCGTTGATCAGCGGCGCGCTCACCATGGCGTCCTGCACCTGCAGGCGGCGAAAGGCGGTCACACAGGCAACCTGATCGGAGCCCGGCACGTCATCGCCTTCGACCTCGCACACGATCTGCAATGGATAGCGGCTGTCGGGCATCCACATCTCGCCGCGCCAGAACGAGGGCCGGCCGTACGGCATGCGGGAAAATTCCAGCCGTCCCATCAATGGCGACTCGTAGACTTCGCCGGACGGGCGCTGCGCGCGCACCGGCTCCACGCCCGGGAGCGGCAGGTTGACCAACAGGTCGTCGATATCGCCTGCTGGCGCGGACTCTTCAGCGCCGCGCATCGAACGTTCCGAGGTCGGCCTTCAGCTCGCGCGCCACGCGCTCGCGGTCGGTGATGAAGTCGTTTTTGCGAGCCTCCGTGCCCAGGTAGGCGTCGAGGTCCCCATGCACGACCTGCAAGCGCGGCACCAGCTCCAGGAACAGGTCCGTCAGCTCCGGGTCGAAGTGCTTGCCGCGCAGCGAGGCGATCTCGCGCAGCGCGTCCGGTATCGACCACGCTTCCTTGTAGCAACGGCGGTGCGTCAG
>DATBCI010000379.1:0-4100 GCA_036270555.1 Burkholderiaceae bacterium
GCGAGCCCTGCGGCGAGACCGCGACGACTTCGAACAGGAACTGGGTGCCGCCGTTCATGTGCCGTTCATGTCCACTTATTGGGTTTTGACGGTGGCCGTGGTTTCCCACGAGTTGACGTCCTGCGCTTCGCCGGTGCCGCCTGGTTGCCCGTCGGAGCCGTAGGAAGACAGGTCATAGTCGGCATGGTCTCCGGGCGACTTGTAGCGATACGCCCGCCCCCACGGATCCCCCGGTACCTGTTTTTGTAGATAGGGTCCGGCCCACCGATCGATGCCGTCGGGTTTGGCGACCAGAGCCTGCAAGCCCTGTTCCGACGTTGGATACGTGCCCACATCGATACGGTATGTGTCCAGGGCTTTCCCCAGCTGCTCGATCTGGGCGCGGGCGATGTTCGTGTTGGATTTGCCGACCGTACCGAAGTAGCGAGGAGCCACGATCCCGGCCAGCAGTCCGATGATCACAACCACAACCAGCAACTCAATTAGCGTGAAACCGCTCACGCAGCGCGCGGAGTGAGGGCGCTTCCGTGGGCAACCTACCGAAGTCAACGACACTGGCGACACTGCCACTGAGCCCTCCGAACTTCGAGAATCCACGTGCGTTAGTGAGAGATGGTGCGATGGTGATGCCAGAATCGATCCATCAAAAACATGGGAGGAGTGTGCATACCCATCCCGTTTCTTTGGCATGATACCCGGTACGGAAAGGTTAGCCCACCCATTTTCCCTTAGCAACCGTTTGCTGCAATTCAGCGACAAGCGGTGTTTGACCCTAGATTGCGCGGGTATATCCCCCTCCCCCTAAGCCTGGGTAAGCGAGGGGGGGTGGGGAGGGATGGGAAAGGCAACCCTGACACGCAAGCCGCCCAGATCCGAGCGGTCCAGGTCGACGCTGGCACGATGAACCTCGGCCACGGTCCGGACGATCGAAAGGCCGATCCCGCAACCGTCTCCATCATTGAACAGGCGGTAGAAGCGCTCGAACACCCGGTCGCGTTCTTCGGCCGGGATGCCGGGGCCGGCGTCCTCGACAATCGCGAGGCCGTGTCCATCCTGTTGGCGCACCGTGATCCGGATTTCACTCGCGGGTGGTCCGTAGCGCATGGCGTTGTCGACCAGGTTGCGCAGCAACGAGGCGACCCCGAATTCCATGCCGGCGATCTCGCACTCCGACAGATCGGCCTCGATGCGCTGGCCGCGGCGGTCCAGCAGCGGGCGCACCTCGTCGATCACGTGGCCTGCGATCACGTCCAATCGCAGCGGCGAGCCGCCGGTGCGCAACGCAATCATTCCGTCCAGGCGGGACAACGTCAGCAGCTGGTCGACCATGTGCGAGGCGCGATCGATCGCCAGCAGCAGGTTGTCGAGCGCTTTCTTGCGCTCGGCCGCCGTACGAGTCAGCTGTGCCACCTGGGCGTGTACTTTCACCGCGGCCAGCGGGGTGCGCAGCTCATGGGCGGCGGCCGAAGTGAAACGCCGCTCGTTCTCCAGTGCGCTGGCAAAACGGCGGAACAGCGCGTTGATCTCGTTGACCAGCGGCTGTATCTCGCGCGGCGGCGCGCTCACCTCGATCGGCCGCAGATCGTTGGACGAGCGTTCGGTCAGCTGACCGGCGGATTCCTGCAACGCGCGCGTCGCGCGCCGGATCATCCAGGCATCGATCGCCAGCAGAGCCGCCAGGGAAACCAGGAACAGCGCGAACAGGCTGGCGAACGCGGTGTATGGAAAAGCCTCGCGCAGCTGCAGCGGTTCAGCGATCTGGATCAGCTTGGTGTGGTCCTCGGACCACGCGACGATGGTGCGCGCGGGCGCGCCGTCGACCGGGCGCGTGGCGAAGCCGACCTGCTCGAACGGCGCGATGGGCTGGGCCTGCGCATCGCCGTTCGTCAGCAGAAGCTGTCGTGGCGAAGGGGACCAGATCTGGTAACGGTAGCGGTGGGCGAGCGATGGATCCTCGTCTACGTGCAGCACGCCGCCCCCGGCCAGCCGCAGCTCGTCGATCTCGTGATCGGCCAGCATCAGCAGCGTCTGCGCCACGCTCTGCATGCGCTGGTCGCTCAGCATGCTGCTCTGACGGTGCGAGATGAAATAGGTCGCCGCGCCGCCCGCGACCCAGGCGGCGAGCGTCGCGATGGCGGTCAGCAACAGCAGCCTGCGGCGCAGCGACCAGGCGGGTTGGCCGGTCGCTGCGGGCTGATCAGGCATTGAGGTCCTGGTTGAGCCGGTAGCCGGCACCCCGCACGGTCTGGATCAGCGTGCGCGACAGCTTGCGGCGCAAATTGTGGATGTGCACTTCGATCGCGTTGCTCTCGACCACCTCGCCCCAGCCATACAGTGCATCTTCGAGCTGGCGGCGACTGAGCACGCGGTCGCGGTTGCGCAGGAAGGTCTCCAGGATCCGGTGCTCGCGCTTCGTCAGGTCGATCCGCGTCCCGTTGAAAACCGCGCTGTGTTCGCTGTGCGACAGCATCAGGGAGCCGAACTCCAGGTTCACCGAATTCTGGCCGCTCTGACGGCGATGCAGCGCACGCAGCCGTGCGCTCAGCTCCAGCAGGTCGAAGGGCTTGACCAGGTAGTCGTCCGCGCCGAGGTTCAGCACCCGCACGCGATCCAGTACAAATCCGCGTGCGGTCAGCACCAGCACGGGTGTCAGATTTCCCGCACTTCGCCAGGAGCGCAACAGTTCTTCACCCGAAGTCCCTGGCAGCCCAAGGTCCAGCACGATAGCGTCGAAACGCTGCGAGACCATAGCCATTTCGGCGCCAGGGGCATCCTGACGCCAGTCCACCGTGAAGCCCTCCAGTTCCAGGCCACGTGCCGTAGACGACCCCAAGGCGGCGTCGTCTTCTACGATCAGGATACGCACGATCAAGTCCTCTATTAGCTTAAGAAGTTAGTCTAAGCCCGCAAGAAATTAAGGAAAAGCGTGCCACGACCGTCGTCACCGGGGAGCCGCTGTGCGGTTCCGCGGATACCTTAACCATCGTCATGACACGCGCACTCTTAAGCTGAACGACGTTCAGCAAAACCCCGTGAAAGCACGTTAAGCACGGCCTTTCGAAGCGACCGCCCGCTGAACGGCCCGCCGCCTGGCGGTAACATCCCCCGATCGTTGCAACCAGCCCGGGGCTGGCCGGTCCAAGCAGAGCGCGTCGGGGGCGCTGGCGAGGGCGAGTCCTACGCGCGCATTTGCGGCGCCGACATCCCCATTCACGGAGAAGCGTGTTGTCGAGTTCTCCCGTATTTACGTGGTCTGGGCCAGCCTGCGGGTCTCTGCTGGTGCTGGCCGCGGCCTTCGTGGCCGGACCAGCCGCCTCGCAGCAAGCACCCTCCGGACACGTCTCGGCCCAGCTGGTTTCCGAGTATTCGACGCTCGCGGCCGGCCAGACGGCCATCGTCGGATTGCGTTTGGCGCACGAACCGCAGTGGCACACGTATTGGACCGTGCCCGGCGATGCGGGCCTGCCGACTCGACTGAAATGGCAGCTGCCGCCGGGTTTCAAGGCGGGCGCGGTTCAATGGCCGGTGCCGCAGCTGCTGCGGGTCGGTTCGCTCGCCAACTATGGGTACGAGGGCACGGTGCTGCTGCCGGTGGCGATCACCGTCCCGGCCACGGCAAGTCCCGGCGGCAAGGCCCGCCTGGCGGCCCATGCCGACTGGCTCGTCTGCAAGGACGTTTGCATTCCGGAGAGCGCGGATCTGACGCTCGAGCTGCCCGTGGGCGCGGCGGCACCATCCTCGCCGACTCAATACGAGGGCGAATTCGCGGCGGCGTCTGCACGCATACCAGGCGCCGTTGCGCTGAACCGGGCCAGCGCGGTCGTCGACGGCGACCGGATTCGGGTCAGCTTTGTCCCTGACCGGCCATTGGACCGCCTCGAGTTCTTTCCGCTTGAAGCGATGCGCGTACAGGCCGCGGCACCCCAACGGCTGAACGTGAAGGGGTCCGAGGCGACGCTCGATTTGCAAGCGGCGCAACCGATCGCTGCCGATTTCAAGGTGCTGCGCGGAGTGCTGGTCGGCAACGGCGGGCCCGGCCAGACCGACGCGGCCGGTCCTGGCTGGGCTGGCACCGTCGAGCTGCCGCTGAAGGCTGGAGT
>DATBCI010000380.1:0-4920 GCA_036270555.1 Burkholderiaceae bacterium
CGTCGGCGAACTCGGCCCGAGCATCCTTGTAACCGATGGTGGATGCATTGGCCACGTTGTTGCCGATCACATCGAGGTTCTGCGAGGCGGCGTTCAAGCCAGACAAGGCTTGTTCGAAACTCATATCGTTCTCCTGTTCAAGAATCGGTGCCGAATCGGCCTTACATAATCTGCGCAATCGAAGCGAATGGAACCTGCGTGCCGTTGGACAGCAGGAATTGCACGGATCCGTCGGACTGCGGTGCCACGCCCATCACCTGTTGGGCGGTGTAGGTCGTCGCGCTCACCTTCTGACCGGCCGCAGTCGCGCTGACCGAGTACGAGTAGCTGCCCGCCGCGGCCTGCGCTCCGCTGTCGGTCGCGCCGTTCCAGCCGAAGTCCTGCACGCCGGACCCGAGCGCGCCGAGGTTGATGGTTTTCACGGTGGCGCCGGTCGAGTCCTTCACGGTCACCGTGACCGAGTCGGCCGACTGCGCCAGCGAGAAGCCGCCGTAGGCCGCCATCGCCTGGCTGCTGCCGGTGCTCGAGGTCGAGGCCAGGGTCAGCGAGTTGCCCGGAACGAGCACGGCGTGGCCCGTCATCTGGGATGACTGCACGGTCTGGCTCTGCTGCAACTGGGAGACGAGCTGACTGACGGTGGTGTTCAGGGTGCCGATCCCGGTGACCGTGCTGATCTGCGCCATTTGCGACGTGATCTGGGAGTTGTCGACGGGATTGAGCGGATCCTGATTGTTCATCTGCGCAACCAGGAGTTTCAGGAAAGTGTCCGACAGGTTCTGGCTGCCGGTGCCGGTCGCCGTCGAGCTGGTTCCGCTGGTGGTCCCGGCGGCGGTGCCGGTCGGCAGCGTGAACAGACTGGACAGATTCGTGCTCGAACTGACGGTCATGGGAGGCCTCTTTAAGTGCCGAGCTGCAGCACCTTCTGCAGCAGGCTCTTGGCGGTGTTCATCACGTCGACGTTGGTCTGGTAGCTGCGCGAGGCGGAGATCATGTTGACCATCTCCTCGACCGGATTGACGTTCGGCATCGTCACCATGCCATCCGCATCAGCCAACGGATTGGACGGATCGTGGATACGCCGCGCCGGGGTGTTGTCCTGCACCACTTGAGCCACCTTAACGCCCGCAGCGGACGGATCGTCCCCCAGGTTCTGGGTCTGGAACACGACCTGACGGGCCTTGTATGGCTGGCCATCCGGGCCGGCAATCGAGTCCGCGTTGGCCAGATTGCTGGCCACCACGTTCAAGCGCTGGCTCTGGGCCGCGATCGCCGAGCTGGAGACATCGAAAATCTTGAAGAGCGACATCGCAACCCCCTAATGACAGTCGTTACTGTCCATGTCGTTACTGTCCATGTCGTTACTGTCCATTAATGGCGGTCAACATCGTCTTGATCTGGCCATTCAGGAAGCGCAGGCTCGCTTCGTACCGAACCGAGTTCTCCGCGAAAGCGGCCCGTTCGGTGTCCAGATCGACCGAGTTTCCATCCAGCGACGGCTGCAGCGGCTGGCGGTATTGCAGAGCCGGTCCTGGGTCGGCCGAGCCGGTCCCCGACATGTGGGCCGGATGGGTGCGCATCGGCTCGCTCGGGCTCTGGTCCGCGGATTGCGTCGCCTGTGCAAGGGCAGCACTGAAATCGAAGTCCTTGGCCTGGTAGTTGGGCGTGTCCGCGTTGGCGATGTTGGAGGCCAACACCTTCGCGCGCTGCGCCTGCAGGCTGAGTGCGGCGGCCTGGAAGTCGAGCGTCGCCGTCATGCGGTCGAGCGGTGTGGTTGGCATCTGAGGTCGCGCCCCTACCGGGGCCTACAGTTTTCCTGGTTGGTGTCGATTATTCGGATGAGGGGCACTATCGATCGACCGATAAGTCCAGCCCGCGCGCACCTTCTTCCGCCATCGGAGGGGGGCTTGCGTCTTAAGCTTTCGTCCATGCGATGGCTCCTAACCTTTTTTTGGGCGATCTGCCTGACGGCGTCCGGCCCTGCGCGCGCGCAAGTTCCAACGGACGCCGTGCGCCGCTTCGTCCAGAACGAAATGGGTCCGATCGAAGGCGCGTCGCGCATCGACATCTCGGTTGGATCGGCCGATCCCAGACTGCAGCTCGCGCCTTGCGAACGCACAGAGACGTTCCTGCGCAGCGGAGCGCGCCTGTGGGGTCGAACCTTTGTCGGACTGCGATGCGTGGCGGGAGCGCAGTGGACCATCAGCGTGCCGGTGCAGGTGCGCGTCTACGGCCCTGCCCTGGTCGCGGCGCAGCGTCTGCCGAGCGGCCAGCCGATCAGCGAAGCCGACGTCAGGACGGAAGAGGTCGAGTGGACGCGTGAACCGCAAGGCGTCGTGCGCGAGCTATCGCAGCTGGAGCGGCGCGTTGCGTCGCGCCCGATCGAGGCGGGACAGCCGATCGGGCTGGCGTTGCTATCCGACCTGCCGGCCGTCGGTCAGGGCGACCCGGTCAAGCTGGTGGGCCGGGGGCACGGATTTTCGATCACCACCGACGCGGTCGCTCTGGCTGCCGCGGCGGAGGGTCAGCCGGTGCGGGTGCGCCTCGAATCTGGCAAGATCCTGACCGGCACGGCGCGCGATGGCCGCGTCGTCGAGGTATCCTTCTGATGGACATCGCTGCGGTCCACCAAAAAGACGCACCGCGTTTACGGGTCATGGGGCGGGATCGTCCGGCTAAAGTTTGGGGGCAGGACGCCGAATTGAACTCAACTGGATATTTGAGGCAGGAGTCGCGATGAAAATCACCAAGACCGCTGATCCGGCGCGTACGGAGCGCACTCAGCCGAACGCGGGTGGCGCGGCACGCACGAGCGGCGCGGCAGCACAGCCGGCTGCCAGCAGCAGCGGCGACAGCGGACGAGTCCAGCTGTCGGCCCTGTCGAACCGCTTGAGCCAGCTGGAAGCCCAGTTCCCTCAATCCAGCTTCGACGCCGCCAAGGTGTCCGAGGTCCGAGCTGCCATTGCCGAGGGCCGCTACCAGATCAACACGGGCGTCATCGCCGACAAGCTGATCGCAAGCGCTTCGCAACTGGCTGGCCGCAAGGTTTGAGCGTGAATCGCTCGCGGCAGCAGGCTTCGGGCTGGGCTGCCGAAGCGCTCAAGCAATTGCATGAATCGCTGCTGGCCGAGCGCGAGGCGCTGGTGCGCGACGATTCCGATGCTCTGGCGCAGGCCGTTCAGAGCAAAGAGCAGACCCTCCGGCGCCTGGCCGCCGGTCTTCCGAGCCAGGTCAAGCCCGCCGATGCCGCCACGCTGCAGGAGGCGTTGCGCCCGTTGCGCGAATTGAACGAACGCAATGCGCGACTGCTTGCGCCGCGCATCCGCATGAACCAGGCCCGGATCGAGGCGCTGCTTGGCGCGACGCGCACCAGCGCACTGTACTCGGCCAGCGGCCGCGCCGCCGGCGCCGAGAAGCTTCGTCAGCGCGGCGTCCGCGCCTGATTCGACCTCTCTCTAGAACTCTTCCCAGTCGTCGCTCGCCTTGGCTGCCGGCGGCGTACGCGGCGCGGGCGGATTCGACGGCAGCGCCGGCCCGGTCGCCTTCGGCGCGGGTGTGCGCACCATACGGGGGCTTTGCGCCGGGCGGGCGGGCGGGTTCACCTTGACGGCGGCCTGTGAGGTCGCCTTCGCCTGGGCAATGGCTTGCACCGTTCCCTGGCGTCCCAGCTTGAAGATCGCCACCGCCTGAGCCAGGCGCGTGGCCTGCTGCTTCAGGCTCTCGGCGGCAGCCGCGCTCTGTTCGACCAGCGCCGCATTCTGCTGCGTCATCTGGTCCAGCTCCGTCACGGACGTATTGACCTGTCCAATGCCCGAATCCTGCTCCAGCGTTGCCGAGGTGATCTCTCCGATCAGGTCCGCGACCCGCTTCACCTGATCGACGATGTCCCGCATGGTCTGACCGGCTTCAGTGACCTGGCGCGAGCCGCTGTCGACCTTTTGCACGCTGTCCGAGATCAGCTGCTTGATCTCACGGGCGGCCTGCGCACTGCGCTGGGCCAGATTGCGCACCTCGCCGGCCACCACCGCGAAGCCTCGCCCCTGTTCGCCGGCACGAGCCGCTTCGACCGCCGCGTTCAGCGCCAGGATATTGGTCTGGAATGCGATGCCGTCGATCACCCCGATGATCTCCGCGATCTTGCGGCTCGATGCCTGGATTTCGGTCATCGTCGAGACCACCCGTCCGACCGCCTCGCCGCCACGGGCTGCGACCTCCGAGGCCGACGCCGCCAGCTGATTGGCCTGGCGGGCCGTGTGGGCGTTGTTCTTCACGGTCGCGGAGAGCTCCTCCATCGAAGCGGCCGTCTGCTGCAGACTGCTCGCCTGCTGCTCCGTTCGCATGCTCAAGTCGGCGTTGCCTTGCGCGATCTGCGAGGACGCCACGCTGACCGACTCGGAGGTCGTGCGGATGTCGCCGATCATCTTGCCGAACGCCTGGCGCATTCGATCCAGCGAATGGGAAAGTTCGCCCAGCTCATCGCGCGTGTCGATCGCGAAACGCACGTCGAGGTCGCCGTCGGCCAGCTGGCCGGCCACGCTCGAGGTGTCGTGCAGACCGCGTGCGGTGGCGCGCGCCGACAGCACGGCCACCAGCAGGGAGGCGCAAATCGCGATCGCCAGCGACGCGGCCATCAGGAGCTGCGACATCATCGTGATGTGCTGGGCCTGCTTGGCAACGGCGTCCGCGTTTTCGTTGACCAGCGCTCCGACCTGATCGAGGGTCTTGGTCAGAGCCGCATATTGGTCGTCGGCCGTCATCATCGCCGCAATGCCGATGTTGACGTCTCCGGTGGCCAGATCGATCGCGTCGTCGGCCTTCTTTGCATAGCTCGCGACTTCGGTCGCGCCACGCGCCAGCAACTGGGTGACCTGCTCGCCTTGCCGCAGGTCAGGGTTATTCAGGTCGCTGCCGATCGCGGTCAGC
>DATBCI010000381.1:0-12670 GCA_036270555.1 Burkholderiaceae bacterium
CGCCGCTTTCGGCGGACTGTGCCGTGGCCGGTTCAGGCGGGTTCGATTGTTGTGCGAGCGCGCTGCCACAGGTGATCAGTGTTGCGGCGATCGTCGACAGACCCAATGCGAGCTTGGTTTTCACGATGCATCCTTTCATCAGGGTTTCATCAAGGGAAAGTTGATCAAAGAAAAGTCAGCGATGCTTGCCTGACCGCCCGTGGATGTGCTTTATTCGGGTGGGAATAATTTCGATTGCAACCCGGTCAGGTTACCGAGAGGCACAGATGATTCTCAGAAGGCTCGTTGGCGTGTTTGGGGCTGTGGTCGTTTCGGCCATCGTCGCGGGGGCCGTGGCCGGCTGCAGCGCCATTTCGCGGCCGTCACCGGCTGTTGCTCCGGCCGCGGCCGACCAGGTCGACCTGCAGGCGACTTACGGCGAGATGGGGCGGGCCGGTGGCAAGGTGTTCGCGATGGCGCCGGAGGACTCGATGGTGCGGATCTACGCGTTTCGCGCTGGTCGTGCCGCCAGGCTGGGTCACAACCACGTTCTGTCCGCACCTCGCTTCAGCGGATTCTTCTGCCAGCCCTCGAGCGGGGCGGGCGACGGCCGCTTCGATCTGGCATTCCGCCTTGATCAGCTCGAAATCGACAATCCCGCCGAGCGTTCCCAGTTGGGCGCTTCGTTCTCCTCCGTGATCGACGCGCAGGCCATTGCGAGCACGCGAGAGCATCTACTCGGCGCCGACAGCCTGCAAGCCGACCGGTTCCCCTTCGTCCGCATCCATTCGCTCGAGATCTCGGGTGAAGCACCCAAATTTGCGGCCAAGGTGCAGATCCTGATGCACGGCCAGGGACGCGAGCTGTGGATTCCGCTGGATGTCGATGGACTGCCGGATCGGCTTTCCGTCAGCGGCTCGCTGGTCCTGCGCCAATCCGATTTCGGCGTGCAGCCCTACTCGCTGCTCGGTGGCCTGCTGTCGGTGCGGGACGAGGTGGTGGTCGAATTCAAGCTGGCCGGGGTGTGTCGGCCGGAACTGTCGAGCGCGTGCTAGCGCATGCTTGCGAGACCCGCTCAGACCTCGAGCGCGACCGGCTTCTTGAGCAGGAAGGTCAGCACAAGGTAGTACACCACGCCAGCGCCGATCCAGCAGGCCCCCAGGATCTTGGCGGCGGCGTCCATCTCGTACAGCACATACCCGATCACGACGAATCCGGCCAGCGGGAAGAGCAGGTGGTGAACCCAGTCGCCGCTGTGCTGGCGAACGAAATAGTGGTTGATGACCGACAGGTGTAGCAGCAGGAAGCCGGTGAGTGCGCCGAAGTTGACGACGCGACTCAGGTCGTCGATGTGCTGCGAGAAGAAAATCGCAACCGCGAGTGAGATGGTGGCGACCACCAGCGTGCTGACGTGCGGTGTCTTGTAGCGCGGGTGGACGCGGGCAAGCGCCACGGGCAGTTTGCCGTCGCGCGCCATTGCGAACAGGATGCGCGAGACAGCGGCCTGCGCAGCCATCGCATTGGCGATGCCCGAGGACACCACATTGGCGCCGAGCGTGAGAAGTTTGAGCCAGGAGCCGCCCGCGCGATCGCTGACTTCGTAGAAGGCCGTCTCCGGAGACGAGAACCGCATGCCCTGCGCCAGGTCGGTCGCGATCCAGGTCTGAACGATGAACAGCGTCCCGACCAGAACCAGCGCGAGCAGCGTGGCCCGGCCAACCGAGTTTGAACCTCCCACATTCTCTTCCGACAGCGTCGAGATGCCGTCGAAACCCAGGAACGACAGCACGGCAATCGAGGTGGCGCCGGCCACCGTCGGCAGCGAGAAGACCTGCGGATCGTAGATGGGCTTGAGGGTCAGGCCGGTCGAAGCGGGTCCGCTGTAGAGGGCTGCCAGGCCGAACGCAACGAACAGCGCCAGCACGATCAGCTCCATCGCCAGCAGGTACTTGTTCACTTGCGCCGTGAACTGGATGCCGATCAGGTTGGCGATCGCGTTGAACGCGATGAAGCCGACCAGCCAGAGCCACTCGGGCACACCCGGTAGGAGCGGCCGCAGCGCCACCGCGCTGACCAGGTAAAGGAGCCCCGGCACCAGGATGTAGTCGAGCAGGATCAGCCAGCCGGCGAAGAATCCTGCCAGATCGCTGAGCCCGCGCTGGGCATACGAGTAGACGGAGCCGGCCATCGGGAACGCGCGCGACATCTGCGCGTAGCTGGCGGCGGTGAAGGACATGCCGACCAGTCCGATCAGGTATGCCAGCGGCACCATGCCGCGGGAATCGCTCCAGACGAAACCGAAGATCGCAAAGGGCGCGATCGGTACCATCATGATCATCCCGTAGATGACCAGGTCGCCGGTGCTGAGCGTGCGCTTCAGTTGCTGCTGGTAGCCGAACTCCTCGAGGGTCGTTGACATCGCCGGTGTGCTTTGGCGCAACTTGGACTGCAGGGAAAAAGTGTCGATGCGGGCTACGCGCGGCCGCCGTCGACGTCGTGGATGAAGCGAATCAAGCCGTTGAAGTAGCATTCCTGGTCGTCGAACATCGCCATGTGGCTGCCGGCGGGGCAATGCAGATAACGGCCACGCGGCAGCAGATGAGCCAGGCCTTGCATGTGCTGCGGATCCATCGTGTCGTGTTGGGCGCCGATGGTCATGGCCGGCACCGTGATGCGCTGCAGATCGTGCGTCCGATCCCAATTCAGCAGCTTGCCGCTGGCGCCGAGCTCGCTCGGACCCTGCATCGGAATGTAGACCTTGGAGTTGAGGTGCTTGAACGTACGATCGACCGGATCGGGCCATTGTCCGAGCGGCATCCGCAGCACGTGGTGGACGTAGTGATGCTCCATCAGAAGTTGCATGTAGCGGGGATTGGCGTAGTCCTCGGTGCTTTCCAGCCGTCTTATTTCACTGAGCGCGAGCGGGTCGATGGCCGGCATCAACACCTGCCGGGCATACGCGTTGTAGGCCGGAATGCTCGCCATCATGTTGGAGATGATCAGGCCTTTCAGATGCTGCTGGTAGCGCAGCGCATACTCGATGGCCAGCGCGCCGCCCCACGAGTGGCCGAGCAGGAAGAAGTTGCCGGCATCGAGGCCGAGTGCCACTCGAACCTGCTCGACTTCATCCACGAAGCGGGCAAGGTCCCAAAGCTCGGCAATATCCGGCTGGTCGCTGTAGTGCGAACCGAGCTGGTCATAGTAGTAGTACTCGATATGCGCGGCTGGCAGGTAGCAGTCGCAGGGTTCGAAATACTCGTGGGTTGCGCCCGGGCCCCCGTGCAGCAGCAACAGCCTGGCGCGCGGATTGTTGCCGGTGCGTTTGGTCCAGACCCTGAAGTCGCCGTGCGGCGTCGTGATCGGCACCAGCCGCGCTCCGCCGCAGAGGCGGTCCTGGCGCCCGGAGTTGTCCAGATACTGTTCCGCAGTGCGCGACGATGTCCCGTCGTGCGCTTTTTCGCTCACGTGGCCGCCTCCCCCGACGGATTCGATGCCGCCCTTGAGCGTATCTTCCACCAAGGAGGCGGATTCGGCTAGAGGCCATTCATGACACCCATCACACTGGCACAGGCGCAGGTCGAGTCCGACTTCGCTGCCGCTCATTCGCTGTTCCTCGAGTACGCCCAGCAGCTCGGCGTCAGCCTTTGTTTTCAGGGTTTTGCCGAGGAACTTGAGACGCTGGATCAGATGTATGGGCCGCCACACGGGTGCCTGATGCTGGCCCGCCACGGCGATGAACACATAGGGTGCATTGGCGTGCGCCGAATTGATGCGCAGGTGTGCGAAATGAAGCGCCTGTACGTGCGGGACGTCGCGCGCGGAAGCGGGACCGGACGGCGCCTGGCGCAGGCAGCGATCGAGGCCGGGCGCGGACTCGGCTATCGGAAGATGGTGCTGGACACGCTGGGCGACATGGCCGCAGCGCGAAATCTGTACGCAACGCTCGGGTTCAGGCAAATCCGCCCGTACTATGAGAATCCGCTGCCGGGCGTGACGTACATGGAGCTCGATCTCTGATTCGCTATTCCGACTTCTCCGAATCACGGTCTGCACACTCGCGCCGGTCGAACCCCGTGCCCCGGTAATCCAGGGAACCGTCGACTTCGTGCTTGTACGTCGTCAGCACATCGGAGCAGGCCCTGGCGGCGGTTTCAACGTTGTCGCCGCAGTGGAAGTTGGCCGCCTCGTCCGTGTTGCCGGTGCCGTTGTAGATCGCGGTCTGCGGATACGGGCAGATCGGACGGGTACGGCCCGAGGCCGGCGCTGCGGAGCCGCCTGACGCGAGCAGCGAATCCGGAGCAACGCCGCGCTCGACCCAATTGACCAGCGCGCCGAAAGGATCCACCGGGACCGGTCCGGTGCTGCCGATGCCGCAGTGCCCGACGCCGGGCGCGCGGAACAAACGATAGAAGCGCTGCAGGCTCTTGAAGTCGGGCTCGCCGGTTTCGCTGTAGCGCGACGCCATCTGCCGGTAGTAGTTGATAACGCCGCGCGGATAGATGAATTGATCGTTCGCGCCCACGAAGGTGAGCAGCTTGCCGCCGTGTTCCTTGAAGGTATCGAGCGGCCCGAACGTGTCGGTCACGTCGGCAATATTGCGCGAGCCGGCCTGAGCAACCTGCGGATACTGCGCCAGCGAGACGTTCTGCCAGTTGAAGTTGCGGTCGTGCTCGTCCCAGTGGAACTGGGTGACGCCCAGCGCAAAGGGGTTCGCGCCGTCGAGGATCCCGAAATCGCTGCCGCGGTCCAGGCCGAACCAGATCCGGTTGCCTTCCTCGTTGCGCGGCCCGTCCCAGATCCTGTCGATCGCATCGGCTTCCAGCGGCGTCAGGCAGTTGCCGGCCGGCGCCGTCGAGGCGCCGCAGATATTGGCGCGAGCGCTGAAGTGGCACGCGCGTGGATCGTCGATCACACCATCGACGATGCCATCCGCGCCATCGCAGGCGGCGACCGCCGAAGCGCGGGCTTGTGCGAGTTTGGCGGCCGCAATCGGGCCCCCGGTCAGCTCCTGCATGGCGATCTCGCCCCACATTTGCGCCGTCTGGAACCGCGTCCAGTAAATGGCCGGAGCATTGGCCACGATGCCGTCGAGCTCACCCCCAAGCTCCTGGGCCAGCAGATAGCCCTGGCGGCCACCGGTCGAGCAGCCGTTCCAATAGTTGTAGATGGGCGCCATGTCGTAGTACGCCTGCGCGACTTTCTTCGCCCACAGAACCTGCTGTTCGATGCCGTTGCGGATGAAGTCCTCGATGAACTGCGCGTTGTAGGTGCCGTCCGCGTTGACGCCCGGTTCGCAATTGCCGCCGCTATGCCCCAGATCGTTGCCGGAGCCGACATATCCGGCGTTGACGGCCGGCACGGGGTTCAGATTGCCGGCACAGCCGCCTCCTCCGAGGCCTTGGGTACGGCCGTTCCACGCACCCTGGACGCCGCCGCTGCCTCCGTCGGCCGCGCTCAGCGGCAAGCCGATCGCGATGTTGATGTTCTGATTGGCGTTGGTTCCGTAGAGCAGGTTCACCTGGCAATAGGCGACATTTCCTCCGGCCGCGGGGACCACGGCACTGGCGGCGGACTTGATGGTCGGGTTGGTTGCAATGACACCCGCAGGGTCAGTTGCCAGGGCAGCGCAATTCGGCGCCGCAGCGGCAGCCGACGCAAAGCCCGCGGCCACTGCGCCCAGAGCGAGCGCGCGCAAGTACCTGATCGAAGCAAGAAGTGTTCGAGGTGTCATTTTGGTTCTCCTTAAGTCGGCGGACTCGCACGCCTTGCGATGCAGGGTGAGCCCTTTTCTTCTCGCGGCGAAGCCTAATGTAGAAAGGTGCCCCAGGCTATGCAATCGGGGGAATAATGATTATTCGAAATACAAATACTTCGGTTCATGCGCTCCCGGTTCGACCTGAATCTGATGCACCTGCTGGTCGCCCTCTACGAGGACAGGAGCGTGACCCAGGCGGCCAAGCGACTCGGGATCAGTCAACCCTCGGTCAGCAACGGCCTGAGGAAATTAAGGGACCAGCTCGGCGATCTGCTGTTCGTGCGCACCGGCACGGGCATGGAGCCTACCCCGCGCGCCCACTCGATCGCGCCCGGATGGAAGAACTTGATCGAGCGGGTCGGGCAAGACCTCGTCGTGAGTGCACCCTTTGATCCCACGTCGGCCAACTTTACGGCGACGTTCGCGATGTCGGATGTCGGCGAGATGGTGTTCCTGCCGCGGATCCTGGCTCACTTCCATCGGATCGCGCCACGCGGCGCCGTGCGCTCGGTGAGCCTGCCGCCCAACCTGGTCGAGCGTGGACTGGAGAGCGGCGATATCGATCTGGCGGTTGGCTACTTCCCGGACCTCGACAAGAGCAATTTCCTGCGCCAGCAGCTGTTCGTCCACCACTTCATTTGCGTGCTGCGAGCCGACCACCCGGTCCGGTCGAAGAGGTTGTCGCTGGACGACTTTCTGTCGCTCGAACATGCGGTCGTGCGCGCCGAAGGTCGCAGCCAGGAAATCTTCGAGCGCTTCCTGGCTCGGAAGAAGATCAGCCGCCGCGTCGTGCTGCACACTCCGCACTTTCTCAGCTTGCCGGTGATCCTGGCGCGCTCGGATCTGATTGCGACCGTGCCTCACGCGATCGGCGTGTACTGCGAATCCACCGGCATCAACGTGCGCACCGCGCTACCGCCGTTCGACATTCCGCGCATCCCCGTGCGGCAGCACTGGCATCGCCGCTTTCAAAGCGATCCGCGCAATCGGTGGCTGCGGTCGATTTTGCGCGAACTCTTTACTTCCGAAGCCGACGAGTGGCGAGGGCCGATTGCGGGTATCAGGACTTGATCCTTCCCAGATCGATCAGGTGTCCAGGGGCGGCAAAGCGCAACTTCATCATGGGCAGCAGGCTGTGGCCGCCTGCGAGCACCTTGGCCTCGTCGCCGTAGCGCTTCAGCAGCGATATCGCATCGGGCAGGCTGGCCGGCGCGTGTTACTCGAACGGACGCGGAATCACGAATCCCTCCCTTCGCCGGGTGCCAGTGGCAGCTTGCCTCGGTGCGTGCTTGGTGCCACGCACCATTTCACCGAGCGTGATTTTAGGACCACGGCTGGTTCCGATAGCCAGGTTCCGCGATAACGAAGGTCATGACAGGCAGCATTACGCGCGCCCGATGTGTCAAACGTCACTGACACGACGGCGCGCTCTGCTTCACCATCGGCCACTGGTTCAACGATTCCAATTTCAGGAGATGGCTCGATGAAGATCGGATTTTTACTGCGCAATCTGAATTTGAAGTCCCCCGTGCTGAACGGGTTGACGGGCCTGGCGGGCTTTGCGGCTGGCGTCCTGATGGCCGGCCTGATCGCATTGGATCAAACACCGCCCTCGCAAGCCGCCGAATCACCGAGCCTGCCGGCTTCGACCGTCGATGGGTCCAAGGCCGAGCCGATCCCGGTCGAAGTTCCCGCCCAGGCTGCTGCAGCTGCTCCGTGGGCCTTCGAAGCAGCGACGGCCGCAGCCGCCCGTGACCCGGGCAAAGGTCGCCCCGACCGCCTCAGCGCGCCCGATGGATGGACCTACGCGGCGGGCGGGCCGGCCGAGTAGCCAGCCCGCAGCCACCCTTGCACCGGGCATCGCCCGGGCAGCGGAGCTCCTCAGTCCGAGGATGCCCCGGGAATGACCGCAGGCAGGCTCGAAATCGAGTAATGCTTAACCTGCAGCGTCCAGCCCGAATCGACGGCGAGCGACGCGCCAGCGTACGGCAGATACAGCGCCAGGTTCGTCACCAGCAGATGACGGCCATCCTTGCTGAACGCCGGGCTGGCCGGGAACAGCAATCCTTTGACGGTGCCGCTTTCCGAGATGCCGCGGAAATCGCCCAGCTTCGCGATCACTTTTCCAGTTGGATCGACCACGACCATCTCATCTCCCTGGTTCGCAGCCACCCAGAGGTTGTCATCGCGGTCGACCGCAATGCCGTCGGGAGCATTGATCCCGGTCGTGAACAGCGCCGGTGTGCCGGCGCTGCCGTCGGGGTTGAGCGGGATCCGGATGATCTGGTGCAGCGCGGTATTCGCGACGTACATCGCGCTGCCGGCATTGTTGAACTCGATGCCGTTGGCCCCGAACGGCGGCGTCAATCCAGTGCCGGGCCCGAGCAATGCGGACGTCGCCCAGGCCTGCGGCGTTCCGGTGGCGCCCGTGCCGTTGGGGCCGGTCTTCCAGATCACGCCCTGGAAGGAATCGCTCGCGTAGACGTTGCCGGCCGCGTCGAACGTCAGGGCGTTCAGCCCGGAGGAGGCGGCGTTCGGCGCGTTCATGAAGACCGAGGAGGCTCCCGTGACCGGGTCGACCTGCAGCAACTTCCCAGCGCCAAAGTCACAAACGATTAACGCACCGGTCACCGGGTTGAACGCCAGGCCCAGCATGTGGGGACTCGAGTTCTGGATCGCGACGGCCCGCAGCAGGTGCCCGTCGGGATCGAACACGAACAGCGAACTCGCGCCCTGCAGTGCTCCGGTGCTGTTGAAGCCGAAGGTGGGCGTGTAGACGTTGCCGTCCGGCCCGACCGCCAACCCTTCGATCGTCGAGGCCACGCCCGGCGTGATATCCGGCATGACCGCAAAGGTTTCGGCACGACCCCGATCCCAAGCTCCCGCCGTGGTGGCGGCACTGAATGCGACTAACGCGGCCAGCGTTCTGATCATCCTCATGCAAGTCTCCCGTTGATGGGTGTGGGTTGGTTGGCTTTCGATTGAGCCGCCCTGAACCCGATCGGCTTTGTGCGACGTCGGCAAGCGGTCCGAAGATAGATCGCTTTGGACCCGTGTGGCAAGAACTTATAAATGGTGGACAAGAATCTGTAAGACACATCCCCAACCGCCTCGCTAGCGTGCACCCGCCCAATGGCGAGCGTTGGCAACAGACGCGACGTCGTTGCCTTTCGTTGATTCCGATAGCCGAAGGAGACCACGATGATGTGGACAGCACGCGATCGTCGCGCTTCAGCGACGCTACGGCACCTGGCAGCGCCAGCTCTTGCTACGGTCTTGCTGCTTTCGGGCACGATGACCAACGTCGTCATCGCCGCGGAAGACGACGGGGGCCCTGTCGTCGCCACGCACAGCGGCCCGCTGCGCGGTTTTGTGCATGACGGCGTATATCAGTTCCGGGGCATCCCGTTCGCCGCCGCTCCGGTCGGCCCGCTGCGCTGGATGCCGCCGCAAGCGCCCGCCAGGTGGCAGGGCGTGCGCGATGCGACGCAGTTCGGGAACATCTGCCTGCAGGTCACCACGCTGGGCCCGTTCGCCGGTCCGGCCAACGCCAACGAGGACTGCCTTTACCTGAACGTCTACAGCCCGGACCTTCATCCCGGAGAGGATCGGTTGGCTCCGGTGCTGGTCTGGATCCACGGTGGAGGCAATGTCGACGGCGGCAGCAACGACTACGACGGCTCCAAGATGGCGACCCAAGGCAACACCGTCGTCGTGACGATCAACTACCGGCTGGGTCTTCTCGGCTTCATGTCGCATCCGGCGATCGACGCTGAAGGCCATCTGTTCTCCAACTACGGGATCCTCGATCAGCAGGCAGCGCTTCGCTGGGTGCAGAAGAACATCCGCAGCTTCGGAGGCGACCCGGACAACGTCACCCTGGGAGGTCAATCGGCCGGCTGTGTCGACACCGAGTCCAACGTGATGTCGCCGCTGGCCAGCGGGCTGTTCCACCGCGCGATCCTGCAAAGTGTGGTCCTGGAGCCGACGCCTTTGGCGACCGCCGAAGCGCATGGCGTTGCATTTGCGGTCGCGGCCGGCTGCGGATCCGGCACCGATGCGGCCACCGCCGCTTGCATGCGTGGTCTGAGCGCCGAACAGATCTTCACGCTGTCGGGAACGGCGAGCGCTTCGGCGCCTTACGAGACGCAGATCACCGAGGACGGCACGGTCCTGCCGAGCCGGTTCACCAACGCGATCGCCAACGGCCAGTTCAATCACATGCCCGTCATGAGCGGATGGGTGGAGGACGAGTCGAATTTCGGTCTGGGCATCGCCGAATACTTCTCGGGGCCGCCGCGCGTGCCGGCATCGGTGGCGACCTATAACGCCAGGATCGCCGCCTTCGGGACCAATCCGGCGTATCCACCGGGAACCGAGGCGCTGGCAGCGTCGCTGTATCCGCTCGCCAATTACGCCAGCCCTCAACTGGCGCTGGATGCGATCGGAACCGACTCGACGGCCTGCGCGCAGCGCCACACCAACCGATTGCTGGCGTCGCAAGTGCCCGTGTACGAGTATGAATTCGACGACCGCACCGCACCCTCGTACTTCCCGGCGATGCCCGGCTTCGAGGCGCTGGCGTATCACACCAGCGATATCCAGTATCTGTTCCCGGGTTGGCACGGCGGCCCCGAAGGCATCCCGCATTCGCTGAACAGCCTGCAGGAATTCCTTTCGGACGAGCTGGTCAGGGCCTGGACCAATTTCGCGAGGACCGGCAACCCCAATGGGAATGGCAACAGCCCCTGGCCGCGCGTGCAGGCCGACCCCAATGCCGCCGGCGTTCTGTCGGAAAGCATTCCGAACCTGTCCACCTTTACCGACGCCGAGCTTTCGCAACGGCACAACTGCTCGTTCTGGGAGTCGATTTCAACGTACTGAGCCGTCGCGCGAACTCACGATCGCCGTCGACCTCGAATGGAGGCAACCACCATGAAAGAGCAACGTTTCTCGACCGGCGCCGCGCTCACGGGCGCGGCCATCCTGGTCTGTGCCCTGGTGCCGGCACTGGCGTCGGCCCAGGAGTTTCAAGACCTCAAGCCCTCGCCGCCGCTCGTCCTGAGAGGGGAGGGCAGCTTCTTCATCGATGGGTACACCCAGCCGATCGCGCCGAAATACATATCGCCCTCGGCTTTTGCCAGCGATGCAGGCAATTCGATGGTCAACCAGATGTACGTGCAGTACCAGAGGCCGATGGAGCGGCGGCACGGCGCCTTTCCGCTGCTCATCGTGCATGGCTGCTGCCTGAGCTCCAAATCGTGGCAGACGACGCCCGATGGACGGATGGGTTGGGACGAATATTTCGTCCGTCGAGGTTTCGACACCTACCTTGCCGAGCAGGTGAGCCGCGGCCGTTCAGGCTTCAATGCACTGCAATACCAGATGGTGCTGGCGGGCGATGCGCCCGCCAGTTCCAACCCTGCGATCCTGATCGCCACCGATGCATTCGCCTGGAACGTGTTCCGCTGGGGCAACTTCAGCACGCTCACACCCTATCCGGACGAGCAGTTCCCGATGAACACGGTGGGAGTGGGTCCAGGGTCCACGCTGACGTTCTACAACCAGGTGATCCCCGACCTGAATTCGACGCTTCCCAACGTACGGGCTGGCTGCGCGGATGGAACCTGCACGCCGTCCGACCCGAACACGATCTACAGCACGCCGGCCGCGATGGCCGAGCTCGCGAACGATCTGCATGGGGCGATCCTGATGGGTCACTCGCAATCGAGCGGCTATCCGACCATGGCCGCGCTGCAGCCGGGCTCAACCGGGGTTCGAGGTATCGTCCAGCTCGAGACCGGCTGTTTCGGCAACCTCACCCCGGCCGATATCGACATCCTGAAGCGCATCCCGATCCTGATCCTGGTCGCGGATCACTTCTCGACGCCGCAGCCGTCGGCCACCTGTGTCACCGAGATGGGGCAGATCAACAGCGCCGGGGGCGACATGACGTTCATTTCGCTGCCCGCGATCGGCATCCACGGCAACAGCCACATGATGATGCTCGATCACAACAATCTGGAGGTGGCCGATGTCATCATCCAGTGGATCGATCAGCACGTGAAGTCCGAGGGTGATGAGTAGGCGTCGAATCTAGGATGCTCGCGCCTCTGTGGGTTGCGGCGCAGGTGCTGTCGCAGGTGCTCTCGCCGGTGCTGTACGTGGCCAACACCCCGACGTTCGGTTGCACGTCGATCGAGGAGATCGCCAGACTGCAGCACCTGCGTGCCACCAAGCCGGCTTTCCAGAAGGAGCTGGTCGAGCAGGTATTCGAAGGTCAATGCGTCGAGATCACGAAGGGCAAAGTGGTCGAGGGTGCGATCGAGCCCGGCGATGCGTCCTGGTTGCGGGTGGACCGGATGATCCAGCCGCCGGGCTATGTGGCGCCCTTGCATGATTTCCGGAAATTTGTTGGTCGGAAATAAAATCTGTCGGGAGGGTGTCAGACATCGAAGCCTTGGCAGCTTCATGTCTGCAAATCACGAAGCAACTTCACCCGTCTGGAGGTGTCGTCTGACAGTTCCCCCGGCATCTCCCGTATGCCGACCTCCCTGAATACATCATTCGGGTGCAATATTCCCTTCGGTCCTCTCATAACTCCGCCAACAATCGAAGTGGCATAAATCTGGTTATCGGACGAAATGACATGTTCGAGATAAAAGCGTCGCTCATCCCAAAAAACAAGTGCTGTGCTTAGTTCAAACGCCTGGAAGGCCTTTAGCGGTCTTCTGTAAGTCAGCATTTCGTTCGCAGTGACAGGCAGCCATTTGTTCCTGAGCGCGACGCGGCGAAACTCCGACCCGTAGATCAAGTGCCAGCGGCCTAATTCCATAAATCTTCCATAGGCATGGGTAAACATGCGCATGACGTCTGTATCGAAGATGGGAATCGCTCGGAATCTAAGCACTCGTTTCGTGGTGAGCGGAATCGTCG
>DATBCI010000382.1:0-2873 GCA_036270555.1 Burkholderiaceae bacterium
AGCACCCGCAAGCCCAGCTTGGCGAAGCGATCGGAGCCCTGGAAGCGCCCCAGATAGACGAGGACGCCGATCATCGTCAGCAGCATGCTTTGCTTCACCACCACGTCGAGCGCCGCGTTCCATCCCGCTGGTAGCGCCTCCGAGTGCACCAGCCAGTGAGCGGTCAGGCTCACTAGCGGCCCGGCCGGGATCAGAGCCACGGCAATGCGTTCAACGGGAGAGGCGAGGCGAGGCCGCAGCAGCGGCATCGCACCGAGCAGGACCGCCAACGCGGTGTAGCCGATCGCCAGGCGCACCCATTGCAGCCACTGCTGAAAAGCGAAGGTTGCCAGTACCAGGCTGCAGACCAGGATGGCCGCTGCAGCACTTGCCACCATCAGCAGCCCGCGGGCGTCGCCCGATCGACGCGCCGAGTGTGGGGCCGTCTCCCAGAAGAGCAGCAAGCACACCGGCCAAACGGCCGCAGCGCTGAACATCAGGCAGCTGATCCCCTGCAGAAGCGTCGACTCGCCCGGGAGTCCTGCCGCCAGCAGGCCAAACCGCGCGAGCCCGCCCAGGCTCCACACCGCCGCGCAAGCCGCGTTCAAAGCGCGCGCACGTCGACCCGACTCGGGCGATTGCCAGGCCAGCACAGCCAGCACAACCGCCAGTGTCGAACTCAGTCCGTAGCCGATCAACTGACCAAACAGTACGACCGGATGGATCTGCGGGTCCATGAATGGGGTGGGTCGCTTTACGGGTGAATCGGCGTCGAGTTTGACTCGAAACGATGCGGATTGCATCCGAGTCGTACCCGAGCGCGCCGTCTTGGGCGCGAACGCAGCCGGGGTGACCCCGAACGCGCGCTTCCCTTTCGCGAGCCATGGGCATCGCGTTGATCGGCAGAGAAACAGCGCTCAGGCGGCGTTTGCTGCGCTGATGCAATTAGCGCTTCAACCGCGTCGGTGTGATTCCTAGGATCTGGGCTTGTCGTCACTGAACCCGGATCGACACACCGGAGCACTGGTCGCCATGCAAATTGCCTTCAACCGTCACCATGGGCTGCGCTATCGCAGTTCGGCCTTGGAACCCCTTCTGGCTCTGAAACGGCGCGGGCTGCTCGCCGCCGTGATGCTGACCCTGCAGATGCGGCCGGTCCTGGCCGAACAGGCCTGGCGCGTGGACGCCGGTCCGGGCCTGGCGGTGGCGCCGCAGTACCCGGGCTCGCGCGGCGAGCTGACGCTGCCTCTGCCCATGGTGGATATCGCTTACGACCAGACCCTGTTCCTGAACACGGAGCACGGACTCGGCGCGTACGCGGTCAATCGGGACGATCTGCAACTCGGTTCCTCGTTGTGGTTTCGACGTGGCCGCTTCCACGATGAAAGTTCCAGGCTCGCCGCCCTGGGCGACATCGACAACGCGCTGCAAGCACAGCTGTTTGGACGATACCGATTGGGTTTCGTCGAGCTCAAGACGACGCTGGCCCGCGACTTCGGCGGCAGCTCGGGCCTGACGGTTGACAGCTCGGTGGCCTTGCTGTTGCAACCGTCGCCGGGTCTTTCGGCTGCCGTCGGGGTGCAGGGATCCTACGGCAACGGCCGCACGATGCAGGCGTGGTTCGGAGTGACGCCCGATCAGGCACGGGCGTCGGGGCTCGCCGGGTATTCACCGGGCGCCGGCTTCAGTTCGGTCGGCCCCAACGCTTCGCTGAACTACGTACTGTCGCAACGCTGGACCTTGCATGCACGCGTCGCTGAAAACTTCCTGACCGGCAAGGCGTCCGACAGCCCGATCGTCGAGCGCAACGCGTCGCCGACCATCGCGGTGGGCGCTACGGTCCACTTTTTTCCTTGAACAACGGAGACCCACGATGAACTCGAAACTCGCTGCATTGCTGTTGTGTTGCGTAGGCCTGCCCGCCGCGGCCGAGGACCTGACGGTCGAAATCCAGCACATCACTGCGGACGCGGGGCCCGTGATGGTGGCGGTGTACGACAAGGCCGAGGACTTCCCCGCGCCGCAGAAGGGCTTGACCGGACAGGCGATCGAGGCGCACGGCGATTCGGCCGTGGCCATCTTTCACGGCCTCGCCGCAGGGCGCTACGCCGTGGCGGCGTACCAGGATTTGAACCGCAACGGCAAGCTCGACAAGAACTTCCTCGGCCTGCCCACGGAGCCTTACGGCTTTTCGAAAGGCGCGCGAGGCTCTCTGGGTCCCCCGTCCTTCGATGCGGCCGCGGTGGATGTCCCGGCGACCCCCAAAATCGTGATCAATCTTCGCTGAGTTTGATTACGCTTTGTAGCCTCAGCCACTTCGGGGCGAAATACTAGCCAAGCGCCGGCGATTGGGCGAACACTCGCTCCAGGCTCTCCGCGATATCCTGCCGCACCAGCGGCTTGCGAAGCACATCGTTCACGCCCAGCGCTTTGGCGCGATGGATCAGCTGGGATCCGGCGTAGCCGCTCATCAGCACGATCGGGATGTCAGGCCTGAGCTCGCGCACGTAATGCCCCAGGTCGGTGCCGCCGAGCTCCGGCATGGTCTCATCGGTGATCACCGCGTCGAAGCGCTCGGGCGCCGCCCGGAATGCGGCGAGCGCGGCCACGCTCGACTTGAATCCGACCGGCTCGTAGCCGAGCTCGGCCAAGGTTTCCTCCGCCAAAGCAACCAGCGTCGGCTCGTCGTCGACCACCATGATGGTCTGCCCACTGCCTGTGGGGACGGTGCGCGGGGGCGCGCAGTCCGTTTGCGATACCTGCTCCTGGAACGGCAGCCAGATCGCGAACCTCGTGCCCTTTCCTTCCGCCGTGGCAACGTCGATCGTGCCGCCCAGGTCCGTCACGATCGAATGCACCAGGGAAAGGCCCAGACCCGTCCCCCGACCCACGCC
>DATBCI010000383.1:0-4509 GCA_036270555.1 Burkholderiaceae bacterium
GAAGCGGTACACCCCGGCACGTTCTTCGATCGCAGTGCACAGCGCCAGCGCAGCGACCCGCTCGAGGCGCCCGTCGGAGCGTTCCAGGCAGATCGTGTCGTCGCGACGTCCTTCCACGCGTATCGCCGGCAGCGGACTGCCGCAGGCGCATGGTTCCGTCAACACGGTGACGCTGTCCCCCAGGTCGTAGCGGATGACCGGTTGAACGAAGTTCGCCAGATTCGTCAGCAGCACCGATGCTGACGGCGTGCCGTCCGGAACCCGACAGCCTTCGCGGTCGATCGGCTCCAGGATCACCCAGTCGCGATTGACATGCAGCCCGCCGCATCCGCAGTCGAACGCGATGTTCAGAAACTCCGAGGCGCCGTAGTCATCGATGACCGGACACCCGAAGGCGCCCGCGATTTCGGCGCGGTCGCACCGCGAAAGCGTTTCGCCTCCGCTCCAGATGCCCTTGAGTTTCAGCGCAAGGCGTCCTTCGCGCTGCTGCTCGGCCAGCGAAACCAGCTCGGATGCATAGCTGGTCAGGATCAGCGGATCGAATTCGGTCAGCCGGTCGCAGATGCGATCCAACGGCTGCAGGATCGAGATCGCGCGCGTGAATGGCGCCATCCACGGATTCAGTTGCAGCGTGCGGCGCCACATCGTGATCCCGGAGAAATGCCCTTCCACAGCCGCTGCGTAGGCGAAACGTCCGCCCGCGGCCATGGAGCGCAACATCGATCGGGCATCGACGTTGTTGCGAACGGCGAAAAGCGCCTCGTAAACGGCGAGCGCTTGAGGATCCTGGATGAAGAGCCCGGGCGTGCCGGTCGTACCGGAACTGGTCCAGACCGTGTACTGGCCAAGAAACGGCCGCCCGATGCGCGCCGGATCCTGCGTGAACTGCACGACCGCGTCCAGCGTCACATCGCGCCGCGTGACCCAGTCGTTGAAGTTGGCCATCAGCTGGTATTTCGTGGTCACGGGCAACTGTTCGAGGCTCACGCGGCCGGGCGGCAGACCCTGGTACAGAGCGCCGTAGAAGTTTGAATGGCGGCGCGCGTGCGCAACCAGCGTGTTGAGGCGATGCGATGCGCGCCCTTTGATGACGTCGGGCGGTGAGATGCCGGCCAACCACAGATCCGTGCTGTGGTTCAGGAAACTCCAGGCCTCGGCCGCGACGGCGGCGAACGGCCTCGTTGCGCTGGCCGCAGCATGCCCTGCGGACGTGGCGATGTTCGAGTGCGGCATCGAACGATTCTCCCTGGCCTGGTGTCAAACTGCGCTGGCAAAGGGATGCGCGACAAGTCGAAACATCGCGCGACGAGACAGCGTTTGGTCCGGATCAGGATAACGCGATTCGAGAGTGGGCGTCGCGCAAAACAGATGACTGGACACTGATCTGGATCAATTCAGACTAGCTTGAACCTGCGGTGGCATGTGGCATTTCAGGAGCGTTGATTTCAGGACCCTTGTGATGAGTGCAAATCGCATGACGAGATCATTACCCCGGTTTCTGGCCCTGCTCGTGTCCTGCTTGAGCTTTTCGAACGCCTGGCCGACTCCGGCGAAATTCGATGTGCCCGCCGGATCGCGTCCGCACGATGTAGCGCCGGCGCCCGCAGGCGGGCCGGTGTATTTCACAGCGCAGGGGTCGGGTCAACTTGGGATCCTGGATCCGGCCAGCGGCCACGTTGATTTGGTACCACTGGGTCAAGGATCAGCGCCTCACGGCGTGATCGTGGGACCGGACTCCGCGGCCTGGATCACGGACGGGGGCTTGAATGCGATCGTGCGTGTCGATGCATCGACCCACCAGGTGCGTCGCTGGCCACTACCGGCCGACGCCCCAAGTGCGAACCTGAACACGGCAACGTTCGATCGAAACGGTCGCATCTGGTTCACAGGCCAGGCGGGCTATTACGGCCGGCTCGATCCGGCCAGCGGTGATATCCGGGTATGGAAGGCGCCGCGCGGGGTCGGTCCCTACGGCATCTGCACCACGCCGTCGGGTGACGTGTACTTCGCATCGCTCGCGGGAAACTTCATCGCGCGGGTGAATCTGGATTCCGGCGCGGCCACGGTGATTGAGCCGCCAACGCCCAGGCAAGGTGCGCGCCGCGTCTGGTCGGACTCGCGCGGCCGCATCTGGGTCAGCTTCTGGAACACGGGCCAGGTCGCTGTCTTTGACCCCGCCTCGTCGAAATGGCGAGAGTGGGCGCTTCCGGGAACGGCGCGCACCTATGCGGTGTGGGTCGATTCCGGCGACCGCGTCTGGCTGAGCGACTGGTCCACCAACTCGCTGGTGCGCTTCGATCCGGCGAGCGAGCGCTTCGAATCGCCGGCGGCCGGCGCGACCGCCGGCGTGCGCCAGATCATGGGACGGGCAGGGGAGGTGTGGGCGGCTGAATCCGGAAGTGACCGGCTGGTACGGCTTTCCGATCACTAGCTTGGTTCGCACAGCCGGGTTGCGCTCGGTCGCCCTCAAGCAGCCGCGCCGGGCGCAACCGCTGCCTCGAGCGCCGGGCCCGAGCCGTTCGGAGTGGGCTGCTGCGAGCCCGCCGCCAGCAACTGCTCCAACTCGACGCCCGCCAGCGTTTCCTTTTGCAGCAGCAGTTGCGCTCCGCGCTCAAGGATGCCGCGTCGCTCGGTCAGGATCCGGATGCTTTTCTGGAATGCGGTGTCGACCAGTTTGCGCGCCGCCAGATCGATTTCGCGCGCGGTCTGCTCCGAATACTGCTTGGGCGACAGGCTCATGCCATCCGGGGCCAGGAACGTAGAGCGCTCCTGCTCGTACACGATCGGGCCAAGCGACGGGTCCATCCCGTAGCGAGCGACGATGCTGCGGGCAATCTGCGTGACCTTGCTCAGATCGTCCGCCGCTCCGGTGGAAAGCTCCCCGAACACCAGCTGTTCGGCCGCACGCCCGCCCAGCAGCGTGGCCATCTTGTCTTCCAGCTCGGTGCGCGTCATCAAATAGCGGTCCTCGGTGGGACGCTGCAGCGTATAGCCCAGTGCCCCGATGCCGCGCGGGATGATCGAAATCTTCTGGACCGGGTCCTGCCCCGGCAGCGAGCTTGCCACCAGCGCGTGTCCCATTTCATGGTGCGCGACCACAGTGCGCTCCGCGGCGCTGAGCACACGGCTCCTCTTTTCCAGTCCCGCGACGATCCGTTCTATCGCCGCCGTGAAGTCGTCCGGTTCGACCTTCTCGTGATTGCTGCGGGTGGCCTGCAGCGCTGCTTCGTTGACCAGGTTGGCCAGGTCCGCTCCGCTGAAGCCCGGTGTCAGCGCCGCGACGCGGTCCAGGTCGACGTCCGGCGCCAGTGCAACCTTCTTGACGTGAACCCGCAGGATCGCGACGCGTCCGGACCGGTCCGGCCGATCGACCAGCACTTGACGGTCGAATCGGCCTGCGCGCAGCAGCGCCGGGTCCAGGATTTCCGGGCGGTTGGTGGCCGCGATCAGGACCAGGCCCACTTTCGGGTCGAAGCCGTCCAGCTCCGCCAGCAACTGGTTCAAGGTCTGTTCCTTCTCGTCCAGGCCCCCCATCGGATAGGAGCCGCGCGCGCGCCCGAGCGCGTCGATCTCGTCGATGAAGACGATGGCCGGGGCCTGCTTGCGCGCCTCCTCGAAAAGGTCCCGCACGCGTGCGGCGCCTACCCCGACGAACATCTCGACGAACTCCGAACCGTTGATCGAGAAAAACGGCACCCCGGCCTCGCCGGCGACTGCGCGCGCGAGCAGCGTCTTGCCGGTGCCGGGCGGGCCGACCAGCAGCACGCCACGCGGCAATCGCGCCCCCAAACGGCCGTAGCGCTCTGGATGCTTCAGGAATCCGACCACTTCCCTGAGCTCGTCCTTCGCTTCATCGACACCGGCCACATCCTCGAACGTCACCTTGACGTCGGTTTCGACGTACACCTTGGCCTTGCTCTTGCCGATCGCCAGCAGCCCGGTACCGACGCCCGCCTTCTGCTGCAGCCGGCGTATCAGGAAAAACCAGATGCCGGCGAATGCCAGCGCGGGCACCACCCAGCCCAGCAAGTCCTTGAAGAACGTGCTCTCGACAACTCCGGTGAACTTGACTCCGTAGGTATCCAGGTCCTTGGCCAACTCGGGATCGACGCGCGTGGTCAGAAATTGCTTGCGGCCATCGGGCAGCGGCTTTTTCAGCGTGCCCTGGATCGCGTTCGCCCCGATCGCGATATCTGCCACATTGCCTTCTTTGAGCTGGCGCAGGAAATCGCTGTAGGCCATCGGCTCGATTGCCCGGTATAGCACCCAGGCGTTCTGCAGCATCAGCACGCCGAGCATCGCGAATACGATGTAGACGACGTTGATCCGCGTCCCGTTCTTCATCATCCCTGCCCTGGCCGCACTCGGCCGCGCGCGCTGTCAGCCCTCTTCATTCTTTCCGATGCCCTGCCAGCGCGGCGCGATCGAGTGTTCGATTCCGAACAGGTCCAGCACGCGCGCGAGCGTGCCATCGATCAACGCCTCGATCGAAGTGGGGCGCAGGTAGAA
>DATBCI010000384.1:0-12099 GCA_036270555.1 Burkholderiaceae bacterium
TTGTTCCTTTGCCAGTGTATCCGTCATCAACCGCTTCTGTTGTTCCGCCTTGTCCGCAGCCTGTTTCAGATCCTGTTCGTGTGCGAGCTGCACGGCGGCCGCCGTCTTCGCGGCCAGGCGTGACTCCAGCAGCATGCCACCGCCGAACATCACGATGGCAACTGCCACGGTCGTCAGGATCGACGCTACCCGGTTCTTCTGTGGTTCACGCATGAACTGTTCCGTACTCATCCGAGTTTCCTTCCATCACGATTCTTCCGAGGCTTTTGAGCCGTCATTGTTGTCGAGCCGGCATTGTTGTCGTTCCATCGGCTCGCCCGCAGCAGCAGGTCGGTCAGACCATTTTAATAGGGCGCGGTCTTGAAGGGGTGGGCCAGCCGTTCGGATGTAGCGTCGCGCTAATCGAGTTCCCGGAGGGGGCCACGGCAGCCCAGGCTACGCACCGCCCAGGCGCTGGCGCGCAAGCGCAGTCAATCATTCGTCACTCCATTCGCTCTACCAGATGCGATCGATTGGGCGGCGCTTCGAACGGCTCCGGCCAATATTCGACGAGTCGCGAAATCTTTCCGTTGACGAGCGTGAAGAAGGAAATCGCGCGGGCGACCTGAACACCGTCGGTAATCGCCACGTCAGTGACCGCCTGATTCTGGTCGGACACCAATCGATGGATTTCGAACGTCCAGGGACCGCAGGCCGGATATTCCGAATTCATCCGGGCGAAATTTTTCACACCTCGGATGCGCTCCCTGGACTGCGGCCACTCGAGCACGAAATCGTCGGCCAGCACCGCAGAGGTTGATGCGAAATCGTTGCTGGCCATCAGCCGCCAGAACTTGAGCACGATCTGCCGTGATCCAGAAGTTCCGCCCATTCCTGACCTCCCTCGACTGCGCAGCTTCGCAGGCGCGCTAGCGCATAAACCCACGCGCCGTCATGGGCTTGGCCCGATTCGACGGGGGCGCATTAATCCGGCATTCTTACGTGAACCATGCGTTCGGGTCGCAGCCCAGGGATGAATCGGCGGTTTCGCGCCGCTGCGGGTGCGGGCGCGCTCCTTGCCGCGGCGCTGTGCGGCTGCGTCAGCTACAGCGGCAGTTCCCTGAAGCCGGGTCGGTCGACCTTGCAGGACGTCCAGGCAACCATGGGCGAACCCGCGATGCAGTGGACGGAGCCTGACCACTCGATGCAGCTGTCGTATCCGCGCGGCCCCGCCGGATTTCACTCGTACATGGTCTATCTGGACCCGGCAGGCCACCTGCAGCGAATCCAGAACGTGATGGACTATGACTCGTTCTACCGGATTTCGCGCGGGATGAGCGATCAGCAGGTGCTGCGCATCCTGGGTCCCTCGGTGCCTCAGTGGACCAACACCTTCGCGGCCCGACGCGAGCTCGTGTGGGAATGGCGCTACTGCAACGAGTTCAGCCAGAGGTCGCGCTTTGACGTCCTGTTCGACGCCGACAGCCACCAGGTTCGCACCAGCTACGGCCACGCCGAGTTGTGCGAACTCGATCCATGTCTTTGCGGCCGCTGACGCGAGTGTGCGCGCGCCGGCAGTGCTGTCGATGAGCTCGATCCCCATCGGAGCGCGCGGCTCGTTCCAACTGGTGGTCGCTGCCGAGCACCTGGCCAACCGGTTCAAGGATGCGACGTTGCCGGCCGTACTGGCGACGCCGGTGATGATCCTGCTGATGGAAAACGCCGCTTTGAACGCGATCAAGCCGTACCTGGCGCCTGGGCAGACCGCGCTGGGAACTCGGGTGGACGTGATGCACCTGGCGGCGACTCCGATTGGCCGCACCGTGATCGCCGAGGCTGAAGTCACGGGGGTCGACGGACGGCGCATCGAGTTGACAGTGCGCGCCTTCGATGGCGCCGAACAGATCGGCGCCGGCACGCATCAACGCACGTTAATCGATCTGGATCGATTCAACGAACAGCTGAAAGCGAAGTCGGCCACCGGCTGAGTTCGGATCGCGCCGACAGCCTCGTTGTGAACGAGCAAGACGGTGCTTCGCTTGCAGGGGGATGTCCTTCACCACCCGACTGCCTGCCCGTCCTTGCGGAAATCCGACCCTGCCCGGTAGTAGCCGTTGACCTCGGTCGGCGCGGACTTTGCGCCATCCGGAGCCGGCGTGAACAGGATCGACTGGAAACCACCCATGTCCGCACCATGGACCGATCTGACGTCGTGCCCCATCGCCGCGAGTTGAGCGCCGACGCGCTCGTACAGCGTTGACTCCAGACTCAACACGTTCGGTACCTGGTTGTGCCGGAAACGCGCCATGTCGCCCGCGGCCTGCATATTGGCACCGAGGTCGAACAGGTTGACCAACGCCTGGGCATGGCCCTGCGCCTGCATGTCCCCACCCATCAGGGTGATCGTCATCAATGGCTGGCCTTCGCGCATCACGAAGCCCGCCGACAGCGTATTGAAAGGGCGCTTGTGCGGGGCGATCGCGTTGGGACTGGCCGGATCCAGCGAGAACAGGGCTCCGCGGTTGTGCAGCAGGAAGCCGTACCCCGGCACCGTGATCCCGGAGCCGAAGTGGGTGTAGTTGCTGTTGACCCACGACACCATGTTGCCATCGGAATCGGCCGCGGAAAGAACGATGGTGTCGCCGATCCCTTCCGAGTTGCCCTTCGGACCCGGCGTTGAGGCATGCTCCGGGTCGACCTTGCTGCACAGCGAGGCGGCATAGGACTTCGAAAGCAGCTTGTGGAGCGGGACCGGATTGAAGTCCGGGTCGGCGTTGTATCGGTACAGATCCGCGTAGGCGAGCTTCTTGGCCTCCACCATCAGGTGCCAGTATTTCGGATTGACAGTCCCCAGCGAGGCGAGCGACTGCCCCGGTGTCCATTGCGGCAGGCACGCCTCCAGGATATTGAGCATTTCTTCCGCCGCCCACGCTTGCGACGGCGGAGGCAGCTCGTACACGTCGAAGCCGTGATACCGGGTCGCGGCGGGCTCGACCCACTCGCCCTGGTAGTTGGCAAGATCCTGCAGCGTCATGGTGCCTCCGAGGGCATCCGACTTGGCGACGATCGCCCTGGCGATCTCCCCCCGGTAGAAGACCTCGGCGCCGCTCTTCTGCAACAAGCGGAACGTGCGACCCAGATCGGAATTCGTGAAGAGGTGGCCCGCCACCGGGGGCTGACCGTTGACGTACCACGTCCTGACCGAATCCGGGTCGAGCTGCTGGCAGCACTGCTGCAGCGGCAGCGCATTGGGCAGGTGCCAGTCGTGTGCGATGCGTTCCGATATCGGGAAGCCGTTCTCGGCGTACTGGGCGGCGGGCTCCAGGACTTCCTTGAACGTCAGTTTGCCGAAACGCTTCAGCACCGCTTGCCAGCCCCACACCGTGCCAGGGACCGTCACCGGCAAAATCCCGTAGGTCGGCATGCCCGAGGTCGGTCCCCAGACTTTCGGGTTCACGTGGTAGCCGAGCTGGTTGAAACGCTCGAGGGTGGCGCCGCTGGGTGCCATCCCGCTCGAGTTCAGCGCGTACAGCTTGTGCTCCTTGGCGATGTACAGGATCGCAAACAGGTCCGACGCGACGCCCACGCTCATCGGTTCCACCAGGCTCAGCACCGCCGCCGTCGCGACTGCCGCGTCGACCGCGTTGCCGCCCTGCATCAGGATTCGCAGCCCGGCCTGCGCCGCGAGCGGTTGACTGGTCGCCACCATGCCGTGCCGCGCCATCACCTCCGAACGGCTCTGCGCCAGCCAGCCTTCGGCGCGATCGCCTCGCACGGCGCCGCAGAAGGGCGGCTGCGGCGAGGTGTCGCAGCCCGCCATTGGCACAGGCGGCTGCGCGCCCAGCGGGCACGCCGCCAGCGCCAGCGTCCCAGCAGACCACCGGGCGAATCCTGCGATCGAGCCGCTCATGCGTGGGACTCCACTCGTTGAGGTTCGTGGTCGGGCCCGAATTGGGCGAAGGCGCGCTCAAGCTCCTCGACCATCGGCTTCCAGGCCGAGGCGGCCGAATGTTGCTCGCCCGCCCGGCGCGCGTGTTCCGAGTATTGCGGATACTGCTGCACCACCGTGTGACACGCTTGCAGCAGGGCTTGCGGGGTCGGCTCGTCGATCACCAGGCCGGCGCCGCTCTCGCGGGCGATCACCGCCATCGTGGTGCCGGCCACCGTGACGATCGGCGCGCCGTTGCGCAACGCGTCGAACGTGACCGCACTCATCTTGTCGGCATATTCGGCACGACGGTACGGCTGAAGGCAGACCGCGCCCGCAAACAGGTCCTGGTACTGCCTCGCATCCAGCGTGTCGGTCAGCACGGTCAGGTGCGGATAGCGGCAGCTTCGCAACCGGGCCAGATCCGCCCGGGTCCGCTCGTCGTAACGGCCGTAATGATCTCCCGAGGCCTGCACCACGATCGGCAGCGCCGATCCGACCTCGGCCATATGCTCCACCAGATCGACCACCTGCGCGAACCCTTTGTCGGCACGCGCTGCGCCGGCCGACAGCAGCGCGCGAAACGATGCGGCCATGTGAGGCGCCACATCCGCGCCCAGCACCGGTTCGACCTGTTCGACACGCGCGAAGCCGGCCTCACGCAGCGCGGCCACGATCGCCTGCGATGTTCCGAACAGCGCCAGGTTCGGCTGGCGCTGCGCCAATCGGTGCAGGGCTTGAGCGCGCTGGGGGGAGACGCGCCATTTGTGGAAGTAGAGCGAGGCACGCTGCGGCGCAATCGGCCTGCCCGCGGCCAGATCGAGCGCCCGCAGGTCGAACCAGGTCGCCGTGGGCACCAGCATGGGTGCGCCGGAGCGCAGCAGCCGCCGGTAAAGCCAGAACGCCTGCGGCTTGCGCCAACGCCGGCTGAAAAACCGCTGAAGGATCACCCCCTGACGCTCGAAGCGCGGCAGGTGCGCGTGCCGGTCCACCCACAGGCGGTACGGCAGCGCCGGTGCTGCGCCTCGCAGGCTCGCGAACAGCGCCGCGCAGTGACCCGCTTCGCTCACCAGCGTCGGCTCGACGATTTCCAGATGCAAAGGTGTGGTCCGGTTCGGCCTTATCTTCGGCGCGTCTTTTCTGACGCATGCTACCGAACCTGCTCGACGGCCCGGGGGCGTGAGGGCGAGCGCTCGATTAGACTTGCGGCGCAAATGCAGGAAGCCAACGTCACTGCGGTCATGCAGTCCACCCACGGAGCTGTGGTCACTCCAGTCAATGAGCTGGTCGATGCGGTGTTCGTCGTGTCGGTGCGCACGTTCACCGACCGTATCGAGCACATGCGCGGGCAGATGGCGCGCTTCGGCATCCGCTTCGAATGGGTGTTCGATTTCGACGCCGGCTCGATCGATCCCGCGCTGCTGGAGCGCACCTTTGCTCCGAGCGACCTGGGGCCGGGACACCAGTCGCTGGTGTTGAAACACATGGCGACCTGGCGCGCCTGCGTGGAGCGCAATCTGCGGCGGGTGCTGGTGTTCGAGGACGACGTGGTGCTGGCGTCGCGCTTTGCGCAGGTGTTCGCGCGGACCCTGCAGGAAGCCGACCGCCTGGCACCCGGCTACCTGGTTTACCTCGGCTGCGGCGACAACCGCTACGTGGAGGGCGCATCGCAGGCAGCCACGGTGCTGGTGCCGGGCGGCCCGCTGTCGGCCGCCGATGCCATCGTCTTCGATCAGATGGCTGCGCAACGGCGCCTGGACTGGGTCGCAAGCCACCGCATCACGCGCCCGGCCGACTGGCTGTTGCGCGAGGTCGATCAGGAGTGCGGCACGCCGCATTTCTGGCTGAGCGAGCCGGTGGTCGAGCAGGGCAGCATGAACGGCCGCTTCGCGAGCTCCCTGGATGACAAGCGGCGACGGCGCGGGCGTCTGTACGCCTGGCTGCGCTATCGGTGGAGCAAGTGGCGCCATCGCAATCTGGGCGGCCGCGTGATCCGCGCCGAGCGCCCCCACTAGTGTCGTTCGCCAATCCTGTTGCAGTGCGCATCGCACTGATCGTGGCGGCGATCGGATCATTCTGCTCGCCGCCGGTGGCCAATGTCGGCGTCGGACTTGCCCTGGCGCTGACGCTGGCATCGGGTCCGTCGCGCGCGCGCCTGCTCGTGGCCGCGAGGCAGCCGCTCGGAATGGGTGCGCTGAGCCTGTTCGCCGTGATGGCTTTGGCGATGTGCTGGGCTCCGGTGCCGTGGCCGGCCCGCTTCGCGGCGTGGTGGAACTGGCGCACGATGCTGCTGATCGTGCTGGCCGCGGCCGCATTCGGCGACCCACGCTGGAAGGAGCGCTTCTGCCTTGCGCTGGTCGCAGCCGCCACGCTCGGTGCGCTCGCCTCGTTCGCGATGGTCCCGGCCAACCTGACGCTGGAGCCGGGCCTGCCGGGCACGCTGTTTCGGAATCATGTGACGCAATCGATGGCGCTCGCGGTCGCGGTCCTGCTGGCCGCCGTGCTGGCGGCGCAGCCCGAGCGCTCGATCCGGTCGCGCGTGCTGCTGGGGGCCGCCGTGCTGGTGTGCCTGGCCAATCTGGTGCTGGTGAGCGCCGGCCGCAGTGGGCAGGTGGCCGTGGCGGCAGCCGCGCTCAGCGCGGCGTGGCTGATGCTGAGCGGGCGGCGGCGCTGGCAGGCGCTGCTGGCGCTGCTGGTGCTGGGCGCCGCGCTGACCGCGGCCTCCCCGGCTTTGCAGCAGCGCTTTGGCAAGATCGCGCAGGAGGCGCCCAAGCTCGACTGCTCCACGCGCGAGGAGAGTTCGACCGCGTTGCGGCTGCTGTTGTGGCGCACGACCGGTGCGCTGATCCTGGAGCATCCGTGGTTCGGCTACGGGGTCGGGGGATTTATGCCCGCCTATGAGCGCCAGGTGCGGTCGCAGGTCGGGGGCCAGCCGCTCGTCAACTGGTGCGCCCGCCCCGCCCACGACCCGCACAACCAGTACCTGCGCGTGACGGTCGAAGCCGGTGTGCTCGGACTGGTTGCGTTCCTCGGCCTGCTCATCGGCGCCGCGCGCCAGCCAGCTTCACAGCCCTACCGCGCCGCCGCGCTGGCGCTGCTGGCGGCCTGGTGCACCACGAGCCTGTTCAACTCGCATTTCCAGACCTTCAACGAGGGCCACCTGATCGCGCTGCTGCTGGGGGCGCTGCTCGCGCCCGATCTCGCGCCAGACTCAGCGGCGGGCGAGACTCAACCGGCAAGCGCGCCGAGCACTGCGTTGCGCACCTCGGCGTAGTCGGGCCATCCGTGGCGGTCGCCGATGACCTGCACGTTCACGCCGAGCGGGCGCGTCTTCTCGAGCCGGGTGACGCCGAACACGCTGATCAGGCGTGCGCCCACGGCGGCGGCCAGATGCCCGGCGCCGCTGTCGTTGGCGACCACCAGGCGCGCCTGAGCCAGCAGACCCGCGAATCCGGCCACATCGGTCTCCTTCAATAGCACCGCGCCCGGTACTGCCGCCGCCACGGCGTCGCGTTCTCCGGGCCCCGGGCATGCCACCACCGTCTGTCCAATCTGAAGCAGCTCGGAACACAGCCGCGAGAACCCGTCCCAGGCCTTGATCTGCCCCTGGTGCAGGCCGGTTGCGACCGGGCACAGCATCACGTACGGTGATCTGACCGCGGCCGCCTCCAGCACCCAGCGTGCGTGCGTGGCCGCCGTGGGAGCCAGGCGCAACTCGATCCGGGTCGGCGGTGGAACGGGCCGATCGATCACGCAGCGCGCGAGCCAGTGGTAGTACTCGACCGTATGCATGTCGCCGGCCCAGCGTTCCGGCACCGGGAATGAGCGTGACAGCAGCCAGCGGCGCCCGTCGGTCTCGTATCCGGTCGGCGGCAGTCCCGCCAGCCGCATCTCGAGCGCGGAGGAGAACGAGTTGGTGAGCAGCAGTGTCGGCGTCGTGCGTGGCAGCTGGCGCTTGAGCCGGTACAGCTCGCGCACGCGCGCCAGCCGCCCTCTGGGCAGCGTCAGCATCGGCCACGGATAGGCCGCGTACAAATCGCGGGCCCAGGCCTGGCCGACCAGCGACAGCGCGTACCCACGCGCAGCCAGCAGGTCCAGCGCCGGGCTGGCCATGCACGCATCGCCCAGATGGTTGGGCAATCGAACGATCATGGACAAAGGCATCGCCAAGACGCAGGCTCAGGGCCGGAGCCACAGAGGGGCCGCTGCGATCGCATACACTACGCGAGCCCACCCAAGGACCCGGCCCGGCATTGTATCCACCGGGCCTTATGGAAGCAGAAGCGGAAGCAGAAGCGACCCGCGATGGCGGAAACCCCCCAGCGTTCCATTTTTACCGATCCGAACCTGCGTCGGATGATCGCGATGGTGCGAGCGCACCCGCGCCCGCTGGCGGCGGCGCTGTTCGGGATGGTGATCGCGGCGCTGACCGACCCGGCCATTGCGGCGCTCACCCGCATCCTGCTGGACCAGGGCTTCTACGCCCGCCAGGCTGTGGCCGGTCTGTGGGTTCCTCTGGCTTTCGTCGGCGTGTTCCTGGTGCGCGGCCTGGCCACGTACGCCAGCAGCTACAAGATCAGCAGCGTGTCGCAGGCCGTGCTGGTGGAGTTGCGGCGCCGCATGTTCGATCGGCTGCTGCGCTGGCCGCAAACGACGATCGAGAACACGCCCTCCGGCATGGTGATCTCCAAGTTCATCAACGAGGCGAGCAACGCGTTGAACCTGGCCGCCGAGGTGATGACGACCGCCGTGCGTGACTCGCTGTCGGTGGTGGCGCTGCTGGCCGTGCTGCTGTTCTACAACTGGCCGCTGACGCTGCTGACGATCGCGTTTGCACCGCTGGTCGGGGGCATCCTGCGCGTGTTCAGCGCGCGCCTGCGCAGGCTGAATGTGGAGAACCAGCTGATGCTGGGCGAGCTGACGCGCGCGGTACAGGAGGCGCACGAGGGCAGCCGCGTGATCAAGATCTACGACGGGGCGGGTTACGAAACCGAACGCCTCGATCGGATCAACAACCGCCTGCGCCGCTTTGCGATGAAGATGCAGGTCGCCTGGTCGGCCGCCACGCCGGCCACGCAGCTGATCGCCGCGATCGGGCTTGCGGTCGTCATCAGCCTGGCGTTGTGGCAGGCGCGCCTGGGACGCCTGTCGGGCGGCGAGTTCATCATGTTCCTGACGTCGGCGCTGCTGCTGCTGCAGCCGTTGCGGCACCTGTCGGCGCTCAACGGCCCGATCGCCCGCATGTCGGCCGCAGCCGACAGTGTGTTCGAGATGATCGACTCGCCGCAGGAAGCCGACGAGGGGACCCTCCAAATCGAGCGCGCACGCGGCGCGATCGAGTTCCAGAGGGTCAGCTTCCAGTATCCCGGCACGTCGGCCATCGCGTTGCAGGCGGTCGACCTGGTGGTGGCGCCCGGCGAAACGATCGCGCTGGTCGGCCCTTCGGGAGCCGGCAAGACCACGTTGATCAACCTGATTCCGCGCTTTATCCGGCCGGGCTCGGGCCACATCCTGATCGACGGCATGGAGATAGGGCAGCTTCGGCTGGCGAGCCTGCGGCGGCAGATTGCGCTGGTCTCGCAGGACGTGGTGCTGTTCGACGATACGATCACGGCCAACATCGCGTACGGCGCATGCCGCGGCGCATCAATGGCCGATGTGCGTGCGGCGGCGGAAGCGGCCTTCCTGATGCCCTTGGTCGATTCCCTGCCCAACGGATTCGACACGCGGATCGGCGAGAACGCCGTCAAGCTGTCCGGCGGCCAGCGCCAGAGGCTGTCGATCGCGCGCGCGCTGCTGAAGGATGCCCCCGTGCTGCTGCTGGACGAGGCCACCTCGGCGCTGGACTCCGAGTCGGAGCGTTTCATCCAGATCTCGCTGGAGCGGTTGATGCGCGGCCGAACCACCTTCGTCGTGGCGCACCGCCTTTCCACCATCGAGCACGCCGATCGCATCGTGGTGCTCGACGGCGGCCGCGTCGTGGAAATAGGGCGCCACGCAGACTTGCTGGCGACAAGCGGCCTGTACGCAAGCCTGTATCGCATCCAGTTCGCCAAAACTGATCACGCCGTTGCGGCGTAAGCCTGGTATGTCACATGTGCCATGTGGCCACGGGGTCTTTGCGCCATCGTGTCCCTGACAGCATTGAGCGCTGCACAAAATTTTCGACCGACTTTATCGATGAATGCGGGGACGACTTGAGTCGTTCATCAGTGCTAGCGCGAGTCGCGGATAAAGGGCATGAGGTCGTCATCGTGGCGTGCGCATTCTCGGGTAGCCTTCGAGCTGTACGGACTCGGCTCAGTTCCAATCGTTTGCGCAGGAGACAGCATGCATTTGGAGCAAATCCGTTGCACCGATATCCGACCCGATCCCGGCAGCTGGCGCGCTTCGCGCGGTTTCGATGCGCTGGCCGACAGCATCCGGCGACACGGCGTGCTGCGACCGGTGCTGGTGCGGGCGACGTCGGACGGTTACGTCATCGTGCACGGTGAAGGTCGCTGGCGGGCGGCCCAGATGGCCGGCCTCGAGACGATTCCCGCCACCATCGTGCAGGACGTTTCACGCGCGGCCGCGTAGACCCTCACCCCTGGCCCCTCTGCCGCAAGCGGTAGAGGGGAGCGCGGCTGCAAACAACGTATTGCACATTAGGGGTTGCGCACCGCAGCAGTTCACTTAAGTCCGGAGGGAGCCCGTAAGGTTCGGCGGGCGCGGACCGGGTGCATCACATCAGCACGATGTCGTATTGCTCCTGGTGGTAGGCGCTTTCGACTTGCATCGAAATCGGCTTGCCGATGAAGTCGGACAGCATCGCCAGCGACTGCGATTCCTCCTCCAGGAACAGGTCGATCACCGGCTGGGCGCCCAGGATGCGGAATTCGCGCGCGTCGCCGAACTGGCGCGCTTCGCGCAGGATTTCGCGCAGGATCTCGTAGCACACGGTGCGCGCCGTTTTCAGGACGCCCCGGCCTTCGCACACGGGGCACGGCTCGCACAGCACGTGGGCCAGGGACTCGCGCGTGCGCTTGCGCGTCATTTCCACCAGGCCCAGCTGTGTGAACTGACTGACCGTCATCCGGGTGCGGTCGTGCGCCAGCGCCTTTTTGAGTTCGGCCAGCACCAGCTCGCGATGGGCGGGAGTGGCCATGTCGATGAAGTCCAGCACGATGATTCCACCCAGGTTGCGCAGCCGCAGCTGGCGCGCGATCGTCTGCGCGGCCTCCAGGTTGGTCTTGAAGATCGTATCGTCGAAGTTGCGGGTTCCGACGAAGCCGCCGGTGTTCACGTCGATGGTCGTCATCGCCTCGGTCTGGTCGATGATCAGGTAGCCGCCGCTCTTCAGCTCGACGCGCCGGGCCAGCGCCCTTTCGATTTCCTCGTCGATCTGGTTCAGCTCGAACAGCGGCCGCTCGCCGTCGTAATGGACCAGCCGCGCCGACACGTTCGGCACGTACTGCGCGGCGAACGCCTGCAGTGCCACGAACGTCTCGCGCGAGTCGATCTGGACGCTGGCCGTGCTGTCGTTGACCACGTCGCGCAGCACCCTCTGGCCGAGCGACAGTTCCTGGTACAGCTGCGTTTGCGCCGGCACCTTGCCGGCCGCATCCCGGATCTGGACCCAGCGCCGCCGCAGGTAGTCGATGTCGGCGCGCAGGTCGTCCTCGTTGGCATCCTCGGCGCTGGTGCGGACGATGAATCCGCCCGTCTCGTCGGGCGGCAGCAGGCGCGTCAGCATCTCGCGCAAGTGGGTGCGCTCCGCCTCGTCCTCGATGCGCTGCGACACGCCGATGTGCGGATCCTGCGGCAGGTACACCAGCATCCGTCCGGCCAGGCTGATCTGGGTCGACAGGCGCGCGCCCTTGGTGCCGATCGGATCCTTGATCACCTGCACCAGCGTCACGTCCCCCTGGCGCAGCAGGCGCTCGATTGGCGGCGGCCGTTCCGACGGCTGCTGGCGCGCTTCCCAGATGTCGGCCACGTGCAGGAACGCCGCCCGCTCCAGTCCGATGTCGACGAAGGCCGACTGCATGCCGGGCAGCACGCGCGCGACGCGGCCCAGGTAGATGTTGCCGACCAGTCCGCGCGTGGCGGCCCGCTCGATGTGCAGTTCCTGGACCACGCCGGCCAGCAGCACCGCGACCCGCGTCTCCTGCGGCGTGATGTTGAGCAGGATATCTTCGGTGGACACCAGT
>DATBCI010000385.1:0-4370 GCA_036270555.1 Burkholderiaceae bacterium
CCTGGACTATCGAGAGGGGGTTGCCGCTTTTCGGGCGCGGCGACCGCCGCGCTTCATCGGGGGGTGAATGAGGTCATCGCTGCCGCTGCTGTCGTTGCTGGAGACCCGCGTGCTGGGAGTGCTGGTCGAGAAGGAACGCACTGTCTCTGACACTTATCCGTTGTCGTTGAATTCACTGGCGTCGGGCTGCAACCAGAAGAGCAACCGCGACCCGGTGATCGAGGCGACCGAGGCGGAGGTACAGGCCGCCGTGGACGCGCTGAAGGCTCTGGTGCTGGTGATCGAATCGAGCGGCGCGCGGGTGGCCCGCTATTCACACAACATCGGTCGGGTACTGCGCATCCCGGATCAGGCGGTGGCCTTGCTGGCAGGCTTGATGCTGCGCGGCGCGCAAACCAGCGCCGAGTTGCGCACCGGGACCGAGCGGTTGCACCGGTTCGCCGACATTTCATCGGTCGATGCCTTCCTCGACGAATTGGCCGCGCGCGCCGAGGAACAGGGAGGGGCGCTGGTCAAAAAGCTCGGGCGGCGCCCTGGAGAGCGCGAAGCGCGCTGGATGCATTGCCTGTCGGGCCCCCCGGTCGACGCCGGCGCGGTCGCCGCCGCGTTCGAGCCAAGCGGGACGGCCGATGTGAGCGTCGCCGAAATCGCGGCGCTGAAGGCGCATGTAGGCCGGCTCGAACACGAAGTGGCTCAGCTGCGCGATCGCTTTGACAAGCTGACGCGGGAGCTTGGTGTCTCGACTTAGCGGACGTTTATCGAGTTGGGGTGAGGGTGGCTGCCCCCTGGATCCGGCCTTCACGCAGGCACCGCAACGCTTCATTGGCGTCGGCAAGAGCCCAGTTTTCGGTGCGCGTCTCGATCGGTATCCGTCCAGCCAGGGCCATGAATTCGTCGCCGTCCCGGCGCGTCAGATTGGCCACTGACAGGATGCGTCGCTCCTGCCATAACCAGGAGTAGGGGAAGGCCGGGATGTCGCTCATATGGATGCCGGCACACACGACTGTGCCGCCCGGCGCCAACGCCTTCAGCGCGATCGGCACCAACGCCCCGACCGGAGCAAAGATCAAAGCAGCGTCCAGCGCTTGTGGGGCCGGTTGGTCCGACCCGCCGGCCCACGTGACTCCAAGCTCGAGAGCAAATTGCTGGGCCGCCTGGTCGCCAGGCCGTGTGAAGGCAAAGATGTCGCGACCCTGGTGGCGCGCAACCTGCGCGATGATGTGCGCCGCGGCTCCGAATCCGTAGATGCCAAGCCGCCGCGCCGAGCCGGCGAAACGCAGCGCTCGATAACCGATGAGCCCGGCGCACAACAATGGGGCCGCCTGCTGATCGGTGTAGCCGTCCGGCAGCGGGAACACGTAGCGCGCGTCCGCAACCGTCAGGTCGGCGTACCCTCCGTCCAGGTGATAGCCGGTGAATTGAGCGTTCGGGCACAGGTTCTCCCGTCCGCTGGTGCAAGCGTCGCACGCGCCACAAGTCCAGCCCAGCCACGGTACGCCGACCCGGGCGCCGACCGCCGGATGCTCGACACCATCGCCATGGGCGACGACGCGGCCGACGATCTCATGACCCGGAACGATTGGGCGATCCAGTGCGGGTAAGTCCCCATCGACGATGTGAAGGTCGGTGCGGCAAACGCCGCAACATGCGATCTGGATCAGCACCTGCCGGGGTCCCGGCACCGGATCCCGGCGTTGCGATAGCTGCAACGGCTGTCCGGGGCGGACCAGCTGCATGGCCAGCATTCACTTCTCCCAGGTTGAGTCCACGCCCGACCAAATAATCCTACGGCTGCAGCCAGCGCACAACGCGTTTTGGCGAAGTCGCTGCCTACAATTGAAAATGACAGACACCCGGAGACAAGAATGAGAGGCCTGATCCCGAAGGTCGAATTCGTAGTGGCGATCGTCGCGGGTGGCTTGTTGCTGCTGTGCGGCGGCGTGGGTGCGCTCGACCGCGGAGCACCGCCATCGCCCGCCAACGACGTGGTGGACGCCTACTTCGACGTGAGGGTCGACGATCCTTACCGCTGGCTGGAAAATGCCGATGACGCGGCAGTGAAGCGCTGGAGCAGCGCGCAGGACGCGCGTACGCGCAAGTACCTGGACGGCCTGGCGGTGCGCAAGCCGATCTTCGACCGGTTGTGGCGCCAGATCTCGAAAACGTCCCGCTCGTTTTCCTCGCTGCACGCGGTGGGCGATAAGGTATTCGCGCTGACTACGCAGCCGCCGAAGCAGCAGCCGATGATCGCGTTGCTCACGCGTGACGCCAATCCGGCGACCGCGCGCGTCATCGTGGACCCGAATGCGATCAACCCGAACGGCACGACCGCTATCGACTGGTTCGTACCGTCGCCGGACGGCAAACGCATCGCGGTTTCGCTGTCGGACAACGGCAGCGAAGATGGGTCGGTACACATCTTCGATGTCGCCAGCCACCAGCAAACCGGCGAGGTGATCTCCCGCGTGCAGTACCCGACCGCCGGTGGCAGCCTGGCGTGGCGCGCCGACTCGCAGGGCTTCTGGTACACGCGCTATCCCGGGCCTGATCGGCCCGCGACGGAGCAGCACTTCTTCCAGAAGCTCTATTACCACCGGATCGGCGACAAGCCAGCCAAGGACATCGTCGTCCTGCAACAGGATCTGCCGAAGGTCGCGGAGATCTATCTGGACAATCGATTCAGTTCCAAATACGTCCTCGTCTCGGTGGCCAACGGCGACGGAGGAGAGTTCGCCCACTATCTGCTGTCTCAAGACGGCGGCGTGCGTCAAATCAGCCGCTTTGAAGACCGGATCGTCGCCGGCGCGATCGGCCCCGACGATGCGTTGTACCTGGTTTCCCGCAAGGACGCGCCGCGCGGCAAGCTGCTCAAGCTGGATGTGGCGGATCCAGGCTTGGATCGCGCGAAGGTGATCGTTCCGGAATCGGAGCACGTGATCCAAGCGGGCGGTGAGTTCAACGGAGAACCGGTGGTCGTCACCGCCAAGGCGCTGTACGTGCGGGAGCTGGACGGAGGGCCGTCGCGGGTTGCTGCGTTCAATCACGAAGGCGTGGCGCTGGGCGTTTTGCCCCTGCCCGGGCTGGCGACGGTCGATGAGGTCGAGCCGCTGGGCGATGGCACGCTGGCGTATTCCATCAAAACCTACCTGCGGCCGCCGTACTTTTCGCGCTACGACGAGGCAAGTGGGACCGCGGTGGAGACCAAGCTGGTCGAGACCAGTCCGGTTTCCTACCCGGACGCGGAGGTCGTGCGCGAATTTGCCACATCCAAGGACGGCACGCAGGTGCCTGTGAACATCGTGCGCCGCAAGGGGCTGGTGCTCGATGGGTCGCATCCGCTGCTGCTGACCGGCTACGGGGGCTATGGGATCAGCATGACGCCGAGCTTCTTGGGTCCCCAGGTTCGCCTGTGGCTCGATGCGGGCGGCGTCTACGTGATTGCCAATCTGCGCGGCGGCGGCGAATACGGCGAGCAATGGCACAGCCAGGGGGCACTGACGCACAAGCAGAACGTGTTCGATGACTTTGCGGCGGCGGCTCGCTTTCTGATTGCGCAGAAATACACGACCGACCGACGGCTGGCGATCGTCGGCGGCAGCAATGGCGGGTTGCTGATGGGCGCGGAGCTGACACAGCACCCGGAGCAGTTCCGTGCCGTGGTGTCCTATGTCGGGATCTACGACATGGTGCGGCTCGAATTGGACCCGAACGGTGCATTCAATACGACGGAGTTCGGCACCGTGAAGAACGAGGCGCAGTTTCGAGCCCTGTACGCTTATTCCCCGTACCACCAGGTGACCGAAGACACCAAATATCCGGCCGTCCTGATGCTGACGGGCGAGCACGACGGGCGCGTGAACCCGATGCAGTCACGCAAGATGGCGGCGCGGCTGCAGGCAGCGACCGTGTCGGGCCTGCCTGTTTTTCTGAGCATCAACACGCATGCCGGTCACGGCATCGGCAGCTCGCTCTCGATTCGCGCCAACCAGATGGCCGATGCCCAGGCCTTCCTGTTCGATCAGCTGGGGATGAAGGTGCCGGCCGAGGTCAACCGACCCTCACCCCCGGCCCCTCTCCCGCAGGCGGGAGAGGGGAGTTCCAATCGACCAGGCGCCACCCCAACACACTGACGGAACGCACGCGCCGGCATCCCTTCTCCCCTCCCCGGGGCGGTGACAGAGGTGCCGGGCGTATGCGCAGGCATCCCTTCTCCCCTCTACCACGTCAGTGGGAGAGGGCAGAAGGGATCCCTGCGCATACGCCCGGCACCTCTGTCACCGCCCTGGGAGGGGAGAAGGGATGCTTGCGCGTACGTTCCGTCAGTGTGTTGGGGTGGCGCCTGGTCGATTGGAACTCCCCTCTCCCGCCTG
>DATBCI010000386.1:0-8079 GCA_036270555.1 Burkholderiaceae bacterium
CTCGCCCCATACGACCGGGGCGGTATCGATCGAAAGCGGTTCGCCGAGCCGGTCCACCCGCTTGCCCAGGCTTTCCATCTCGAGTTGCTGCAGGTAGGCCGGCAAGCGCGCCAGGCGTTGCGCGTACGGCACGACGGCGCGCGTCTTGGCGCCCCAGAAGTTCACGTACCAGGCGCCCAGCATGCCCAACAGCACGGGCAGATTCGACTCCAGTGGCGCTTGGCCGAAGTGCGCATCCATCTGGGCCGCACCCGCCAGCAACTCGCAGAACGCCTGCCGGCCATGAGCGATCGCGATCCCGAGTCCGCATGCTGACCACAGCGAATAGCGTCCACCCACCCATTCCGGAAACGTGAATACCCGGGCCGGATCGATCCCCAGCTCGGCCGCACGCTCGGGCTGGCTGGTGACGGCCGCCAGGTGCGCCGCGGGATCCAGCTGCGGCGCGCGTTGCTTGAACCATTGCACGGCCGCTTGAAGATTCTCGACAGTCTCCAGTGTCGAGAAGCTCTTCGAAATGGCCAGCAGCAGCGTCGTATGCGGGTTTGCACCGGCCAGCGCGGCGGCCAGGTCGGCTGGATCCAGATTGGCGGCGAAACGCACATGCGGCGGCCCGACCGGACCGAGCGCCTCGGTGACCAGGCGGGGTCCGAGGTCCGATCCGCCGATGCCGATGCAGACCACGGTATTCAGCGGCAACCCGGCGCTTCCAGCGACAGCGAAGGCCCGCAACTGCTCGGCGAAATCGAGGAAACGCTCGCGCTCCGCCGAAAGTCTTACCGCCCAGGCGGTGTCGACGCGAGGGTCGCCGGCCACCGAGCGCAGCGCGGTATGCCAGGCCGGCCGTGCTTCGGTCGTGTTGACCACGGCCCCCGTTAGCAAATCTTCACGCTGCCGCTCTATGCCGACGGCGCGCGCCAGGGCTGTCAGGGCGTGCAACGTACCGTCGTCGAGTCGATTGCGCGACAAATCGACCGTCAGGCCGGCCCCTTCGAACAAAAAGCGCTGAGCTCGTTGCGGGTCGTCGTCGAACAGATCCGCGATGCGGATCGGCTCCAACGCGCGGCGCCGCTGCGCGAGCACCTGCCACTCGGGCAGATCGGTCGAATTCATAGGCATCAACCCCGCGCATTGGACGGGGCTTTGTTAGACTGGATTTTATCCGTGTCCGATGACAGCGCGGCAAAGCGTCCGCAATGGCGCCACCGGCACCGACGATGACACCCTCGATCGATCCCTCGATCTTCAAGGCGTACGACGTGCGCGGCATCGTCGGGCGTTCGCTGACCCAAGAAGCGGCGCGCGCGATCGGGGCGGCGCTCGGCTCGCAGGCGTGCACACAGTCGGTGCGCGAGATCGCGATCGGCCGCGACGGCAGGCTGTCGGGCCCGGCGCTGCGCGACGCACTGTGCGAGGGCATCCGATCCACGGGATGCGGCGTGGTCGATGTCGGGATGGTCGCCACGCCGATTCTGTACTTCGCGACGCACCATCTGCAGACGGGGTCCGGTGTGTCGATCACCGGCAGCCACAACCCGCCCGAATACAACGGGATGAAGCTGGTGCTCGACGGCCAGGCGATGTACGGGGAGGGGCTGCAGGCCTTGCGCCGCCGTATCGAAAGCGGCGAACTGATCCGCGCTCCCGCGCCCGGCGCGATGCGCTCGGAGCAGATCACCGACGCCTATGTCGCCCGCATCGTCGCTGACGTCAAGCTGACCCGTCCGCTCAAGATCGCAGTCGACTGCGGCAACGGGGTTGCGGGGGCGGTGGCGGCGACGCTGTACCGCGCTCTGGGCTGCCAGGTGATCGAGTTGTTCTGCGAGGTCGACGGCACGTTCCCGAATCACCATCCGGATCCGGCCCATCCGGAAAACCTGCAGGACCTGATTACCTGCCTGCGTCAGACGGACGCCGAGCTTGGCCTGGCATTCGATGGCGACGGCGACCGGCTCGGCGTGGTCACCAAGGACGGCAAGATCATCTACCCGGACCGCCAGATCATGCTGTTCGCGCGCGATGTGCTGACGCGGCACCCCGGCGGCGAGGTGATCTTCGATGTGAAGTGCACCCGCAACCTGGCTCCATGGATCCGGCGCTTTGGAGGGCGGCCGACGATGTGGCGCACCGGGCACTCGCTGATCAAGGCCAAAATGAGGGAAACCGGCGCTCCGTTTGCAGGTGAGATGAGCGGACACTTGTTCTTCAATGACCGCTGGTATGGCTTCGACGACGGTCTGTACGCCGGCGCGCGGCTTCTCGAGCTCGTCAGTCGCGAGGCCGACCCCTCGGCGTTGCTCAATGGATTGCCGGACGCGATTTGCACCCCCGAGCTTCACCTGAAAACCGCCGAATCGGAGAACTTCGAACTGGTTGAGCGCCTGCGCGCTCGGGCGCGTTTCGAGGGCGCCCAGCAAGTGATCACGATCGACGGCGTACGGGTCGAGTACGCCGACGGCTTCGGACTGGCGCGTCCATCCAACACGACGCCGGTGGTGGTGCTGCGCTTCGAAGCCGATGATCGGCAGGCGCTGGCCCGCATTCAGGCCGACTTCCGCCGCGCCATTCTGGAGGTTCAACCCGCTGCACATTTGCCGTTCTAGCGGTATGCGTGTGCTGATCGTCAAGACGTCCTCGATGGGCGACGTGGTCCACGCGCTACCGGCGGTGTCGGATCTGGCCGGCCACCTGCCGGGGGCACAGATCGACTGGGTGGTGGAAGAGCAGTTCGCGGAAATACCGCGCCTGCACCGCAACGTGGTACGCGTGATTCCGATCAGCTTGCGGCGTTGGCGCGGCCAGTTGCACCTGGCTTCGACCTGGAGGCAGATCGGGGACGCACGGCGCGCGCTGAGCCAGGACCGCTATGACACCATCCTGGACCTGCAAGGGCTGCTGAAGAGCGCTTTCCTGGCGCGCTGGGCGCGAGGTCCGGTCGCAGGGCCGTGTGGTCGCAGCGCTCGCGAACGGGCGGCATCCTGGTTCTACGACCGGCGCTTCAGCGTCGATCCAACCCTGCACGCGATCGATCGCAATCGGCTGCTGGCCGCGCAAGTGTTCGGCTACCAGCCCGAGGGAACGATCGATTTCGGTATCCGGATGCCCAAAGTCGCGACAGCGGCGCTGCGTCCCTGGATCGGTGACAAGCGCTTCGCTCTGTTGCTGACCAATGCCAGTCGCCACAGCAAGCTGTGGCCGGACGAGAACTGGCGCAGCATCGAAGCGTGGCTGGCCGAGCAAGGTCTGACCAGTGTGCTGGTATGGGGCACCGAGCGGGAAAGAGCAGCCACGTTGCGTCGGGCGGCGCCCATGCATACCGCTCGCCTGGCGCCGCCGGCGGGACTCGAAACGCTGGCGGCGGTGTGCGGGCGCGCGTCCCTGGTGATCGGCCTCGACACGGGGTTGACGCATTGGGCTGCCGCGGTCGGTGCACCGACCGTCGGCATCTTCTGCGACTACGATCCGGCGCGGGTTGGACTGAAGGTCGACGAGCGCCGCGTCAACCTGGGTGGCGTGGCCGACCCGCCGAGTTCGGAAGACGTGATCGACGCCGCCCGCCATGTGCTGGCGGCCGCCGCCGCGTAGGCCGGCCGATCGGTGCCAAACCCGAGGCGCAACTCCGTGCACGCATGGGTCCGAAGATGACGGCCGCCGGGGCACGTCGGCTCTACACACTCGGCTGGTACTTCGCCCTGCCTTGGGTCGCTGCGTACCTGCTGTTGCGCAGCCTGCGCCAGCCGCAGTACCGCGGCAACTGGCGCGAGCGGTTCATCGGCGCCGGCGCCGGCGTCGTCCCTCGAGCTGCGCAGGGGCCCAGGATCTGGCTGCACGCGGTATCGGTCGGCGAGACGCGCGCCGCGCAGCCGTTGATCGAGCGGCTGGCCGAGCGCCATCCGCGCGCGCACTTCGTTCTAACGCACATGACGCCCACCGGGCGCGAGGCCGCGCAGCCGATGCTGGAGGCGCTGGCCGGCCGGGTCACACAGCGCTATCTGCCGTACGACCTTCCGGCCGCTGTGCGCCGCTTCCTGTCGCAGACTCGTCCGTCGATCCTGATCCTGTTGGAGACCGAGATCTGGCCGAATCTGCAGTTCGAGGCGCGGCGCGCCGGCGTGCCCGTGATTCTGGCCAATGCGCGGCTTTCCGAGCGTTCGCTGGCGCGTGCGCTGCGCTGGCCCTCGCTGATGGCACCCGCCGCCGCGGCGCTGTCGGCCGTGGCAGCGCAGACCGAGGCCGATCACGCGCGCTGGGCGAAGCTGTATCAGGGGCCGATCCACGTGACCGGCAACATGAAATTCGACGCGACGCCAGACCCCGGGCTGCTGCAAGCGGGGCGCGCCCGGCGCCGTCAGCTGGACGGCCACGGGGTATGGATGTTCGCCAGCACGCGCGAAGGCGAGGAGCGGGCCATCATCGACGCCCTGGTGTCGGTGGCACCGGGCACGGCAGGGTTTCCAGCGCTGCTGTTCGTGCCGCGTCATCCGCAGCGTTTCGAAGAGGTCGCCCGGCTTCTGTCGATGCTCGGGCAGCCGGTCCTGCGCCGAGCGCAGTTCGATGCAATGCCGGCCGACCCGCGGGTTCTGTTGGGCGACTCGATGGGCGAGATGCCGATGTACTACGCGATGGCCGACGTCGCGTTGATCGGAGGCAGCCTTGCGCCTCTGGGCGGCCAGAACCTGATCGAGGCGTGCGCCAGCGGCTGCCCGGTGCTGTTCGGTCCGCATATGTTCAACTTCGCGCAGGCCGCGCGGGATGCTCTGGCTTGCGGCGCGGCGCTGCAGGTGAACGATGCAACAGCGGCGATCAAGGCGATGCAGGAGTTGCGGGCCGATCCGCCGCGGCGCGAAAAGATGGCGCAGGCAGCGCTCGCGTTTGCGCAGGCGCACCGCGGAGCCACGCAAAGAACGGTCGAGCTGATTGACGCCTTGTTGGGCGAAGCCGACGCACCTGGCCGGCCGTGCTTCGTAGCATAAGGAACCAAGGCCGTTGCACCGTCCTACCGCTGCAGCAGCGCGTTGATCGCCTGCGCGTCCTTGTCTTCCAGCGTTCCGGCGGCCGCCTTCAAGCGCAGCGCGTTGACGAGGAAGTCGTAGCGCGCCTTCTTCAGGTCGCGCTGCGTGTTGAACAGCTGCGTATTCGCATTCAGCACGTCCAGGTTGATCCGCACCCCGACCTCATAGCCCGTGCGCGTGGATTCGAGCTGGGTCTTGGCGGACGTTTCGGCCGACTCCAACGCTCGCACTTGCGCCAGCCCGTAATCGGCGCCGGTATAGGCTTGACGAGCCGACTGCGCGGCGTTGCGGCGCGCTGTCTCCAGGTCCTGTTCGGCGCGCCGCTCGTTGGCGCGCGCCTCTCGGATCCGGCTTTGCAGCAGGTCCCCCGTATACAGCGGTACGGTCGCGATCAGCCCGACCGCACCGGACGTCGCGCTGTAGCTGAACGGAAGCTGCGGACTGCCGTTGTTGGCGTGCTGCCACTGCACGCTGCCGCTCAAGTCGACCGTCGGCCGGTAGGCATTGCGGGCTCGCACGGTTTCGCGCTGCGCGATTTCCGATGCCGCGCGCGCGGCCTGCACCGAGAAGCTGCTCTGCTCGGCATTGTGCGCCCAGGCTTCGACGTCGGCCGGTTGCGGCCCAGACAACTCGGGCGTATCGCTCAGCGGCCTCAGATCGCCAACGTCGCGGCCGACGATCGCGCGCAGCGCGCTCTTCTTGACAACCAGGTCGCCCAGCGCAACCTGCTCCTGGGCCAGTGCCAGGTCGTAGCGGGCCTTGGCCTCATGGGTGTCGACGATGGTCTTGGTGCCGACCTCGAATTCGCGCTGGGCTTGTGCCAGCTGTTCCGAGATTGCCTGCTTGTTGGTCTGGATCGCGAGCAATGCATCGCTGGAGGCCAGCACGTCGAAATAGGCCTGGGCGACCCGCACGATCAGGTCCTCGCGGGCCTGGGCGAACTGCAGCTCGCCTTGCCGCACCGCGAGTTTCGATTGCGACAACGAGTCCCACAGTTGGGCCCGGTACACCGGAAGCGACACCTGCAAGGTCGGCCCCCAGCTGGTGAAGGTGGTCACGTAACTCGGCTGACTCTGCGTGTCCTCGGAGACCAGGTGGTAGCGCGTCTCGTTGACGGAAGCCGACAGCGACACATTGGGGCGTAACGCGGCGCGCGCCTGCGGTTCGGCTTCGAGCGACGCCTCCTGCGTAAAGCGCGCCGAGCCGTACACCGGGTCGTTGGTCAGCGCTTCGGTCAGCACCGTGCTCAGGTCGGCTCCAGCGGCACGACTGGCCGGCCCTGCGCCCGCCAGAGCCAATACGACCAGGCAGGCGCGCATCGCGCGTTGCAGAACCATTCACCCTCCTCCCGGCGCAGTGCTGCCGCGCCTCGCCGATCAAATTTTGCCTGCGCGCCCGATCGCCCGGGCGTCCGTGCCCCGGTCCGGGGCTGTCTCAGAGACGGAACGGATCGGGGCGCCACGCGTTGCGCAACGGTTTCAGGCCGGTCTCGAACAGCGGCAGCGTCTCGTAGCTGGCGTCAGAGATGCGCGTGACGATCTGCGCCGTCATCGCCGGCGCATCACCCACGATGGCCGCAATGCGCCCGCCGACTTTCAGTTGCACCAGCAGTGCGTCCGGAACAACGGGCAGCGATCCGCCGATGATGATCACGTCGTACGGGGCGTGCTCGCGCCAGCCCAGCGCTCCGTCGTCGAGCTCGACCCGCACATTACGGATTCCGGCGCGCTCCAGGTTCGCCACCCCGAACTCGCACAGGCGCCGATCGATCTCGATCGACAGCACCGAACGAGCCCGGTGCGCCGCCAGGGCGGTCATATAGCCCGACCCGGTGCCCACCTCGAGCACGGTCTCCTGAGCCTGAATCCCCAGCTCCTGGAGCAGCCGCGCCTCGACCTTGGGCGACATCATGACCTCGCCGGTGTCGACCCCGTTGACGCGCAGCGGCAGTTCGACGTCGGCAAACGCCAGTGCCCGCAGCTGCGGCGGCACGAACTCTTCGCGCCGGACGGCGTACAGCAAATCCAGGACGGACTGATCGAGCACGTCCCAGGGACGGATCTGCTGCTCGATCATGTTCAGGCGGGCCTGTTCCACGTTCATGCTGGGTCGGCAAGTGTTTTGCGTCGTGCGACGGCGGATTCTATCAACGCGATCATTTCCCGATAATATGACGTGGTTTGCGACCCTCCCTCATGTCACAGCCGTTCGAGACCATCCAGCTCCAGATCGTGCAGGGCGTTGCCACCATCACGCTGAACCGCCCGGATCGGCTGAACAGCCTGAACCGCGTGATGCTCAGCGAGCTGAACAGCGCGCTGGGGACGGTGCGCCTTGACACGTCGGCGCGCTGCCTGCTGCTGACCGGTAACGGGCGCGCTTTTTGCAGCGGTCAGGACCTGGACGACGAATCGGTCGACCCGGCGCTCGGCCCGGTCGATCTGGGTGCTGTGATCGAGCATGGGTACGGTCCGATTGTGCTCGGCATCCGCGATCTACCGATACCCGTTGTGGCCGCGGTGAACGGGGTCGCCGCCGGCGCGGGGGCAAACATCGCGCTGGCCTGCGACATCGTGATCGCGGCGCTTTCGGCAAGCTTCGTCCAGCCGTTTTGCCGCCTCGGTCTGTTGCCGGGTGCCGGCGGCACCTGGACGCTGCCGCGGCTGGTCGGCCCGGCTCGCGCGCTGGGGTTGGCGCTGTTGGGCGAGCCGCTCGAGGCGGCGGATGCGCAGGCCTGGGGCCTGATCTGGGAATGCGTCCCGGACGAGCAGTTGACCGGCCGCGCCGGCGAGCTTGCGGCGCGCCTGGCCGAGGGACCCACGCTCGGATTTGCCCGCACCAAACAGGCCATCCAGGCCTCGGCGGCGCAGACGCTGGAAGCCAGTCTGGATCTGGAGGGGGCGTTCTTGCGCGAGCTGGGAGGCAGCCTGGACTATCGAGAGGGGGTTGCCGCTTTTCGGGCGCGGCGACCGCCGCGCTTCATCGGGGGGTGAATGAGGTCATCGCTGCCGCTGCTGTCGTTGCTGGAGACCCGCGTGCTGGGAGTGCTGGTCGAGAAGGAACGCAC
>DATBCI010000387.1:0-25282 GCA_036270555.1 Burkholderiaceae bacterium
GCGCGAGACGATCTGCGCCGAGCCGTGATGCCGATCTGCATGCTGGATCAGGGACGCGATCGTTAGAGACGCCGACATCATCAGAGCCTGAGTCATGGGTTCCCTCGCTAAAATGCCGCCCGATCCTTCTGTTAGGAACTGAACTTGAAGATTCTGCTCGATCTGCTGCCGGTCGTCGTCTTTTTTACCGCCTTTGGCCTGGCCAACAAGGCACCACGCCACATCGTTCAGGCATGGGCTGCCCTGCTGCCGGGATCGGGGCTCGCGGCCAGCGGCATGGACGTCGCGCCGCTGCTGCTGGCGACGGCCTGTGCCATGGTTGCGACGGTGGTTCAGGTCAGTTGGCTGATGCTGCGCCGCGCCACCGTGGCTCCCTCGATCTGGATCAGCACGTTGTTGCTGGTGGTATTGGGCCTTCTGACGATCTGGCTGCGCAACGAATGGTTCATCAAGTGGAAACCGACCCTGCTCTACTGGACGTTTGCCGCCGTGCTCGTGGGTGGTCGCTGGATCTGGAAGCGCAATCTGCTGGGAGTGCTGTTCTCCAATGAACTGCAACTTCCGCCGTTCGCCTGGGATCGCCTGCTGGTGGCCTGGGCCGGTTTTTTCCTCGTGCTCGGTGGCGTGAACCTGGCGGTTGCATACCAGTTCAGCACCGAGACCTGGGTCAACTTCAAGACGTTCGGCCTGTTGGGTCTGACGTTTGGCTATTCGTTGTTGACAGGCTTCTACGTGGCACGTCACTTGAAATCTCCGACGAATGGTTAACGAAGCGATGATCGACCGCATACGCGATCTGTTGAGTTCGCTGGAGCCGCTCGAGCTGCAGATCGAAGACGAAAGTGAGCGTCATGCCGGTCATCCGGGAGCGCGCGCGGGCGGCCGCCACTACCGGCTGCTCCTGATCAGTCCCCGTTTCCCGGGCTTAACCCGTTTGCAGCGTCACCGTCTCGTGTATGATTGCTTGGCTACGCTGATTCCGGGGCAGATTCACGCCCTAGCAATGACCTTGCTGAGCCCCAAGGAAGCGGCGTCGGCAGGTTCCCATCCACCCTCCCGAGAGTAACCGCCCGATGTCCCGAATTTTAGTAACCATTGCTGCAGCCCTGGCGGCCGGATCGGCGTTGGCCCAGAGTGCCACCACGCCGGCTGCCCCGCAGAAGGCTGCTGCCGCGCCCAGCACCAGCAGCCAGAACGTTGCCACGGTCGACGGCAAGCCGATCACGAAGGCGAGCGTCGATCAGTTCCTGCAGCTGATCGGCCAGCCCGACTCACCCGAATTGCGCGAGCGGATCAAGGAAGAGCTGATCGAGCGCGAGGTGTTCTATGGGGAGGCCACCAAGCGCGGGATCCCCGATCGGCCGGACGTGAAATTCCAGGCGGACCTCGCGCGAAAGTCCGCCATCATCCAGAGCCTGTTCCGGGACGAGGCGAAAAAGCATCCGGTGACCGACCAGCAGATACAGGCTGAATACGACAAGCAGAAGGCGCAGCAGGGGGACAAGGAATACCACGCGCGCCACATCCTGGTGGAGAAGGAAGACGAGGCGAAGGACATCATCGAACAGCTCAAGAAGGGCGCCAAGTTCGAGGATCTGGCCAAGAAGTCGAAGGATCCTGGCTCGGGCAGTCGGGGTGGCGATCTGGGTTGGGCGGCTCCTACCGCCTACGTCAAGCCGTTCTCCGACGCGATGGTGAAGCTCGAGAAGGGTAAGTTCACCGAGACGCCGGTGCAGACCCAGTTCGGGTACCACGTGATCGAGCTCGAAGACGTGCGCGCGACGCAGTTCCCGCCCATGGATCAGCTCAAGACGCAGATCGCCGAAAACCTGCAGAAGAGCCAGGCGCAATCCTTCGCCGAGGATCTGAAGAAGAAAGCCAAGATCCAGTAGCGCTATCGGCAGCTTCTATCGTGCAAAGGGCGCCCCCTTGGCGCCCTTTTGTTTTGGTGCGCCCCTGAATCGTGCAACCGCTCAGGCGGGCCGACCACCAACCAGCAGCGGCTGGAAGTACTCGCCGTCGAGGCGATGGCGTTCAGGCCGCTATCAGCGGCAGCGATCGCTGCCGCACGCCGGTCAGCGTGAACAGCGCATTGGCCACCGCCGGTGCGATCGGTGGTGTGCCGGGCTCCCCCACGCCGGCGGGCGGTCGTCCGCTCGGCACCACGTAGGTTTCGACGCTGGGTGCTTCATCGAAGCGCAGCAACGGGTACTGCGGAAAATTGCGCTGCTCGACTGCCCCGCCGCGGATCGTGATGCGCTCGCGCAGCGCGGCACTCAGCCCGAAGCACACGGAACCCTCCATCTGCTGCTCGATGATCAGGGGATTGACCGCGGTTCCGCAGTCGATCGCGCATACGACGCGGTGAACCAACGGCCGCCCGTCGCGCATCGAAACCTCGACCACCTCTGCCACGATCGAGCCGAACGACTCGTGCAGCGCCACGCCGCGGGCGCGACCATCGGGCATTGGACCACCCCAATCGGCTTTCTGCGCGGCCAATTGCAGCACCGCGCGGTGGCGAGCGTGATGCTGCAGCAGCGACAGCCGGAATTGAACCGGATCGCTTGCGGTGGCATGGGCCAGCTCGTCGATGAAGGACTCGGTGAAGAAGGCGTTGTGCGAATGCCCGACCGAGCGCCAGTTTCCGATCGGCACCGGCGAGGCGACCTTCACGTGGCTGCTGTGCCTTTGGTCGAACTCGTAGGCCTGATCGAAGTGGCCTTCGGCGGTGGTCGAATCGGGCGTGTCCAGGTTGAGGAAAGGCAGCGCTCGCCGCAGGAACTGCGGTGAGATCGCATCCGATGCGGTCCGGCTGACCCAGGCAAAGACCCGTCCCCCGGCGTCGATGCCCGCCTGGAAACGAGCCACCGCGGCCGGTCGGTAGAAGTCATGGGCGAAGTCTTCTTCGCGCGACCACAGCACCTGCACCGGAGCCGGGGTGAGCAGTACGGCCAGTTGGACCGCCGGCACCAGGAAGTCGCTCTCGAGGCGCCGCCCGAAGCCCCCGCCCAGATGGGTGACGGTCAAGTCGATTCGATCGCGATCGACCCCGCTGAAACGCGCAGCAACCCGGCGGGCAAAGCTTGCGGCCTGGGTGGGGGCCCACAGCTTCAAACGCCCGTCGACCAGCTGCGCCGTGCAGTTCATCGGCTCCATCGTGGCGTGCGCCAGCCACGGCGCCTCGTATTGCGCCTGCACCAGGCGATGAGACGTTCGCAAGGCCCCGATTGCGTCGCCCTTCGAGGCGAACACCCAGCCACCCGGCGCATCGAGCGCCTGCCGCATCGCTTGCAGCAGCGCCTCGCCTTCCGGCGCCTCGCCCGCAGCGGCACCCCATTCGATGCGGACCGCCTCCAGTGCTTGCGCCGCCTCCCAATGACTGCGCGCGACCACGGCCACCCCAGGCGCGCACCCGCCTCCGCCGTGGTAGCGCACGACGCGCATCACCCCCGGCATGCGCTCGGCCTGCGCGGCATCGAACGATCGCAGGGTGCCGCCGAGCTGTGGACAGCCGCGGATGGTCGCATGCAGCATGCCCGGCAGGCGCACGTCGATGCCGTACAGGGGGGCCCCACTGACCTTGCCGAGGCTATCGCGGCGCGACACCCGGCGGCCGATCAGCCGGAACCGCTCGGGTGGTTTCAGCTCGATCTGGGTCGGTGGGGCCAAGCGCGCCGCCTCCTGCGCCAGCTCGCCGTAGCCGAGCGCTCGTCCCGTACCATCCATCACCTGGCCGTCGCGCGTCGCGCAGGTCGACCGGGGCACCCCCCAACGGCGCGAGGCCGCCTCGATCAACAGCATGCGCGCCGCCGCGCCGGCTTGCCGCATCGGAATCCACGCATCGCGCACGCTGGAACTGCCACCGGTGATCTGGATTCCCAGGTCGCGCGCAACCTTGGACATGAACCACTCGGTCATTCGAGGCTTCAGCGCAGCGGCGTCGTCGGAGGGCGGCGGCACGAACACCCCGACGTTGCCGTAGATCGACTCGTCGCCGGTCGGCACGATGTGCACCTGCGACAGCGGCACGTCGAGTTCCTCGGCAACCAGCATCGGCAGTGCGGTTGAGATCCCCTGCCCCATTTCGCTGCGCGGCACCGCCACGCCGACCTGGCCGTCGGCGCTGATCGATACCCAGCCGTTCAGGGCGACCGGCGGCAGCAGCGAGCGCGAGCCCAGGCGGCCGGCCGGCGGCGTGACCGCCCAGCCCACGACCAGGGCGCCCGAAGCGCCCAACGCGGAAAGCACGAATGTGCGACGCTTCATGATCTGGTTGCGGTAGCCGTCCCGTATGCGGACGTCAGTCTCAAGCTACTACAATCCGGGCGACTCTGGTGGCCTGCGACATCGATTTCGGAGACAGTCGATTTCGAAGCCCGCTACAGCCCCCGCACCGACCGGCGCGGGTCACACAACCATAACAGGAGACTCGGATGACTCTAGCGTTTGTCCGCCGCGCGGCGGTTGGCCTTGCGATTGCGCTGGTAGCGAGCAGCGGCTGGGCGGCGAACGTGCTGTCGGTCAAGGAAAAGGTCGAGCTTTCGGCGCCACCGGAAAAGGTCTGGGAGTTGATCAAGGATTTCGATGGTTGGCAGAACTGGCATCCGGCTATCGCCAGCACCGAGATCACCTCGGGCAAAGCCAACGCCCACGGCACCGTGCGCGTGCTGACCACGAAGGATGGCGCGAAGATCACCGAGAAGCTGGTTCACTATCAACCCAAGGGCCTTTCGTATACCTACGCGATCATCGACAGCCCGCTGCCGGTCACCGATTACGTCTCCACGCTCATGGTCAAGAGCGCCAAGGGTGGATCGGTCGTCAGCTGGACCTCGCATTTCAAGGCCAAGGAGGGAACCGACGACGCAGAAGCCACCAAGACGATCCGCGGTATCTACCGCGCCGGGCTGGACAACCTGAAAGCGAAGTTCAAGTAGCAAGCCTGTCGCTGCCTCAGGAATTCCCAAGCCGCGAGCGATCGCTCGGCGCGAGCCAGCGCGGGCGCTGCCGCTTGGGATCCGGCGCGACGCGCTTCGCGAGGCGAATGCCTTGAGCTGCTAATCGAGCTCTTCGTACAACGGCAGCGTCAGGAATTCGATGAACTGCTCGTCGGTCGACATGGCTTCGAAGATCCGGGCCGCCCGCTCGTAGTGATCCGGCTTGCCCTCGATCCCCTTCTTCACGCTGGCCAGCACGTCCGGGATCAGCGTGCGCACCAGTTCTGCCGTGACTTTGCGCCCGTCCTGCAAGCGTCCCTTGGGCGAGCGGATCCACTGCCAAACCTGTGACCGGGAAATCTCGGCGGTCGCCGCATCCTCCATCAGGTTGTGGATTGGCACGCAGCCGTTGCCGCCGAGCCACGAGCCGAGGTAATGGATGCCGACGTCGATGTTCATTCGCAAGCCAGCCTCGCTGATCGGCACCTCGGGCTCGAAGCGGAGCAGATCGGCGGCACCAACCTGGACGTCATCGCGCTGTTTGTCGATCTGATTGGCACGATCGCCCAGGACCTTGTCGAACTCCAGCGTCGCGATCTGCACCAGGCCGGGATGGGCCACCCAGCTGCCGTCGTAGCCGTCCGTCGCTTCGCGCGCCTTGTCGGCGCGCACGCCGGCCAGCGCTCGTTCGTTGGCCGCCGGATCGTTCTTGATCGGAATCAGCGCGCTCATGCCACCGATTGCCGGCGCGCCCCGCCGGTGACAGGACTTCAGCAGCAGCAGCGAGTACGACCGCATGAACGGAGCCGTCATCGTGACCAGCGCCCGGTCAGCCAGGCAGAACTGGTGGTCGCTGCGGAATTTCTTGATGCACGAGAAAATGTAGTCCCAGCGGCCCGCGTTCAGTCCGGCCGAGTGTTCGCGCAACTCGTACAGGATCTCCTCCATCTCGAAGGCGGCCAGGATCGTCTCGATCAGCACGGTCGCCTTGATGGTGCCGCGCGCGATGCCCAGCTCATCCTGCGCGAGCACGAAGATGTCGTTCCACAGGCGCGCCTCCAGGTGCGACTCCAGCTTCGGCAGATAGAAGTACGGGCCGCGACCGCTTTCGGCCAGCTCGCGTCCGTTATGGAAGATGAACAGGGCGAAGTCGAACAGGCCCCCGGAGACGCGTTCACCGTCGACCAGCAGGTGCTTTTCGTCCAGATGCCATCCGCGCGGCCTGACCAGGAGGGTCGCCGTCTTCTCGTTGAGGCGGTAGACCCGACCGTCGGCCGATGAGAAGGAAATCCGGCGCCGGATCGCATCGACGAGGTTCAGCTGACCTTGAATCTGATTGTCCCAATTGGGCGTGTTGCTGTCCTCGAAGTCGGCCATGTAGGCATCCGCACCCGAGTTCAGCGCATTGATGATCATCTTGCGCTCGACCGGTCCGGTGATCTCGACCCGGCGCCGCTGCAACGCAGCCGGAAGCGGCGCCACGCGCCAGGGGCCTTCACGCACCGACCGGGTCTCGGACAGGAAATCCGGGCGCCGGCCTCGATCGATCTGTTCGGCCCGCTGAGCACGCAGAGCGAGCAGTTCGCGGCGGCGGGGTTCGAATTGGCGGTGCAGCCTGGCCAGGAACTGCAGTGCGTCGGGCGTCAGGATCGCATCGAAGCCGGGCTTGATCAGCGCCTGGACGACGACACCGGAACGACCGCTCATCACCTGCCTCCAGCGCGCAACTGCAGCGCGAAATCCACCGCGTCATTCAGCGTGTGACCCATGCCGTCGGGCCGCTCGCCCAGCCGCTCGATCGGCGCCGACGCGCGGTTGACCCAGAAGGTGCGATAGCCGTACCACTTCGCCCCGACCGTGTCCCAGCCGTTGCTGCTCACCAGCAGCAGTTCCGCGGCAGGATGACCCAGCGTCAGCGGGCCCAGCTCGTAGACGGCGGGAGCGGTCTTGTAGGCGCGCGCCTGGTCGGCCGACAGCAACACGTCGAAGTAGTCATCCAGGCCTGCGCCGTGCAGCGCATCCTCCAGCTGGCCGGGATCTCCGTTGGTCAGCACCCCGACCGTCAGATCGGCTGCGACCAGGCGCTGAAGGGCGGGAATCACGTCGGCAAACGGGGCGAGCTGCGTGAACTCATGCATCAACAGACCCCGCCCGGCCGAGTCCAGCGGCAGATGCAAGGCTTCGCAGGCGTACTGCAGGGCGTCGTCGACGACCTGGGTGAACGGCACATAGCGATTCGACATGGTGCGCAGCCGGCTGTACTCGAGCTGCTTGTCGCGCCACAGCTGCGCCAACGCCGCGCCACGCCCCGCGAACAGCTGGTCGGCACGCGCCGCAATCGAGTGCACGTCAAGCAGGGTTCCGTACAGGTCGAACAGAACCGCGCTCAATGCCTTCGCCATGACTCGCCTCCTTTCGCTTGCCTCGCCCCGGGTCGTACCGCAGTCAGTATATTGGAGCCGCTCTCGAACCGGCGCAGCGGGCTGGCGCGTCGGATCCTCTCGAAGTCGAACCGCGTCGTGATGATGGTGCGAAGCGGATTGATATCGAACGGATTGAGCTGGTACGGCGAGAAGAAGCGCCGATCGCCGTCCAAAGTGTCTCCAACGTTTTCTTTGCGCCCTCGCGCCCTGCTTCGGCCAGACCATGCGCCAGCGCGACCGCGTTCATCGCACTGGCGCTGGAACCGCTGACCGCTTCGAAGTCGAGGTACGCTTCTTCGAGCAGCCGGTCGAGCACGCCCCAGGTAAACGCGCCCAGGGCTCCGCCGCCCTGCAACGCCAGGTTGATGATGCGCTGACGCACGAGCGTCCTGAGTCGTAAGCCGGATGCCGGGTCTGGAGCTGCGCGAAACCAGGACAAAAGAAAGCCGCCATAAAGGCGGCCTCAAGCTCTTCGTATTCTACTTTGTGTTGTTCTGGAGGCGTCCCCAGATTCCTCGCCCCGCCCGTCTCCCTCCGGCGCTCACGCGCAAATCTCAAAGCGCGGCGCAGCATAGGGCGCGCGTTGATGCTTCACAAGAGGCGGTGCACCGACACGTTGCTTTCGCACAACGAGGCGGCGAGACGCTTGCTCAGGCAGCCTTTCGATCACTCTTGCCTGCAAAGAACTGTTCGTCCTCGGTGGAACCTGACAGCGCCGTCGTGGAAGACTCACCGCGCTGAACGGTCTGGGTCACTGCATCGAAGTAGCCGGTTCCGACTTCACGCTGATGCTTGACCGCCGTGAAGCCCTGCTCCGCCGCAGCAAACTCGGCTTCCTGCAGTTCCACGAACGCGCTCATCTGACTGCGCGCGTATCCATGGGCGAGTTTGAACATCGAGTAGTTCAGGCTGTGGAAACCCGCCAGCGTGATGAACTGGTACTTGTACCCCATCGCTGCGAGCTCGCGCTGGAAGCGCCCGATCGTCGCATCGTCCAGGTTCTTCTTCCAGTTGAACGACGGTGAGCAGTTGTACGCCAGCATCTTGCCTGGAAACTGCCGGTGGATCGCCTCGGCGTACTGCTTCGCGAAAGCCAGATCGGGCTTACCAGTCTCGCACCAGAGCAGATCGACGTAGGGTGCGTACGCCAGTCCGCGCGAAGCGGCTTGTGCAAGTCCCGGCTTGGTCCGATAGAACCCTTCGATGGTGCGCTCGCCGGTCAGAAACGGGCGGTCGTTTTCGTCGACATCCGAGGTCAGCAGATCGCCCGCCTCGGCGTCCGTGCGGGCGATCACCACGGTCGGCACGCCCAGCACATCGGCCGCCAGCCGCGCCGCCGAGAGCTTTTCGATCGCTTCGCGGGTTGGCACCAGCACCTTGCCACCCATGTGTCCGCATTTCTTCGCCGATGCCAGCTGGTCCTCGAAATGAACCCCGGCCGAGCCAGCCGCGATCAGCGCCTTGGTCAGTTCGAACGCATTCAGCACGCCACCAAAGCCGGCTTCCGCATCGGCCACGATCGGCGCGAAGTAATCGATATAGCCCGGATCCTCGGGATTCTTGCCCTCCATCCACTGGATCTGGTCGCAGCGCGCCAATGCATTGTTGATTCGAGCCACCACCGACGGCACCGAGTTCACCGGATAGAGCGATTGATCCGGATACATTTCACCCGCTACGTTGGCGTCGCCGGCGACTTGCCAGCCCGACAGGTAGATCGAGCGCAAGCCCGCCTTGACCTGTTGCATCGCCTGGTTGCCGGTCAAGGCACCCAGTGCGTTCACGAACGGCTCGCTCGTGAGCATTTCCCAAAGGCGTTGCGCGCCACGCCGTGCCAGCGTGTACTCAAGGGTCACCGACCCGCGCAGACGGACCACATCCTCAGCGCTGTAGCTGCGGCGAACGCCTTTCCAGCGCGGGTTCTCGGTCCATTCCTTTTGCAGACGCTGGGCCTCTTGCTTGCGAGCCGTCATCGGATCCCCCTCTGAATGCGAAATTTGGTCCAACCAAGCTTCCCGACCGAGCGGTTGGCGCGGCGCGCGCCTTCATGTCGATCATCTAGGTATCGTAGGGATTAAGAAGCAGCGCAACAAGACTGACGTCTTATAGAAGAGAATAAATGTTATCGTTAAAATTCAATGATATACGTTTAATATTCCGTATTACGGCAAGCAATGCGGAGCTTTGAAACGCCGGCTATTGCCATGCACAAGGCGTTGTTCCGTAATGCGAAATGCGCTTCGGCCCCTGAAACCGCGGCGCCGGGGCGGATCGGCGCCCGCCGACGCCGAATGCGTTCAGCAAGCGCTGACCAGCAATACGGCGATGCCCCGGCGCCCACGAAACGGCCCGGCGTCGAGCAGGCCTGCGAACAACACCGGATAATGGCGGCAACAAATTTCTGGAAGCCGCATGCGTCGCAATCGATTCATCTCGCGGGCCCGTCACCAGGCCGACGCCGATACGCTCGCCAAGCTGGCGCGCCGCCTTTCGGAGTCGGGCACCCGGATCGAAGATCGTCTTTGGGAAAAACGCCTGGTCGAGTTGGTCAACGATCGGCTGGCGCGAGGGTTTGGCGATGCGATCGAAGCCGCACTCGATGAGCTCGGCTCCGATCATCCGCGCGCCTACGACGATCTGGCCGACCTGGCCGAATCGTGCGCGGAAAGCACCGCGGTGGAAATCGACGGCAAGCCGCATGACGCGCTGTTGTTGGCGATCCCGGTGCTGGCGTGGTCGCGCTACCGGCTGCCGGCGACCACGCTGAGCCCGTCCATCCACGAGAGCGTGCTGGTTCACGTGGTAGGGCACCTGGCGCCGCGCGGTGCGCGCTGCGCGGTTGCCGATTACCTGTTCTCGATCGATCAGCTGCCTGAATCGCTGGGAGAGGTGCGCGACACGGCCGAGCAGCTGTTCTCGGCAGCCGTGCAGGACGGGCGGCTGAAGATCGACGCCAAAAGCCTGCGCGAACCGATTGCGATGCTGGCCGATGCCCGCTACCTGCTGGCGGCCATCGTGGTTCCACAGGGAAGCCCGTTGTTTCATTGGCAACAAACGGGCGTTGATCCGGATTCCAAGCTCAGCGCGTTGCAGGCCTTTCGGGAGCAACTGGACAACGTCGTAACGCCGCTGATGACCGGCTGCAAGTTCCGCGCGCTGGCGCCGAATGCGTTTCATGCCGCGCTGCGCCAGGGCGATCGCGAGCTGCGGGAATTCTCTCTGGAGGCCGCAGTTTCGTATCTGAAGCTGTCGTTCGATCTGGCGCCTTCGGGATTGCAGGCGACCATCGCCCCCTACGAGGAAAAGCGCGAGCGCTCGGCTCCGGAAATCCGGATCGGGATCTCACGGACCGGAGAGGACGACCTGGTGATCGAGGGCGTCGTGTGGCCGCTGCTGGGAGACGACGAGGAGCGCTCGGTGGAGGAGATCGAGGGCGCATTGCGTCGGCTGGGTATCGTGCGCCTGGTGAGCCATGCGCACCGCTTCCCGCTCGAGTTCTGCGACGACTGCGGCGCTCCGATGTTCCCTAACGCGGCCGGTCATTCGGTGCATACCGAGCCGCCCGACGAGGGTGAGGAGCAAACCTTCACCGCCCTGCACTGACCCCCCGCCGTACTGGCTCTGGACCGTACCCCAGTTTCGCTAAGGCGTGCCCACGCCAGCTACGGAGGGCTTGCCCTCCGAAGCTCAAGGCGAGTAAGCGCCTGGAGCGAAGGAGGGAATATTTTCCCGGCCGGGCCGGTATTGCATCGGAGCGGCCGCAGTGCGCGGCTGCCGACTACCCAATCGAAAGGAGCCTCATGGAACGTCAAATCGATCGGCGCGACTTCCTGCGCCTGGCCGGTTACGGCGGCGTCGTTTTTGCGTCGAGCATTGCGACAGGCGGCTGCGCGTCGCCGGGCGCCTCAGCCGGTGGCACCGGCGCGGCCGCTGCGGAGTTCCACTTCGTGCAACTGTCGGATCTGCACTGGGGATTCGAAGGCCCGCCCAACCCGGACGCGCGCGGCACGCTGCCCAAGGCGATCGCAGCGGTCAACGGACTGGCGCAACAGCCCGATTTTGTCGTTTTCACGGGAGACCTGACCCATTCGACGGACGACCCGAAAGAGCGGCGCGTTCGGATGACGCAAGTGCGCGAGCACATCGCAAAGCTGAACGTGCCGGCGATCCACTTCATGCCGGGAGAGCACGATGCATCGCTCGACCGCGGAGAAGCCTTCCAGGAGTTCTTCGGCAAGACGCATTACACGTTCGATCACAAGGGCGTGCACTTCATCGTGCTGGATAACGTGTCCGACCCGTCCGCATCGATCGGCGACGAGCAGCTGGCCTGGCTCACGACCGATCTGTCGGATCGGCCGCGTAACGCACCGATCGTGGTGCTGACGCATCGGCCGCTGTTCGAAATGTATCCGCAGTGGGACTGGGCCACGCGCGACGGGGCCAAGGCAATCGCGCTGCTGGAGCCCTTCGAGCACGTCACCGTCTTCTACGGTCATATCCACCAGGAGCACCACCAGATGACCGGGCGGATCGCGCATCACGCCGCCAAGTCGCTGATGTTCCCGCTGCCGGCTCCGGGGTCGCAGCCGAAGCGCACGCCGATCCCCTGGGACGCGTCCTCACCGTATCGCGGCCTCGGCTGGCGCGATGTCGAGGCCGATGCATCGCGGGCGTACTACGAGCTGAAGGAACGCAGCGTGCAGGGGGCCTGAAGCATGACGATCCCTTTGATACTGCCCAGGCGGCGAATGATGGCCGTCGCAGCCGCCGGCGGACTCGGCCTCGTGCTGGCCGCCTGGCGCGTTCAGGCGCAAAGCGGGCCGCGGGTGGTTCCGGTCAGCGCGAAAAAGTTCGCCTACGACCCGGACGAAATCCACCTGAAGGTCGGCGAGTCCGTCGTGATCGAGCTGAAGTCGCTCGACGTTGTGATGGGCTTCAACTGCCCCGACTTCAAGGTTCGCAGCGACCTCCTGCCCGGCCGCGTGTCGCGCGTGGAGCTGAAACCGGACAAAGCCGGAACGTTCCCGTTCTTCTGCGACATCTTCTGCGGCACAGGCCACGAGGACATGAACGGCGCATTCATCGTCGCCGCCTGACCGCTGCGCCGGCCGGTCCAGTGGCCGTCGGCCGGCGCGCCTTGCCACAGGGTAGCCGTGGGTCCGCCGGGCCTACCGGCGGGCCCGCTCGCTGCATCCAAACCGTTCTGGACTAGACTAGCGCCCGGTGCGCTGTTCGGCGCGTAAGCAACGACCATCAGCCGCGTTTGGCGGTAGGAGGGGTATTGTGCAGCACAAACGTAGAACGTTTCTGATCGACGCTGTTGGCGCCGCGTCAGCTCTGGCAGCTTCGCGCCTGGCTTTCGCTCAAGAGGGCACGCCCTTGTCCCCGACCGACCCGATGGCGGTGGCGTTGGGCTTCACGGCCGATGCGACCAAGGCCGACAAGGCGAAGTTCCCGAATTGGGCAGCCGATCACACGTGCAGCAATTGCCAGCTCTATGTCGGCAAGCCTGGCGACGCCACCGGCCCGTGTTCGCTCTTTCAAAAGAAGCTCGTTCCGGCGAAGGGATGGTGCAGCGCGTGGGCCAAGAAAGCCTGATCCGTCAGGGCGAGCGCGCAGGAGTCGCGAGCGCATGCTTGTGCGCGGCCAACTGAGCCGCGGCTGGCCGCAAGCGAAGCGATCCGATCCCGCGGCGGTCGGCTTTAGTGCACGGTCCGCTCGAACGAAAACCGTCCATCCTTGAAGTCGACCGGAACCACGTCCTTGGGACCGACCTTGCCCTCCAGCAGCAGCTTGGCGATCGGATTTTCGATCTGCTGCTGAATCGCCCGTTTCAGTGGGCGAGCCCCGTACAGCGGATCGAATCCGACCTTCGCCAGCTCGGCCAGCGCTGTATCGCTGACCACCAGCTTCAGATCCTGCGCCGCCAGGCGCGCCTCCAGACGCCGCAGCTGGATTCTGGCGATCGATTCGATCTGCCGGCGGTCCAGCGCCTGGAACACGACGATCTCGTCGATGCGGTTGACGAACTCCGGACGGAAATGGCTGCGCACCTCTCCCATCACCGCTTCCTTAATCAGGTCCGGATCCTGACCCGCCATGCGCTGGATATCGTGTGATCCGAGGTTGGATGTCATCACAATCACCGTGTTGCGGAAGTCGACCGTGCGGCCCTGCCCGTCGGTCATGCGCCCGTCGTCCAGCACCTGCAGCAGCACATTGAACACGTCGCTGTGCGCTTTCTCGACCTCGTCCAGCAGGATCACGCTGTACGGCTTGCGTCGGACCTGCTCGGTCAACTGGCCGCCTTCCTCATACCCGACATAGCCCGGTGGCGCGCCGATCAGCCGAGCCACCGAATGGCGTTCCATGTACTCCGACATGTCGATTCGGATCAGGTGGTCCTCGCTGTCGAACAGGAACTCGGCCAGCGCCTTGCTCAGCTCGGTCTTGCCGACACCGGTCGGACCGAGAAAAAGGAACGATCCGTAAGGGCGTCCCGAGTCGGACAACCCGGCGCGCGAGCGCCGGATTGCATCGGACACGAGGCGGACCGCCTCGTCCTGTCCGACCACGCGCGAATGAAGATGCTCCTCCATCTTCAGCAGTTTTTCGCGCTCACCCTGCATCATCTTGGCAACCGGAATGCCGGTGGCGCGCGACACGACTTCGGCGATCTCCTCGGCTCCGACTTCATTGCGCAGCAGCTTGAATTCGCGCTTGCCCGCCCCCGATTCGGCCTCTTTCAACTGCCGCTCCAAGGCGGGAAGCTTGCCGTACTGGATCTCGGCCAGCTTGTCGAACTGGCCGCGCCGTTGCAGATCGGCCATCTGTGCCTTGAGCTTGTCGATCTCGCCCTTGACCTGCGCGGCGCCCTGCACCGCGGACTTCTCCGCGCGCAGCTCCTCATCGAAGTCGGCGTATTCGCGCTCCAGGCGCTTGATCTCCGATTCGATCAGCTCCAGCCTGCGGCGTGAGGCCTCGTCGCTCTCCTTCTTGACCGCTTCGCGCTCGATCTTGAGCTGGATCAGGCGGCGGTCCAGCTTGTCCATCACCTCCGGCTTGGAGTCGATCTCCATCTTGATGCGCGCCGCCGCCTCGTCGATCAGATCGATCGCCTTGTCGGGCAGGAAGCGGTCGGTGATGTAGCGGTTCGACAGTTCCGCCGCAGCGACGATCGCCGGATCGGTAATCTCGACCCCATGATGCAGCTCGTAGCGTTCCTGCAAGCCGCGCAGGATCGCAATGGTCGATTCGACGCTGGGTTCATCGACCATGACCTTCTGGAAGCGGCGCTCGAGCGCCGCATCCTTCTCGATGTACTTGCGATACTCGTCCAGCGTGGTCGCGCCGATGCAGTGCAGCTCGCCGCGCGCGAGAGCCGGCTTCAGCATGTTGCCGGCGTCGATCGCCCCTTCGGCCTTGCCGGCGCCGACCACCGTATGGATCTCGTCGATAAATACGATGGTTCGCCCTTCGTCGGCCGCGATGTCCTTCAGCACGGCCTTCAGGCGTTCCTCGAATTCGCCTCGGTACTTGGCTCCCGCCAACAGCGCCGCCAGGTCGAGCGTCAGAACGCGCTTGCCTTTCAGCGTCTCCGGCACTTCCTCGTTCACGATGCGTTGCGCGAGCCCCTCGACGATCGCGGTCTTGCCGACGCCCGGCTCGCCTATCAGCACTGGATTGTTCTTGGTTCGGCGCTGCAGGATCTGGATCGAACGGCGAATCTCGTCGTCCCGGCCGATCACAGGATCCAGCTTGCCCAGGCGGGCGCGTTCCGTCAGATCGATCGTGTACTTCTTCAATGCCTCGCGCTGCCCTTCGGATTCCGCCGAATCGACGCTGGCGCCGCCGCGCACCGCCTCGATGGCGGGTTCCAGTGCCCGGCGCGTCAGGCCATGCTCGCGCGCGAGGCGACCGGCCTCGCTCTTGTCGTCGGCCAGCGCCAGCAACAGCATCTCGCTGGCGATGTAGCCATCACCGCGCCGCTGTGCCTCCTTGTCGGCCTGATTCAACAGCGCGAGCAGCTCGCGCCCGACCTGCACCTGTCCATCGGTGCCCTGCACCTGCGGCAGCCGCTTCAGGGCCGCGTCGACCGACGCGGCGAGCGGCCCGACGGCAACGCCGGCCCGCTGCAGAAGGGAGCGCGCCCCTCCATCGGCCTGCCGCAACATCGCCGCCAGCACGTGGAGCGGCTCGATGTACTGCTGATCGTTGCCCACCGCGATCGACTGAGCGTCGGCGAGCGCTTCCTGCAGCTTGGTGGTTAGACGGTCTTGTCGCATGGCAAGCAATACCTGTCGGAACGGTCCAGCACGATAGTTTGAGCGTCCTGGCGTCTTTTTCAACCGCCGGTGCCCGATACAATCCAGGCCGTGCCGAGGCGTTCCAGGGTTTCGCGGCGACCTGTCGTGGCGTCGCTTGCTTGTTGGCTGATTGCCTCGGCAGCAGCGCCGGTCGCGCGCTCGGCTGACCTGCCCTTGGCCCGCTTCGAGACGGCCGGGAAACCCGTGAACGAGGTCCCACCGTTGCTGGCGCGGGTCCTTCAATCCGACAAGGACAGCGATCGGGTACTTCCGGAGGACGCCGGCGACGACGAGGCTGCGCTGCGACGGCTGCAGCGCCGGGCTGCCGATGCGCTGGCCACCGAAGGCTATTTCAGTCCGCAAATGACCCTGTCGCCAGATCCGCTGAAACAGGCCCGTTACCGCGTTCAGGTAGACCCCGGGACCCGCGCGCATATCGAGCGAGTGGACCTGACGTTGCTGGGGGCGATCGAGTCGATTCCGGATCGCGTCACCGCGATGCGCGAAAGCTGGGAGCTGCCGGTTGGCCGACCGTTTCGGGACGCCGACTGGACCAAGGCCAAGGCCCGCCTGATCGCGCGGGTGCAGGAAAAGGACTTCCCGGCGGCTCGCATCATCGAATCCAGTGCTCAAGTCGATGCCGCCGCCGCCGCGGTCGTGTTGACGGTCAGGATCGACACCGGGCCACGGTTTCGTTTCGGCCTGCCTCGGATCACCGGATTGCACCGTTACGACGCCTCGCTGGTCGAACGGTTCAACTCGATCCAGGCCGAAGATCCGTATGAGGCGGAACGCCTGCAGGAATTGCAGCGCAAGCTGCAGGCTTGCGGGTACTTCTCGTCGGTGCAGGTGGATATCGACCCCGACCCCGCCACCGCCGACCATGCCCCGATCCTGATCCAGCTGACCGAGGTGAAAACACAGCGCGTTGCATTCGGAGCCGGTTACTCGACCAATGTCGGCCCACAAGCCCAGGCGAGCTATCGACGCAGTCTGCTGTTCGGAGCCCCCTACACCTGGCAGTCGGGCGCCGGATACGACCGGACTCGCGTGGTGGGCTACACCGACCTGTACCTTCCGCCCCACCCGAACGGAGCGATCGACAGCCTGGGCCTGCTCGCCGAACACACGGACATCAACGACGTGCAGTCCCGCCGCTGGGCCGCCGGCGTCACACGCCAGCTGAAGCGACAAACAGCGGGGATCGACTACAACACGCGTTTTGAAATCAACTATCAGCACGAGCTGCGCACCTACACGGGTGCTGTGCTGCCTCCTTCGACCATCAACGAGGCATCGGCCACGCTGACCTGGACCCGCAACCGGGTCGACCAGGTGACCGATCCGACGCGCGGCGACATAGTGACGCTGAGCGGCACGGGCGGCCTGAGCGCGCCATTGAGCGACCTGCGCGCCGCGCTGATGACGCGGGCCTATGCCCGCTATGTTCGTTACGTGCCGCTGTCGCCGGCCAATCAGTGGATCGTGCGCGGCGAAGGCGGGTATCTGTTCGCCGATCGTCTGGACCAGGTGCCGAGTGAGTTCCTGTTCCGGGCGGGAGGAGTCGGCAGCGTTCGCGGCTTCTCGTACCTGTCGCTCGGGCAACAGGTCGGCAACTCGACGCTGGGCAGCCGCAGCCTGGTCACCGCGTCCAACGAAGTGGTCCATTGGTTCGGGCCCCGCTGGGGAGCGGCCGCCTTCTTCGATACGGGCAACGCCGGCAATCCGGTTGAGCTGTCGCACCTGGCGCGCGGCTACGGCCTCGGTGCCCGCTGGCGCACACTGGCCGGGCCGCTTGCGTTGGACTTTGCCTACGGCGAGCGCACGATCGACGGCCAGGGGGGGCGCTGGAGGCTTCACTTCTCGGTCGCGATCGCCTTCTGAGGAGCCGATGCAGGAACCCGCTTCCGCCGCCCGGCGCCGCCGCCATCCGTTTTGGATCGGGCTCGGCGTGGTCGCTGTGCTGCTGGCCGGCCTTCTGGTTGGCGCGCGATGGCTGCTCGCGTCGTCGAGCGGCATGGCGCTGGCGCTGCGCGCTGCCGCAACGCTGGGCGGATTCGACGTCCGATTGCAAAACCCGAGCGGGCGATTGCTCGATGTGTTCGGCGTCGAGCAGATCGAGATCGAGGTCGGCGGCACGCGCGTCGTGATCAGGAACCTGCAGGCGCGCGTTCGCCATTGGTCGCTCACACCGCTGCGGATCGCGTTCGACTCGATCCGCGCCTCTGATGTTGAAGTGCACACGGGTTCGGCGCGCAACGGCCAGTCCACGGCACCGCGGCCGCCGCAGCGTATCGCTGCCCCCCTGCCGTGGGAGGTCGGCGACCTGCGGATCGATACCCTCGAATACTGGGGTGCGGCCGACTCCACGGCGGAGCCGGGAAGGTTCCGATCGATCCGGGCCGGCCTGCTGTCCACGCCGGGCGGATACCGCCTCAGCGCGGGGCACTTCGAAACCACCGAGGTCGAATTGGAGGCGGCGGCGACGCTGGGAACGCAGTGGCCCTTCCCACTGCAGGCGACCGGCCGCATCCAGTCGCGCCTGGCGCAGCGCCCGGTGCAGGCTGATCTGGCCGCATCGGGCTCGCTCGACCAGCTCGACCTGTCCGCACGCCTGACGGGGTCAGACGTCGGCGGCGCGTTGCAGGCGCACCTGACGAGCTTCACGGCGCCCTACCTGGCGCGCGTCGAGGCCAATCTGCAGGGCGTTGATCCGGCGCACTGGTACGCGGCGGCACCGCACGCGCTGCTGGATGTTCGGATCGACCTGCAGCCGCTCGCGCAGCGCGCTTCGCAGCTTGCAGGCGCGTTGGACGCCGTGAACCACGCCGACGGACCACTGGATTCGCAGCGGATTCCGATCCGCGCGCTGCGCGGCAAGGTGGTTGCGGATTTCGCGGGCGCCGGGAGCACGACGATCGACGTGACCGCGCTCGAGGCGCAGTTGGAACGTGGCAGCGCCAGCGGGCACATGCAGATCGCCGCGCGCGACGGCACGCAGCGCTGGAGTGTGGACGCTGCGTTGCGTCAGGTCGACCTGTCCAGCCTGCACAGCCGGGTGCGACCGTTGCGGGTCGATGGCACCGTCCACCTGGAGAACCGCCCGGTCGGCGAAGGCGCGGCGGTCTTGGGTACGCAAATCGTCGCGCACGGCGATTTGCGTGCCAGGGACCCGGTCGCGGCCGAGCTGACATTCGATGTGCAGGGCGACCCGCAGCGGTGGAACCTGGCGTCGGCCCACCTCGCTCTGAACTCCGGCACGTTCGACGCACAAGGGACGTTTGAGCGATCGACCAGTCACCTGCAGCTGCACGGGGCCGCGCACGCCCTTGACGCGGGACTGCTGGTGCGAACGCTGCGCAGCCGAATCGATGGCCGTTTCGACATCGACGCCGCCATCGCCCCCGAGCCGCGCGGCGTCGTGCGATTCGAACTGACCCCGAGCAGCATCTGCTGGCCCGTGAGCCGCTGTTGGCCGGCCCACGGCCACGGTGTCGTCGAGTTGTCGTCCAGCCGCCAGCTGCATGCCGACGCCGAGCTGGTGCTGCAGAACATCCGCCTTCAGGCGCACGGAGCGCTCGACGGGTCGCAGGGTCACCTCGTTATCGACGTCGTGGCGCCGCAACTGGCCGATGTCGATTCGACGTTGCGCGGCGCCTTGGACGCGCACGCCGTGCTGTCAGGGGCGTGGGACGCGCCGCACATCGACCTGCACGCCCGCGTGCAGGGGCTTCGTGCGTTCGGGCAGTCCGCGGGCTCCATTTCGGTCGCTGCAAGCGGCCAGGCCCAGCGGGAGGCTGCGCTCGACCTGGATGCGTCGATCGAGGCACTCGGTCGCGATGGGGAGGCAGCGCCCTGGCTGCAAGCCGCGTCCGTGCATGCGCAAGGCACCGCGCGCGATCACAGCCTGTCGCTGCAAGCCACCCTGCAAGGCCCCCGTCACCTGAGCGCACTCGCCCGCGGCGGGCTGGCCTACGAAAGTTGGAGCGGCCAACTGATGCAAGCGAACCTGGACGGGCCGCAACCCCTTCAACTGTCCGAGCCGGCACCGCTGTCCGCCAGTGCGTCGGCCGTTTCGTTGGGGCCGGCCCGCTTGCAGGCACTCGGGGCGTCGGTTCAGGACGCGTTGGTTCAGGTCCGCTCGCAGGTTCTCGTGACTCGGGGGCGCTTCGATGGCTTACGCCCGCCGCAAGCCACGCCGCTGGAGGGCGTCTCGCTCGACGCCGGCGCTGACCCTTTGAAGCTGCGCGGACAGTGGAACCTCACGCTGGACCAGCACGCGAGCGGACACATCGCGATCGAGCGCGAGTCGGGCGATCTGCGCCCGTCGCTCGAGGCGGGCACAGCGGCGCCCCTTGGCCTGCGCGAACTGTCGGCGCGGATTGAAGTCGTCGACGATCACGTCCAGGGCGATTTCTCGATGGATAGCGAGCGCGCCGGCCGCCTGACGGCGGGCTTGCGCGCCACCCTGCGGCATGGCGCGGATCGCAAGTGGGGATTGGACCGGCGACAGCCGTGGCACGTGGAGGTCGCAGGGCAGCTTCCGGGGATCGATGCCTTGGAGCCGTTCTTCCCGCAGCCGATGCGGACCAACCTGCGGATCGGCGGGCGGCTCGCCCTGTCGCTTCGAATCGATGGCACTCCGGAGCAGCCGCAAGCGAGCGGGACTGTCGAAGGCGACCAGCTGCGCGTCGCCTGGATCGACCAGGGCCTCAGGCTGCAGGACGGCCGTTTGCGCGCGCGCCTCGATGGTGATCGCATTCGCATCGATCAGGTTCGTTTCGAAGGACCGCTGCGCATTGCTCCGGCCGACCGGCGCGCGCGCGACGCGGTGCGCGGCAACCCGGTCGGAACCATTTCGGCCGCCGGCGAGGTCGGTTTGAGCGACCTCACCGGCTCGCTGCAAGTGCAGGTGCACCAGTTGCCGGCCCTGCAGCGCTCCGATCGCTGGCTGCTGGTCAGCGGCAGCGGCAAGGTCGATCTGGCGCCACGCCAGGTTCGTCTGAATGCGAGCCTGGCGGCCGACGCAGGCTTCCTGGACCTCAGCCGTCCGGACATTCCAACGCTGTCCGAGGACGTGCACGTGATTCAGCCGAGTCGCGCGGCGGCCCCGCCGACTCCAGGCGTCTCGGTCGGAATGGACCTCAGCATCGACCTCGGGTCCGCTTTCTACCTGCGTGGCAACGGATTGGATGGACGTATCAGTGGGCCGCTGCGCCTGCAGGGCGAAGGGCAAGGCCCGCTGCGGGTCAACGGCGCGGTCTCGATCGAACGGGGCACCTACGATGGCTTCGGCCAGCACCTGTCGATTCGTTACGGGCGCGTGAACTTCCAGGGCCCCGCCGACAATCCAGGGCTCGATGTACTGGCGGTGAGGACCGACCTGTCGGTCGAGGTGGGCGTCACCGTCACCGGGACCGTCACCAAGCCGATCGTGCGTCTGTACTCAGACCCACCGCTGCCGGACTACGAGACGCTGTCCTGGCTCGCACTGGGCCGTCCACCGAGCGATCCTCGCACCGACAACGTGGCGCTGGCACGCCTGGCGGCCGGTTTGCTGTCCGGCAGCGGCGAAGGCATTCCAACCCGTCTGGCGCGCATGATCGGCATCGATGAGATCAATCTGCGCAGCTCGGACGTACCGGCCGCCGGCACGCTGCTGCCGCGCCAGTCGGTGGCTGGGAAGCTGACCACCGACGACAATGCGGCCGCGGCAACCGCGACCACTCAGATCATCTCGCTGGGACACCGGATCAGCGACACGCTCACCGTCAGTTACGAGCAGACGGTGTCCGGCGCGTCGAACGTCGTGCAGATCAGTTACCAACTCTCACAGCGACTGAGCCTGATCGGCCGCGCCGGATCGGACAACGCCTTGAACCTGGTCTTCTCGCTGCCGTTCGACTAGCAGCTTGTCTGCGGCTTGGCCAGGGTCGGCTGGCCCGCGAAATCGAGCCAGCGCTGGGCGGCGAAGTCGTACAGCTTGCAGCGGCGCGCCGTATCGAAATACCAGCGCCAGGAGAACGCCTGGACCACGATGCGGCCGGGCAGTAGCTGCTCGAGCTTCGCCTGAGCCCGCCTCAGTCGGTACAGCGGGATCGTCATGTCCAGGTGATGCGCCGTGTGCTCCATGATGTTGTGCATCAGCGACCCGAATCCGCGCCGGAACGTCAGGTGCACGGTGGTGCTGACGGCTGGGTTCGAAGCGCTCCAGGCCGTCTTGTCAGCGAACCAGCTGATCGAGGTGTGCGTATGGTGAACGTACACGACAAAGCCGATCATCCCGTTCCAGAAGATGAATGGCACCACAAACGCGCATATCAGCAGCCAGCTGACGGATTGTCCGGTCGCCGAGGCGGTCCACACCACGCCTCCGATCCACAGCAGGCCCGCTGCCAATGCCAGCCCGCAATCGGCGAAGAAAATGGGCCTGCGGCTGGGCATATGGCGTTGGCTTGGAAAGAACATCCGCGTCCACCAGATCTCGACCAGGTAGTACAGCCAGGGCGCCCAGCCGCTTCGGTAGATGCGTTCGAGGCCGCGGCGCCAGCCCGGCATCGCCGCGTATTCCTCAGCCGATTTGGGCGCCCACACGAAATCGAATCCGCGCAGGTTCGTATAGCCATGGTGCACCAGGTTGTGGCCGATCTCCCACAGACTGTACGGCGTCAAAGACGGCAGGAACGCGATGCGGCCGATCCACCGGTTCAGGCTCCGGTGTTCCGTGTAGCTCTGGTGACAGGCGTCGTGTCCGATGATGAACAGCCGTCCGATCACGAAGCCGCAAGACACGCCGCACAGCAGCTTCACGGCGAGGTTGCCTGCCAGCAGCGCGCCGGCGAGAGCCGCCGAATACAACGCCAGGTCCAGCAGCAGCAGCGCGACCGCCAGCGGTGTCGAGCGCTTCACCAGCGGCGCGAGTTCGCCGCGCAATTGCCTGCGCGACAGCAGTGGGGGCAGCCCGTCGGCCGCCGACGGCTCTTCAATCTCCGCGGGCGCGATGTGCGCCGCGATCGGGCGGTCGGCCACGACCGCGTCGTTACTCTCGTCTGCCATCATCCAGTGCGCTCGAATCCATTGAGGTCAAACCTGCCAATTGTATCTCAGCCAAACGCGCGCACGGTCGCAATTCCCAGCGCGGTTAACACCAGAGAGCCCGCCAGATGTGCCACCGCGGTCGCAATTCCCCACGACATCTGACCCCGTGACAACAGCGTGACCACCTCGGCCGAAAACGTCGAGAACGTCGTCAGGCCGCCCAGGAATCCCGTGATCGCGAACAGCCTCCATTCCGGAGCCAGTCCCTGGTTCTGCGCGAAGAATGCGACCGCCACCCCCACCAGGTATCCACCGACCAGGTTCGAGGCCAGCGTACCCAGTGGAACGGTCGGGAACCTGGGATTCAGCAGCAGCCCCAACCCCCAGCGCAGCCATGCACCAAGAGCCGAGCCCAGACCAACGGCCGCAAACGCGATCCACAGCGGCCCCTGCCGCATCAACGGGCGGCTTTCGGCGGCTGCTCTCGCCAGCCGGCACGCGCCTGCTCGTCCGACGCGCGCGCCTCGACCCAGTGCGCACCTTCGGGCGTGCGTTCCTTTTTCCAGAACGGCGCGTCCGTCTTCAAGTAGTCGATCAGGAACCGGCACGCTTCGAACGCATCATGGCGATGCATGCTGGTCACCGCCACCAGCACGATCTGCTCCAGAGGTGCGATCGAGCCGATGCGATGCACGATCAGCGCATCGATAATGTCCCAGCGCTGCCGCGCCTGCGCCACGATGTCCTCGAGTGCGCGTTCGGTCATCCCGGGGTAGTGCTCGAGCGTGATTTCCAGCACGTCGCGCCCCTGGTTCGAGTCGCGAGCCACTCCGACGAAACTGGCGATCGCCCCGACCCCTGGATTGACACCCCGCAGCGCGGCCAGTTCGGCGCCGACGTCGAAGTCGCTGTGTTGGACGCGTACCATCGGAACAGAGCAGAGTGTTGCGCCGCGGTCAGCCGCCGCTGGTCAGCCGCATGGGGTCAGCCACCTGCGGTCAGCCTCCGGTCACCGGTGGAAAGAAAGCAACTTCGGCGCCGTCGCGTAGGCGCGTCGTGTCGCCCGCCATGGCCTGGTCCAGCGCGGCTCGAATCGGCCGTACCGCGGCGAAAGCGCCGCTCCAGGGCGCACCACGCTCGCTGAGCCACGCGCGCAGCTCGCCCACCGTAGTCACGCCGGCCGGAACCTCGATGTCTTCGCGCGACCGCCCGATGGCATCACGCAAGCGCGCAAAATACAGAACCGACAGTTTCAAGCGAACAACTCCGAAAATGGCAGATAAGGGACTTCGCTGCCCTTTGCGACGCGGCTGCCGGCCGCGATGTCGGCCAGTCCATCACCCCAGGCGGCCGACGTCAAGACGGCCGAGTTCTGGACCGAAAACGCATCGAGTCCTCCACGCTGGTTGATGCGCACGCGCAGGAACTCGCGCCGCGGACCAGGGCGCTCGACCTCGAAGTCGGCGCGCATCGGAATCGAATGCGCGTGCAGTTCGCTGGCGCCCTGCCGTTTCAGCACGAATGGGCGCCCCAGCATGGCGAACGTGACCAGCACCGACACCGGATTGCCGGGCAGGCCGATAAAAGGCACGCCCCGCACGTGACCGAACGCCAGAGGTTTGCCGGGTTTGATCGCGATCTGCCACAGGTCGATGGCCCCTTCGGCCTGCACCGCCGCGCGGACATAGTCCGCTTCGCCGACGGACATGCCACCACAACTGATCACCAGGTCGGCCGAGGCGGCCGCCTGCACGAGGGCCTCGCGCGTCGGCTCCGGCTGATCCGGCACGATGCCCAAATCGATCACTTCGCAGCCCAGGCTCCGCAACAGCGCCGAAAGCAGAAAGCGGTTCGAGTTGTAGATGCGGCCAGCCGGCAGAGGTTCGCCCGGCATCACCAACTCGTCGCCGGTAAACAGCACGCCAACGCGCAGCCTCCGACAGACCGTCAGCCGCGCCAGGCCGACGGAGGCTGCAAGACCCAGGTGCGGCGGCCGCAGGCGTGCTCCCCGCTCCAACACGCGCGCCCCGAACGCAATATCCATCCCCGCAGGGCGGATCCACTGCCCGCGCTTGGGTTGCTCCAGCACCAGCACCCGTTCGCCCTGCGACTGGGTTGCCTCTTGCGGCACGACCGCATCGGCTCCCGGGGGAATCGGCGCTCCGGTGAAGATGCGCGCGACCGTGCCGGAGGCCAACGGCTGCCCTACCTGCCCGGCCTGGATCCGCTGAGAAACCGGCAGGCTGGTCGGTGCTGCGCTCAAATCGGCGCTGCGCACCGCGTATCCGTCCATCTCGGCGTTGTCCAGAGGTGGCACCACGACGCTCGAGACGACCGGTTCGGCCAGCACGCGCCCGAGCGCATCGACCGTTGCGACCGCTTCCGTTTCCGTTACCGCCTCGGCCTGCGCCAGCAAATGCTCAAGCGCTTGATCGAGCGAAATCATCGTTCAATTCCAAGACGCTCCACGATAAACGACGCGATGGCCGCGACGTCATCGCGCTTGAAGTGCCGCAGCTCGCTGTCGAGTGAATCATCGCACACGACGGCGATCAGGTTCGGATCGCCCGCC
>DATBCI010000388.1:0-3497 GCA_036270555.1 Burkholderiaceae bacterium
GAGTGGGTTGCCCAGACCCGAGAGGACTATGTTGAGCGAGCGGTGCGGCATGCTGCGGACCTGAGCAGCCTGGCGACCCTGCGGGCCGGCCTGCGGAAGCAGGTGCTGGCCTCGCCGCTGTTCGACGGGAAAGCCTTTGCACGCGATTTCGAACGCGCGCTGAAGGCTATCTGGGCAGAAAAGGCTCCACCGCCTCATTGACGCTGAAGCACGGGGAAGCCACGCGGCACCCGAACCCGCTGTATGCGTGGCAAATGCCGACAATAGCCACAGCGCGTGAGCAGCGGCGTATTCGTCGCGCTTCGTCAGGCGGCGACTCCGAGATACCGAACTTCGCTCGAAGGCTCCGGCGCCGGTAACCCGTCCGCTCGCAGCCCTTCAAGATGAAACGCGATCGCTTCGCGCATCTCAGCCTCGACTTCCGCGATCGTCGCGCCCGTCGCAACACAGCCGGGCAAATCGGGAACGTACGCCGAGTAGTTCTGGCCGCCCCTTTCTATGACGATCGCGTAGCACATCTCCATAGGCTACTCCCAGCCTTGCATGGTCAATCGCCTTGTCCGCGAGGGCCGTGACAAAGCACCTGCCGGATGACCTCGTGAGAAAACCCGCGCGCGCCGAGAAACCTGGCCTGGCGCGCCCACTCGCGCGCGTCGGCCGGAGCCGATTGGAAGCGCTTGAGCCACAGCGCGTGCGCGGCCGCGTATTCGTCGCGCGCCACGAGCTTCAGGGCCGCTTCGATGCGCTCCTGCGTGACACCGTGGCGCAACAGCTCATAGCGCAGGCGCACCGGGCCGTAGCGCGCCCGCCGTGTGCGGATGAACCCCTCGACAAAGCGATCTTCGGAAAGAAGCCCTTCGGTTTGCACTGTGTCGAGCACCTGGTCCACTTGCGTCACGTCCGTGCCCGCTTCGCTGGAGGCGACCCCATCGGTTGCTGCGCCGGCCGCGCGTAGCAGCCGCGCACGCAGTTCGGCGCGGCTGTAGTCGCGACGCGACAACAGCGCCATGGCCGAGCGCAGCAGCCTTTTGGATGCCGGACTATTCAGCGGGCTGCACCTGCGCCGTGCGTGGGGCGATGCCGATGCGCTCGCGAATCCGGTTCTCGATTTCGAGCACTAACGCCGGCCGCTCCCGCAAATACTCGCGAGCGTTGTCCTTGCCCTGGCCGATCCGGTCGCCGTTGTAGCTGTACCAGGCGCCCGACTTGTCGATGATGCCGTGCTGGCTGCCCAGATCCACCACCTCGCCTTCGCGCGAAATGCCTTCGCCGTACAGGATGTCGAAGTCGGCCTGCCGGAACGGCGGAGCGACCTTGTTCTTGACCACCTTCACCTTGGTCTCCGAACCGATCACCTCCTCGCCTTTCTTGATCGAGCCGACGCGGCGGATGTCCAATCGCACCGAGGCGTAGAACTTCAGCGCATTGCCCCCGGTGGTGGTCTCGGGGTTGCCGAACATCACGCCGATCTTCATCCGGATCTGGTTGATGAAGATCACCAGGCAATTGGACCGTTTGATGGTCGCGGTGAGCTTGCGCAACGCCTGGCTCATCAGGCGCGCCTGCAGGCCGGGCAACGAATCACCCATCTCGCCTTCGATTTCGGCCTTGGGAGTCAGCGCAGCGACCGAGTCGATCACGATCAGCTCGACCGACCCCGAGCGCACCAGCGCATCGACGATCTCCAGCGCTTGTTCGCCCGTGTCCGGCTGCGAGATCAGCAGCTCGTGCAGGTCCACGCCGATTTTCTGCGCATACTGCGCGTCTAGCGCATGTTCGGCATCGATGAAGGCGCAGGTGCCGCCCAGACGCTGCATTTCCGAGATCACCTGCAGCGTCAGCGTCGTCTTGCCTGAGGATTCCGGCCCGTAGACTTCCACCACGCGCCCGCGCGGCAGCCCTCCTACGCCCAATGCGATGTCCAGACCCAGCGAGCCGGTCGAGACGACCTGGATGTCGCGCTCAACCTGGTCGTCGTCCATGCGCATGATCGCGCCGCGGCCGAACTGCTTCTCAATCTGCGACAGCGCCGCTGCCAGTGCCTTCTGACGCTCCTTGCTGTCTGCCACGAAGGCACCCCTTGCATCGTCCATCGATTTTCTCCGCCGTTGTTTCAGCAAGTAGGCTGTTGAGCGGCCGCTCGAACCGTTTTGTTGAGACTCAGTTCAAGCCCACGACCCAAATCCAACTACCCAAGCCCACTAAAGATACTACTGAATGAATTAACAGCATGGCACTGTAAATACATTCAGTATGGCCGTCAAGCCCATCGGCGGTATGACGCGCTGCACCTTTGCGCCGCCCTCCCCGGCGTCTACACTGCCCCGGCGGTATGACCCCTTCTGGCGCGATGACTCACAAGATGCAGCCGACCCAGCGCCGAGCATATCAAGGCATCTTGCTTCAAGCCGCGCAGCGCCCTTATCACCTGAACCGAGGAGACCACGCATGAGTGCAGCAGCGGGTGGCATTGCCGCACAACGTCCGCCGGAAGTCAGTGGGCGTCCGATGACCCCGGAGGAGCGCAAAGTCATTTTTGCCTCGTCGCTGGGAACGGTGTTCGAGTGGTACGACTTCTACATTTTCGGCACGCTGGCGGCCATTGTGGGCAAGCAGTTCTTCGCGCCGCTGTCGACGACGGCGCAGTTCATCATGACGCTGCTGGCGTTTGCGGCCGGCTTTGCGGTGCGCCCGTTCGGGGCGATCATTTTCGGGCGCATCGGCGACATCGTGGGACGCAAGTACACGTTCCTGATCACGATCACGATCATGGGGACCTCGACCTTCCTGATCGGGCTGCTGCCGAGCTACGCGACGTGGGGCGTGGCGGCGCCGGTGATCCTGATCTCGCTGCGGCTGCTGCAGGGGCTGGCGCTGGGCGGGGAGTACGGGGGAGCGGCCACGTATGTGGCCGAGCACGCGCCGCAGGGGCGGCGGGGTGCGTACACGTCGTGGATCCAGACCACGGCCACGGTGGGGCTGTTCATGGCGCTGCTGGTGATTCTGGGAGCGCGCAGCTGGGTGGGCGAGGACGCCTTTGCCAACGCGGGGTGGTGGCGGCTGCCGTTTTTGCTGTCGTTTTTCCTGCTGATCATCTCGGTGTGGATCCGGCTGAGCCTGGCCGAGTCGCCGGCGTTTGCGCGCATGAAGCAGGCCGGGCGCACCACCAAGGCGCCGCTGACGGAGTCGTTCGGGCGGATGAGTAACTTGAAGATCGTGGTGCTGGCGCTGCTGGGAGGCACGGCGGGGCAGGCGGTGGTGTGGTACACGGGGCAGTTTTATGCGCTGTTTTTCCTGACGCAGTCGCTGAAGGTGGACGCGGGCACGGCCAACCTGATGATTGCGGCCTCGCTGCTGATCGGCACGCCGTTTTTCATTGTGTTCGGGGCGCTGTCGGACCGGATCGGGCGCAAGAAGATCATCATGGCGGGGTGCCTGCTGGCGGTGCTGACGTATTTCCCGCTGTTTCACGGGCTCACGCACTACGCCAACCCGGC
>DATBCI010000389.1:0-5450 GCA_036270555.1 Burkholderiaceae bacterium
TGCGGTCGACTACGCCGAGGGAGGCAACCAGGTGCAGGTCGAGTTCGCAGGGCGCGCCGACCCCGCCCCGTGGTCGCTGCATGCGGCCTGGGACGTTCGGCTGGTCCTGTTCGCGCTCCGTGGCGCCCATGATCAGCGACCGCCCGAATCAGCCGTACAGTCGTTGGTCGCTCGTGCCCGGCGCCTGGGCCCCGCGCAGCGCGCGGCGCCCGTGAGCCAATGGCTGGCCGAGTCGAACCGGCTGGCGCGCCAGGTCGCGCTCGATTATCCCCAGTTCGCCTGCGGTGAGGCGCCGAGCCAACCGGTGCTGCTATCGCCCGACTATCAGCGGCGCGCTCAGAGTGTGATCAAGGCGCAACTGGCGTTGGCCGGGGCCCGGCTGGCGACGGTGCTGAACCGCGCGTTGGACGCGCCCTGAGCCCGCACCCTCACCCCCGGCCCCTCAGGCGATATCGAACTTCACGCCCTGCGCCAGTGGAAGCTCGCCGGAGAAGTTGATGGTGTTGGTTGCCCGGCGCATGTAGGCCTTCCACGAGTCGGAACCGGATTCGCGTCCGCCGCCGGTTTCCTTCTCGCCGCCAAAGGCGCCGCCGATCTCGGCGCCCGATGGGCCGATGTTCACGTTGGCCAGGCCGCAGTCGGATCCGTTGGCGGCGATGAAGCGCTCGGCTTCGCGCTGGTCGCGAGTGAAGATCGACGACGACAGCCCGGCGCTGACCGCGTTGTGCGCGCCAATCGCCTCGTCGAGCTCCGTGTAGCGCATCACGTACAGGATCGGGGCGAATGTTTCGCGCGCGACCGGCCCGCGCTGCCCCGGCATCGAAACCACGACGGGCCGCGCGTACCAGGCATTCGGCCAACGACTTGCGTGTTCGCGCCCACCGCCTTGCGCGACACCCCCTTCGGCGGCGGCCTCTTTCAGCGCCGCCTGCATCGAATCGAACGCGGCGCGATCGATCAGCGGTCCGACCAGCGTTCCCGCCTCCAGCGGATCGCCGACCGCGACCGACGCGCACACCCGTGCCAGTCGCTGCACGAATCCATCGGCCAGATCGCGCTGCACGAACAGGCGTCTGAGCGTGGTGCAGCGCTGGCCCGCGGTCCCCATCCAGGCAAATGCGATCGCGCGCAGCGCCAATTCCTGGTCGGCGCTCGGACAGACGATTGCACCGTTGTTGCCACCCAGTTCGAGCAGTGCTCGCGCAAAGCGCTGCGCCAGGCGAGGACCCAGCGCGCGTCCCATCGCGGTGGAGCCGGTGGCCGATACCAGCGGTACCGACGGATGATCGGCCAGCGCCTGGCCCGCCTCGCGGGCGCCGGTCACCACGTGAACCAGACCGCGGGTGGAAGTGCCTGTATCGGCTTCGTAATCGCGCGCAACGCGTTCGAAGATCGCCTGCACCGCCACGGCGGTGAGCGGCGTCTTCTCGGAGGGCTTCCACACGACCGGATCACCGCAAACCAGCGCCAGCGCCGCATTCCAGGCCCACACCGCGACTGGAAAGTTGAACGCGCTGATCACGCCGACGACCCCGAGTGGATGCCAGGTCTCCATCATTCGATGACCCGGCCGCTCCGACGCGATCGTCAGCCCGTACAGCTGGCGGGACAACCCGGCCGCGAAGTCGCAGATGTCGATCATCTCCTGCACTTCGCCGCGGCCCTCGGAAACGATCTTTCCGCTCTCGATCGATACCAGCCGCCCCAGATCGTCGCGCGCTTGGCGCAGCGCGTCGCCAAAGCGGCGCACCAGTTCGCCGCGCTGCGGCGCCGGTACCAGCCTCCAACGCGCAAAGGCGTCGGCGGCCTGCTCGATTGCGGCGTTGGCCTGCGCCGCCGAGCAAAGCGGGACGCGCCCGGTAACGCCGCCGTCGATCGGCGTGCGGGCGATCAACTCGCCATCGAGCGAGGCCGTAGCGACCCCCATCCGCTCGAGCAGCCGCCTGACCTCACCACTGAATGCCGAATCCGCGGTCGATGCGGGTTGTGCCTCGCGCGTCATACGATCAGCCCTTCGCTTTCTTGGTCGGGCGCTTCCAGTCGGCCACCGTCACCTGGCGCGCTCGCGCCAGCGTCAGGCCGCCGGAGGGCACTTCACGACACACCGTGGATCCGGCACCAATGGTCGCGCCGTCTCCGACCTCGATCGGTGCCACCAGCACGGTATTGCTGCCGACCTGAACGTCGCGGCCGATCCGGCTGCGGTGCTTGTTGACGCCGTCGTAGTTGGCAACGATGGTGCCGGCGCCGATATTCGTGCCCGACCCCACCTCGGCATCGCCGACGTAGGCCAGGTGATTGGCCTTCGTGCCCTGGCCAACGCGACTTGCCTTCACCTCGACGAAGTTGCCGATATGGACCTCGTCATCCAGGGTCGTACCGGGCCGCAAGCGCGCATACGGTCCGACTCGCGCCGAGGCACCGATGCGGGAGCCGTCCAGATGAGAAAACGCGCCCACTTCGGAGCCGACGCCCACCGTCGTATCGCGCAGCACGCAATAGGGACCGACCCTGACCCGGTCGCCCAGCTCGACCTGTCCTTCGAACACACACCCGATGTCGATGAACACGTCCGACCCCACCGTCACCTGGCCGCGTACATCGAGGCGGGCCGGATCGGCCAGCGTCGCGCCCTGCTGCATCAACTGCTCTGCGTTGCGCCGTTGAACGATCCGCTCCAACTGAGCCAGCTGGGCCTGGCTGTTCACGCCCAGCGTCTGGCGGGCATCGGCGGCGAGGCAGGCGGCCACGGGCGTGCCATCGCGCACGGCCAGCGCGACCACATCGGTCAGGTAGTACTCGCGCTGTGAGTTGTCGTTGCCCAGTTGCCCCAACCAGGACTTCAGCCACCCGGTCGGAGCCACCAGAAAACCGGTGTTGATTTCATCGATCGATCGCTCGGCCTCGGTCGCATCGCGCTCCTCCACGATGCGCGCCACGCGACCGGCCGCATCGCGCACGATGCGACCATATCCGGCCGGGTCCGTCACGCGCGCGCTCAACAGCGCCATGCCAGCGCCGGCGGCGCGTGCCAGCCCCACCAGGGTGTCGGCTTCGATCAGCGGAACGTCGCCGTACAGCACCAGCGTGGGCTCAGCCTCGTTCAACAGCGGCGCCGCCTGCAGCACGGCGTGCCCGGTACCGAGCTGAGGCTGCTGCGTGACAAAGCGGATGCCGATATCGCCGGCGAACGCCTGCGCAACCCGCTCGCCGCCGTGCCCGACCACCACCACCACGTCAGCCGACAGCCCAAGCCTGGCAGCGACGGCTCGCGCCGTATCGAGCACGTGCGCCAGCAGCGGTCGTCCTGCCAGCGCGTGCAGCACCTTCGGCAGTTCCGACCGCATCCGCTTGCCTTGGCCTGCCGCGAGGATCACCAGGTTCATGGCGTCCGATTATAGGTAACCGGTCCGTAGGCCGGGTTGGATCGCGCGACTTGAACTCGACCCTGCCGTCCCTGCCCGCTTCACAGTCGCGGCAGGCGGAAACCGAGGAAGGCCCATCCGAGCATCAGCACGATGGCCGCCAGCAGCGCCACAGCGGCCGCGAGCCACTGGTTGCGCCGCAGGTGCGCGTTGCGCAATTCGGTCAGCTCGGCCAGCACCCGCTCCTGGGCCTCGACCGCCTGCAGCGCCTGCGTCACCAGGCGTGGCAGCTGTGGCAGCAACCGGCTCCACTGCGGTGCCTCGGCTCGCAGCCGTCCGATCAGGCCGATCACGCCGACCTCGCGCTTGATCCACTCTTCGAGAAACGGCTTGGCTGTTTTCCACAGGTCGAGCTCGGGGTCGAGCTGCCGGCCCAAACCCTCGATACTGAGCAGCGTCTTCTGCAACAGCAGCAACTGGGGCTGGATTTCGACGTTGAAGCGGCGCGATGTCGCAAACAGTCGCACCAGCACCTGTCCGAACGAAATGTCTTTCAGCGGGCGGTCGAAGATCGGCTCGCACACCGCGCGGATCGCGCTCTCCAGCTCGTCGACCCGCGTGCCACGCGGTACCCAGCCCGACTCCAGGTGGGTGGTTGCCACGCGCCGGTAATCGCGCTGGAAGAACGCGAGAAAGTTGCGGGCCAGGTAATCGCGGTCGGTATCGGTCAGGGTGCCGACGATGCCGAAGTCGAGCGCGATGTAGCGGCCGTGCTCAGCCGGATCGACGCTGACCAGGATGTTGCCGGGGTGCATGTCGGCATGGAAAAAGCCGTCGCGGAACACCTGGGTAAAGAAAATCTCGACACCGTCGCGCGAGAGCTTTTTCAGATCGACGCCGGCCGCTCGCAGCCGATCGACCTGGCTGATGGGCACGCCGTGCATTCGCTCCATCACCAGCACGCTTTCGCGGCAGTAGTCCCAGTACATCTCGGGAATCCGCAGCAATGCCGAGCCGGCGAAGTTGCGCCTGAGCTGCGAAGCGTTGGCGGCTTCGCGCGTCAGATCGAGCTCGTCGTGCAGCGTCTTGCGAAACTCGTCGACCACATCGTGCGGCCTCAACCGGCGGCCATCGCGCCACAGGCGCTCGACCAGCACCGCCGCTGCATCCATCAGTTGCAGGTCGCGGTCGATCACCGAGCGCATTCCCGGGCGCAACACCTTGATCGCTACCTCGCGACCCGCCAGCGGGCCCTGGGCCAGCACCCCAAGATGGACCTGTGCGATTGAAGCACTGGCAACCGGCACCGGGTCGAACGTCGAAAACACATCCACGATGCGCAGCCCAAGGCCGCGCTCGATTTCGCGCATCGCCACCGCCGAGTCGAACGGCGGCACCCGGTCCTGCAGTCGTGCCAATTCATCGGCGATGTCCTGCGGCAGCAGGTCGCGCCGGGTCGACAGCAGCTGTCCAAACTTGACGAACACCGGGCCCAGGCTCTCGAGCGCAAGGCGCAGACGCTCGCCGCGCGGCCGCTGCAATCGGCGTCCGACGGCGGCCAGCCGAACCAGGCGCACCAGCAACGGGTGACTCAGGTTCGACAGGGCGATCTGGTCGAGCCCGTAACGGAATCCGACCGTGACAATCCGCAGCAGGCGCAGCAGGCGCAGCATCAGCGCAGCCGGCCCGCCCGTTCGGTCAGGCGCTGCGCCGCCTGAGCCAGCTCGTTGACCTCGGCAATGAACCGCTCGAAGGGACCTCGCGACGCAAGCCAGGCCCGCTCGCCGGCCAGGTAGTCGGCCAACTGGCGCGCGGCGCGCGCTCCGGTGTCGGCCGCACCGTTCTGGACGGCTTTCAGCGCCGCCACAATGCGCACGGCCGCCACGTCGCCGACCAAGCGCGACAGGTCTTCCTCCAGGTCGGGGCGAAGCTGCTCGGCCACGCGCGACAGTGCCTGTGCCAGGCCGGCATCGCCATGGATGTGGGCGTCGCGCAGGATCGCGGCCGGTTCAGACCAGCCCTGCGCCAGCGCGCGCGGGTCGACATCGATCGTCACATCCGGTTCGGCATCGCTCGCCAGAACGG
>DATBCI010000390.1:0-16497 GCA_036270555.1 Burkholderiaceae bacterium
GTCGTACATCACATCGAGCAGAACGCTTTCCACGATCGAGCGCAAGCCGCGAGCGCCGGTACGGCGCTTCAGCGCGCGCCGGGCGATCGCGTCCAGGGCCTCCGAACGCACCTCCAGCTCCACGCCCTCCATGGACAGCAGGCGCCGGAACTGCTTGATCAGGGCGTTCTTCGGCTCAACCAGGATCTTCACCAGCGCTTCCTCGCTGAGCTCCTCCAGCGTGGCCACCACCGGCAGCCGGCCGACCAGTTCCGGGATCAATCCGAACTTGATCAGGTCCTCCGGTTGAACGTCCTGCAGCAAGTCGCTGACCGAATGATCACCGGAGCTGGCAATTTCCGCGCCGAAGCCGATTCCGCTGCGCTGCGAGCGATTGCGGATGATCTTCTCCAAGCCGTCGAAGGCGCCACCGCAGATGAACAGGATGTTGGTCGTGTCGATCTGCACGAAATCCTGGTTCGGGTGCTTGCGGCCACCCTGGGGCGGCACGCTGGCGATGGTGCCTTCGATCAGTTTCAACAGCGCTTGCTGCACCCCCTCGCCCGACACGTCGCGCGTGATCGACGGGTTGTCGCTCTTACGCGAGATCTTGTCGATCTCGTCGATATAGACGATGCCGCGCTGCGCCTTCTCGACCTCGTAGCTGCAGTTCTGCAGCAGCTTCTGGATGATGTTCTCGACATCCTCGCCGACGTAGCCGGCCTCCGTCAGCGTGGTGGCGTCGGCGATCACGAATGGCACGTTCAGCAGGCGTGCCAGGGTCTGCGCCAGCAGGGTCTTGCCCGATCCGGTCGGGCCGATCAGCAGGATGTTGCTTTTGCCCAGCTCGACGTCATCCTTGGTCGCCAGGTGTTTCAGCCGCTTGTAATGGTTGTAGACGGCCACCGACAGGATGCGCTTGGCCGTTTCCTGGCCGATCACATACTGGTCAAGGATCGAGCAGATCTCCTTGGGCGCCGGCAGGTCGGACCGCACTCCGCCACTGGCCGGTTCTCCCGAGGCCTCGTCGCGGATGATGTCGTTGCACAGATCGATGCATTCGTCGCAGATGAAAACCGACGGGCCGGCGATCAGCTTCTTGACCTCGTGCTGACTCTTGCCGCAAAAGGAGCAGTAGAGCAGTTTCTCGCTCGAACCCTTCCTATCGGTCATGGTGCGTCCCGTTGCAGGGGCTCAGGGTGAGCCGGCCTCTCCCCTCTTCACGAAGATCTTGTCGATCAGGCCGTAGCTTACTGCATCGCTGGCCGACATGAAGTTGTCCCGGTCGGTGTCGCGCGCGATGCGCTCCATCGGCTGCCCGGTCCGATCGGACAGGATCCGGTTGATGCGCTCGCGCAGGTACAGGATCTCGCGCGCCTGAATCTCGATGTCCGAAGCCTGTCCCTGCGACCCGCCGGAAGGCTGGTGGATCAGGATCCGCGAATTCGGCAGCGCATAGCGCTTGCCCTTGGATCCGCCCGCGAGCAGGAAGGCACCCATGCTGGCCGCCATGCCCACACAGATCGTTGAAACATCCGGCTTGATGAACTGCATCGTGTCGTAGATCGCCATCCCTGCATACACCGAGCCCCCGGGGGAATTGATATACAGCGCGATTTCCTTGTCGGGATTTTCCGACTCGAGGAACAGCAGTTGCGCGACCACCAGATTGGCGGTCATCTCGTTGATCGGACCGACGATGAAAACGACCCGATCCCGCAGCAGTCGCGAATAGATGTCGTAGGCGCGTTCGCCGCGCCCGCTCTGCTCGATCACGATGGGCACCATGCCCAGTCCTTGGGCCTCCAGGCGCCCTGCCTCGGGGGGGTTCATCGCCGCCATACCGCGTTGCCTCACTTGCGTTCTCCCATCAATTCGTCGAACGGCACTTTCACCTCGCTCACCTTGGCGCGGGAAAGCGCCCAGTTCACGACATTGTCCTCGGTCAGACCCGCCTCGATCTCGGCCAGCCGCTCGCGGCTGCCCAGGTACCAATGGATCACTTCCGACGGGTTTTCGTAGCTCTGCGCGATCGATTCGACTGCCTTGCGAATCTGGTCCTGGCGGGGTTGCAGGCCGTTGCGCGCCACCAGCTCGCCGATCAGCAGGCCCAGCCGTACCCGATGCCGCGCCACCTGTTGCAGCGCAGAACTGGCAGCATCGCCCCGCGCGCCCGCATGGGCGGCGTGCTCCAGCCGCTGCAGTTCGTCATCCACCAGCGCCTGCGGCACCTCGAACTGGGTAGCACCGAGCAGCGCTTCGAACACCTGATCGCGTGCGCGAGTGCGCAGGCGGGCGGCCACTTCGCGCTCCAGATTGGTCCTGAGCTCGGCACGCATCCGGGTGAGATCTCCGTCCGCAACGCCCAGCGCGCGGGCGAACTGCGCATCGACCGCCGGCAATTCGACTGCCTCGACCCGCAAAACCTTCACTTCGAACTGGGCGTCGCGGCCGGCGATCTTGGGCGCCGGGTAGTCGGATGGGAAGGTCAGCGGGAATTGCGTCTGCTCGCCGGCGCGCAGGCCGCGCACCGCGCGCTCGAACTCCGGCAGCATCCGTCCTTCGCCCAGGTTGAATGCAAAATCCTTGGCCACGCCGCCCTCGAACTCCTGCGCGTCGACCGTTCCACGGAAATCCACCGTCACCCGGTCGCCGTCCGCGGCGGGGCGCTCCACCGCAGTGCGAGGTGCGCGCTGACGGCGAACGATCTCGACGGTCCGGTCGACGTCCGCTTCGTTGATGGCGCTCGTGTAGCGATACAGCTCCAGCTTGGAAACGTCACCCAGGTCGATGTCCGGATAGACCTCGAAGGTGGCGGAGAAGGCGATCTGGCCGGAGTCCTCGACCGACCTGGGTTCCAGGCGCGGGGCGCCCGCCAGCCGCAGCTTGCTCGCGTCGAGAGCGGACGACAACGCGCTGCCGAGCTTCTCGCGCATCACCTCGGCCTGAACCTGCGAGCCGTACGAGGCGGTGACGATTTTCATCGGCACCTTGCCGGGCCGGAAGCCGGGCATCTTGGTCTGCCTGGCAATGCGGGCCAGACGCTGCGACACCTCCTGCGCCACTTCGCTGGCCGCGACGGTCAGATCCAGGCGCCGTTGCAACCCGCCGAGGTCTTGTATGTCAGTCTGTAGTGCCATGCACGATCGGATAAATTCATACGAGCCCGTGATCTGTGGCGCCCGTGGTGCGAAGGGGGGGACTCGAACCCCCACGCCGGTGAAGGCGTCAGGACCTAAACCTGGTGCGTCTACCAATTTCGCCACCTTCGCACCGGCAGTTGGATTCTAATCGAACGCGATGGACCCGGACCAATACTGTCGGGAAAAGCTCGCGACCGGCGCGTCCAGCGTCCACTACAGCCTGTTGTTCGCGCCGATCGAACGCAGGCGCGCAGCCACCGCGCTGTACGCTTTGCGCCGGGAACTGGACGACACGGTTGAGGCCGCATCGGACCCTTCGCTGGCGCGCGCCGGATTGGGTTGGTGGGCGCAGGAGCTGCAGTGCCTGTTCGACGGCGCGCCGCAGCACCCCGTCACGCGCGCGCTGGCGCCCCACGCGGTGCGCTATGGGCTTGCTCCCGATCCCTTGATCGGTTCGCTGCAGGCGCGACTCCGGCTGCTCGAGCCCGATCCGTTCGACGATTTCGACGCGCTGGCGCAATACTGCTATCTTGCGGCCGCGCCTTTTGTCCAGGCCGCGGCGACCATGTTCGGCGGCGTCGAGTCGGCCACCCAGGCGCACGCTCGCGAAGTGGCGCTGGCGATGCAGTTGATCCGGATGGTGCGGGACGCGGGTCGCCATGCTCGCCGAGGCCGCATCGTTTTTCCGATGCAGGATCTGCGAGAGTTCGATGTGACACCCGATGACCTGTGGTCGGCCCGCTACGTGAAGGGGTTCGAGTTGCTGGCCAACCGCCAGGCGGATCGGGCCCGTGCGGCTTTGCGCGCGGCGGCGGCCCACCTGCCGCCCGCCGAACGGCGCACCCAGGCGCCCAGCGTGATCCTCGCAGCCCTGTATCAAGCGCTGCTCGATGAGCTGCAGCTCAGCGGCTACCGCGTGCTGCATCAACGCATTGGATTGACGCCGGTTAGAAAGCTGCTGATCGCCTGGCGCACTTGGGTATTCGGCCCGCCGCGCGGCGGCGCGATGCTCGGATGACGGCGCGATCGGAGCGCGCCGCCCGCTGGGTGGTGGTGGGAGCGGGCTGGTCGGGCCTGGCGTGTGCCGTCGAAGGAGTCCGACGGGGCGCCGCGGTGACGCTGGTGGACGCCGCTCCGAGCATCGGTGGGCGCGCCCGCCGGGTCGATCTTCGTATTGGCGATCAGGATTTCACGGTCGACAACGGACAACACCTGCTGCTCGGTGCCTGCACCGAAACGATTGCGCTGATGCGCCGGCTCGGGGTCGACCCGGATCAGGCGCTGCTGTCGCAGCCCTTCAAAGTCCAGTACCCCGATGGGTGGCGCCTGGGCGCAGCCGGTTTTCCGGCGCCGCTGCATCTGGCGTTCGGTCTTCTGCGCGCGCGCGGCGTGACCTGGGCTGACCGTGTGGCCCTGGCAAGCTGGGTTGCGCAGCAAAGGCGCAATCAATGGCAGGTGCCAGTCGACCGCCCCGTGGCGGACGTCCTCGCAACGCAGTCCGAAGCGCTGGTGCGTCGGCTGTGGCGGCCGCTTTGCATTGCCGCGATGAACGCGGAGCCGGCGCAGGCATCGGCCAAGATGTTCATGAATCTGCTGCGCCTGAGCCTTGGTGCGGCCGAGCGCGACAGCCGCCTGCTGCTGACCCGGCGCGATCTTTCCGCGACCATGCCCGAGGCCGCCCTGCGGTACCTGAACCAGGCCGGAGCGACCGTCGTACTGCGTCAACCGGCGGCGGGCCTGACCCGCTCGGGACCGGGCTGGAGCGTCGCGCTGCGCGACGAGCAGCTGCAGGCCGACCGGGTGGTGCTGGCGCTCCCTGCCGAAGCCGCTGCGCGCCTGCTCGAGTCGGCCTCGATCGACGCGTTGCAACCAGCGATCGAGCAGCTGCGCAACCTTCAATACGAGCCGATCGCCACCGTGTACCTTCGATACCCGACCCAGATACGTCTGCCGGACCCGGTCTTTGCGCTGCTCGACGACGCGGGCCGGGGCCGCCCGGGCCAGTGGGTGTTCGATCGTGGCCGGATCGATCCGACGCACCAGGGGATCTTCAGCGTCGTGATCGGCGCACCGGCGCTGTTCTTCGAGCGCGATCGCAATGCGCTGTGCGCGGCGGTCGACCGCCAGCTTTCCGCTGAACTGGGATTGCCGCCCTCGATCGCGCAAAACATCGTGATTGAACGGCGCGCTACGCTCCTGCCCGCCATCGGCTTGCGCCGTCCTTCGTCGAGCCTGCCGGTCGAGGGGCTGTACCTGGCCGGCGACATCGCCGACAGTGCCTTCCCCTCCACCCTGGAAGGTTCGGTGCGATCCGGCCTTGAGGCGGCGCGCCTCGCAGGGTCCGACGCGACGACGTAGTGCCCCTAACGGAGACGCCCCATGATTCCAAGCTCCACGGTTGCCAGGCTTGCGCTGAGCGCCGTTGTCCTGTGTCGTCTGTCGCGCGTGGCGATGGCCGAGCCGTTCCCCGGCGCGCGCGAGGCGGACGTCGAGGTCGGAAACGGTGTTCGGATCCACGATCTGCTTGCCGATCTCGTCAAGCGCTGCAGCTGATGGCACTGGACTCGGCCGGCGATGATGCCGGCACGCGCGCTCGCTCCGCGGTATGGAACGCGCTCGCTCTGCTGTGGCTTGCCGGCAACGGGCTGCGGCTGACCATTCTCGCGGTCCCACCCGTCATCGTGGCGATTCGCGACGACCTGCACCTGAGCGCGACCGAGGTGGGACTGCTGAGCAGCATTCCGCCCGCGATGTTCGCGCTCGCCGCTCTGGCCGGGTCGCTGCTGGTCGCGCGGCTCGGCGTGGCCCAAGCGCTGGCGGGCGGTCTTGCCCTGGTCGCAACGGGCTCCGCGCTGCGGGGCCTGAGCTGGAACTACACCGTGCTGCTCGCAACCACCATCATCATGTCGGCTGGGGTCGCGATCATGCAGCCGGTCATGCCGAGCACGGTCCGGCAATGGTTGCCTGACCGGATCGGCCTGGGCACCGCTGTCTATACCAACGGTCTTCTGGTCGGGGAGGTGTTCGCGGTCCTGCTGACGATTCCAGTGGTCCTGCCGCTGGTTGGAGGCAGCTGGCGCTTGTCGCTGGTGGCGTGGTCGCTGCCGATCGCCCTCATCGCGTTCGCCGTCTACGCCTTCGCGCCGCGCCCGCGCATTGCGCGCACCACACAGGCCCTGGCTCTGCGCCGATGGCTGCCGGACTGGCACCTGGGGCTTGTTTGGCGGCTGGGAGGACTTTTCTGCGGTATCAACGCGATCTATTTCGCCGCCAACGCGTTCATTCCGATCTATCTTGCGAGCAAGGGACGCTCGGATCTGATCGGCGGCGCACTGCTGGCGCTGAACCTGGGTCAGATCCCCGCCTCGGTACTGTTGCTGGCAGTCGCCACCAAGCTGGAGCGACGCGCATGGCCTTACGTGGCCTCCGGCCTTCTGTCACTCGCCAGTATCGGCGGAATCGTCTACCTGACCGGGCCGGGGACCATCGCTTGTGCCGCACTGCTCGGATTCTCCGATGCGGCGGCGCTGATCCTGGGCCTGACGCTGCCGCCGCACCTGTGTGAGCCGGAGGACGTCGCGCGCACCTCGGCCGGCGTATTCACGCTCAGCTACGGCGGCGCGGTCGGCATCGCACTCACCTGCGGCGCTGCCTGGGATTTGACCGGAGCCCCGTCACTCGCATTCGTGCCCCTGGTGTTGTGCGCGATCTCGCTGGCGGCGGTCGCGGTGGGGATGTGGCGCAAGAAGGAACTCCGATAGTGGCAGCCAACCGTCTCTGGAGAATCGCAACATGACTCGTTCGATCGTGACCCGGCTGCTTCGCCGTGCCGCCAACCTGTTGTCCACTGGCCTGCCGATGGCGCTGTGCCTCGCGCTCGCCGTGGCGCATCGGCCCGCTCTGGCGCAGCAGGCGCCACCGTCCGCCGCTGCACCGAAGCCATCACCCAGGGAAATCGAGGCGCAGATTTCCGAGCGGGTCGAAGCCGCGGTGGTGAGGATCTTCGCCACGACCCGCAGACCGGACCTGAGCCGGCCCTGGGCGCGCCAGGCACCGGCCGAGGTGACCGGATCGGGCGTGGTGATCGACGGACACCGCATCCTCACCAACGCACACGTCGTGGCTTACGCCGGTCAACTGCAGGTGCAGGCGGACCGCGAGGGCGATAAATACAGCGCCAAGGTGGCGGCCGTGTCGCCCGCCATGGACCTCGCCGTGCTGACGCTGGATGACGACACGTTCTTCCAGCGCCACGCGCCCCTGGAGCGATCCGCGGCGCTGCCGCAGATCAAGGACGCCGTACTCGCCTACGGCTTCCCGGTCGGGGGCACTTCGCTGTCGATCACGAAAGGCATCGTCTCGCGCATCGAATTCGTCGCGTACAACTCGAACGCAGCCGGACTGCGCGTGCAAATCGACGCCGCCATCAATCCCGGCGACAGCGGCGGCCCCGCCACCGTCGGCGACCGGATGATCGGACTGGCCTTCAGTTCGCTGGGCGGGGCGCAGAACATCGGCTACATCATCCCGAACGAGGAGATCGAGCTGTTCCTGCGCGACATCGCCGATGGTCACTACGACGGCAAACCGATGCTGTTCGACGATCTGCAGACCTTGGAGAACCCGGCCCTGCGCAGCTTCCTGAAGCTCGATCCGTCGGTGCACGGGGTGGTCGTGCACCGGCCCTTCCGCCACGACGCCGACTACCCGTTGCACGAGTGGGATGTGATCACTGCGATCGCCGGCGTCGCCGTCGACGACGAGGGGATGATTCTGGTCAACGGCAACCTGCGGCTCAGCCTGCGCTACCAGATTCAGCATTCGGCGCGCGACGGCCGTATCGGGCTGATCCTGGTGCGCGGAGGCAAGAAGCTGTCGGTCGATGTCCCGCTGCTGGTGGACCGTCCCACGCTGCTCAAGCCGCTGGACGGCGGATACCCCTCCTACTTCATTTACGGCCCGGTGGTCTTTTCCCGCGCCTCGCTCGAGTTGATGAGCGGTCTGCGCGCTCAGGCGGCCGCGCTGAGCCTCGCGTCCAGCCCGCTGGTGACGCAACTGTTCGACGAGCCGACCTCCGAGCGCAAGGAGCTGGTGGTGGTGCCGGCGCCGCTGTTCCCGCATCCGAGCTCGAAGGGCTACGGCAACATCGTCAACTCGGTGGTCTATTCGGTCAACGGCGTTCCGGTGCGCAGCCTGGCCCATCTGGTGGCGCTGCTGCGCGATCTCAAAGAAGAATTCGTGGTCATCGCGTTCGACAGCAAGCGCGCCGGCGAAGGTCTGGTCTTCCGGCGCAGCGAAATCAACGGCGCAGGCGAGGAGATCCTGTCCGACAACGGCGTGCGGTCGCAAGGCTCGCCGGACATGATGGCCGTGTGGGAGGGCAAGGAAAGCGGCAGCGTGGCGGGCGCGGCAGACGACGCATCACGCAACTAGCGCGCGGTAGCCGGCGGCGGGCGCCGCCTGCCGCCGGTCCCGTCCGCTGGGCGAGGCGGGCGGCAAGTGCCGTGGATCGATACTTGACTCAGGCAAGTATCTGTCGCATGATGGCTCGATGGCGGCTCGCAAACCAGCCAACCCGCATGGCGCGCACGAAGTGATCGACACGATCCGCCGCTTCAATCGGCTGTACACCCGGCAGTTCGGTTTGCTCGACCGGGGATGGCTCGGCAGCGAATTCACGCTCACCGAATGCCGCATTCTTTACGAATTGGCAAAGCGCAGTGATTCCACCGCGACCGAAATTGCGCGTGAGCTCGGGATCGATCTGGGGTACCTGAGCAGACTGCTTGCCAAATTCGAACGCCGGCGTGAGATCCAGCGCACGCGATCAACCGTCGACGCCCGTCAGAGCCACCTTCAGCTGACGAAGAAGGGGCGATCCGCCTTCGATGTGCTCGATCGAGCCGCCAAAGACCAGGTGGCGGCGATGATCGATCCGCTGACGGTGGAACAACGCCACGAATTGCTGTCCGCGATGCAAAGCTTGATCGGCATTTTCAACCCGCAAGCGCGTACGGTTGCGAGTGAACCGTACTCTATCCGCCCCGTTCGAATTGGAGATATCGGCTGGATTACGCACCGACAGGGTGTTTTGTATGCGCAAGAGTACGGCTGGGACGGAACCTACGAAGCGCTGGTGGCGGAGATTCTTGCAAATTTCGTCAAGACGTACGACCCTGAGACTGAAAATGGATGGATCGCCGAGCGCGGCGACACGATTGTCGGCTCGGTCTTCCTGGTTCGAGCCTCCGCCAGTCTTGCGAAGCTTCGCCTGCTCTATGTTGAACCGTCAGCGCGCGGCCTGGGGCTCGGCGCTCGTCTGGTGCACGAATGCGTTGCGTTCGCCGGAGCGAAGGGATATCGCAGCCTCACTCTCTGGACCAATGACATCCTGGTTTCGGCCCGTCGCATCTACGAGGCGGCCGGGTTTCGATTGACGAAAGAGGAGCCCCACCATTCCTTCGGCAAAGATTTGATGGGTCAAACCTGGGACCTTGTCCTTTGAGACCCGCGGCCGGCACCCTGCCCTTGGCAAGCTGAGCTCGGGCGCCCCCCAATTACCGAAGTCTGAGTTCCGAGATCGCTGCCACCAGTGATTCGACCGCGATCACCTCGAGCCCCTCGATCGGCTTGCGCGGTGCATTGGCCTTCGGAATCAGCGCGCTCGAAAAGCCGATCTTGGCCGCCTCACGCAACCGCTCCAGGCCGCGCGCCGCCGGGCGGATCTCACCAGCAAGCCCGACCTCGCCGAACACCGCAAGGCCACGCGGCAGGGGACGGTTGCGAATCGAGGACAGCACCGCCAGCGCGACCGCCAGGTCCGACGCCGGCTCGTCGATGCGCACGCCGCCCACCGCATTGACGAAAACGTCCTGGTCGTGGGTGGCGATGCCGGCGTGCCGGCTCAGGACCGCCAGCAGCATCGCCAGTCGCTGCGCATCGACCCCGACGCACAGCCGGCGGGGATTCGGCACGTGCGCCGCATCCACCAGCGCCTGTATCTCCACCAGCATCGGACGGCTGCCTTCCTGCGTCACCATCACGCAGGACCCCGCGACCAGCCCGCCCTTGCCGTCGCCCTGCTGCGACAGGAACAGCGCTGACGGATTCTGCACGCCCCGCAGGCCGCGATCGGTCATCGCGAACACCCCCAGCTCGTGGATTGCGCCGAAGCGGTTCTTGAACGCGCGCACCAGTCGATAGGCCGAATGGGTGTCGCCCTCGAAATACAGGACCGTGTCGACCATGTGCTCCAGCACGCGCGGGCCGGCCAGTGAGCCTTCCTTGGTGACGTGGCCCACCAGCACCACGTTGACGCCGCTTCGCTTGGCTAGGCGCGTCAGGCCGGCCGCGCACTCGCGCACCTGGGATACCGAGCCAGGCGCCGAGGTCAGGGTCGGAGTGAACACCGTCTGGATCGAGTCGACCACGACGACGCGCGGCTTCTCCGCCTCGATGGTCGCCAGGATCGTCTCCAGCTCGATCTCGGCGAGTATCTTCAGCCGCGGAAGTTGCGCCGCTTCGATCCCGAGGCGTTGCGCGCGCAACGCGACCTGCGCCGCCGATTCTTCTCCGCTGACATACAGCACCGGATCGCCGCTGGCCACCTGCGCCAGCGCCTGCAGCAGCAGGGTCGATTTGCCGATACCCGGATCGCCTCCGATCAACACGACGCCGCCGTCGACCAGGCCTCCGCCCAGCACACGGTCGAATTCCTCGATTCGCGTCAGCAGGCGCCGCGCCTCGGTCGCCGTGACCTCGGCGATGGCGACTGCGCTGTTGGCTCCGCCCGCGGGCGCCCTGCGTCGCGCCGCTCCTGCCTCGACACGGGTCTCAATCAGCGTGTTCCACGCCGCACAGTGCGGACACTGACCTTGCCACTTGACGGTGGCGCCGCCGCAGGCGTTACAGACGAACTGTGTGCGCGGAGTCGACACGTGGCGGGCGTCAGTCGGCGTCGGTGACCCGAACGCGCGGATTCAGCCCGCACATCAATTCGTAGGCCAGCCGCTCCGACTGCCGGGCCACCTCGTCGATGCTGACATGCTCGCCCCAGAGCTGAACCGGGCTGCCGATCCCGGCATCATCGATATCGGACAGATCGACCGATAACATGTCCATCGATACGCGCCCCGCCAGCGCCGCCAGGCGCCCCGCCACCCAGACGGGTGTGCCGTCGGGTGCGCTGCGCGGATAACCGTCGGCGTAGCCGCACGCCACCACGCCCACACGCGTCGGCCGGACCGCGGCCCACCGACTGCCGTAACCGACCCGCCCTCCGGTGGGCACGGTGCGAACAGCGATCAGCGCCGAATTCAAAGCCATGGCGGGGCGCAAGCCGAGCGCTTCGGCGCTGGCGGACCGGGCGGGCGATGATCCATACAGCGCGATACCCGGCCGCACCCAGCGATCGCCCAGATCCGGATGCAGAAAAAGCCCGGCCGAATTGCAAAGGCTGGTGTCGGCCTGGCTCCCCTTGCACAAGCGTTCGAAGGCACGGCGCTGTGTTTGCACGTCGCACGGACCCGCTTCCCGCCGGTCGGCGTTGGCCAGGTGGCTCATCAACGCGGCGATCCGGAGCCCGGGGACCGCCTCCAGGCGTTGCCTCATCGAGGCGGCCTCATGCGGCAGAAAACCCAGGCGGTTCATCCCGCTGTCCAGCTTCAGGTAGACGCTCAATCCGGCGCCGTCGGGGCGGCGCTCGATCATTTCGACCTGTTCGAGACAGTGCACCACGCACGTCAGATTGAGCCGCACCGCGAGGTCCAGCTCACGCGGATCGAACACGCCTTCCAGCAGCAGGATTGCCTTGTTCCAACCGTTGTCGCGCGCCCTTTGCGCTTCGTCGATCTCCAGCAGCGCCAGCCCATCGGCAGGGCCGAACGCTCGGATCGCTCGTTCCAGTCCGTGGCCGTAGGCGTTGGCCTTGGCGACGGCCCACACGCTTCGCCGGCCGGCGCGCGTGCGCGCCGCCGCCAGGTTGTGACTCAACGCGCGACCATCGATGCGGGCGATCAGCGGCCTGGGCACGTACTTCTACTCGAGTCCTGCGCTAACCGATAAGAATACCGACTCTCGAACCGGGCCCGCTGCCGTCCTCGTGCTATAAACCCGCGCCGCCAGCGTGCCCGTCATCCGCCCGTCACCCGCTCCCGTTCTTGGTCCCGACCCCCGCTCCCTCGACCCTCGTATCGCGCGCCTTCTTTCTGGTGATGGCCGCGCAGTTCTGCTCGTCCCTCGCGGACAACGCGCTGCTGATCGCCGCGATCTCCCTGCTCGGCGAGATGCACTCGCCGCAGTGGATGACGCCGATGCTGAAATTGTTCTTCTTTATCTCATACGTCCTGCTGGCCGCTTTTGTCGGCGCTTTCGCCGATTCGATGCCCAAGGCTCGCGTGATGCTGATCACCAACGGCATCAAGTTTGCCGGCGCGTTACTGATGCTGCTCGGGATTCATCCGCTGCTGGCCTACGCCGTGGTGGGTTTCGGCGCCGCCGCCTATTCGCCCGCCAAGTACGGCATCGTGACGGAACTGTTGCCGCCCGAACGGCTGGTCGCCGCCAACGGATGGATCGAGGGGCTGACCGTGGCGTCGATCATCCTGGGATTCTGCGCAGGCGGCGTGCTGGTCTCGCCGTCGGTCGGCGCGATGCTGCTGGCGGTCAACGTGCCGTACATCGAACCGTACCTGGGCAACGTGGGGGAAGTTGCGATCGCGGTGATCTGCGCGATCTACGCCGCCGCGGCCCTGATCAACATCTGGGTGCCGGACACCCGGGTTCGCTACCGCACGCAGGAGCACACGGTGGGGCGCCTGTTGACGGACTTCGCGCATTGCATGGTCACGCTGTGGAAGGATCCGCTCGGCCAGATATCGCTCGCCGTCACCACCCTCTTCTGGGGCGCTGGCGCGAGCCTGCAGTTCATCGTGCTGCGCTGGTCGAGCGACATGCTGGGAATGGACCTCACGCAGGGCGCTGTCCTGCAGGCATTGGCCGCCTTGGGCATCGCGATCGGCGCCGTGCTGGCCGCCACCCGGGTTTCGTTGAAGCAGTCGCTCACGGTGCTGCCGGTCGGTATCGCGATGGGCCTGACGGTGGCGCTCCTGTCGTTGCTCAATTTCACCGGCCTGGCCCAATCGGGGCCCGTCGTTTGGGGGCATGCCATCCGGTGGGCCCTGCTGGCCTCGGCTTTCGTGATGGTGCTGATTGGAGCGATGGCCGGGTATTTCGTGGTCCCGATGAACGCGCTGCTGCAGCACCGGGGCTACGTGTTGCTGTCCTCGGGCCATTCGATCGCGGTCCAGAACTTCAACGAGAACCTGGGGATCCTGTTGATGCTGGGCGTTTATGCGCTGTTGATCGTGGCCGGCCTGTCGGCCGCGGCCACGATGTGCCTGTTCGGGGCGTTCGTCGCGGCCGCGATGCTGCTGATCATCCTGAAGCACCGCGCCAATCAGCGCCGCTACGATTCAGTGGCTCAAATTGGAGATACTCGCCACGGTTACTAGGCGCGCGCCGGGGACCGCTCGAACACCTCGCGTGCCAGGCACATGTCCGCCCACACTTTCGCCTTGTCGGCCAGATTGCGCAACAGGTAGGCCGGGTGATAGGTGACGATGACCGGCACCGATACGCCGGTCACGTCGATCCGATGGGCATGACCCCGCAGCGAGGCGATGCTGGCTTCGGTGCCGAGCATCGCCTGGGCCGCGACGCGCCCCATCAGCAGGATCACGCGCGGCCGCACCAGCTCGATCTGTCGCCTCAGGTAGGGCTCGCAGCGCGCGGCTTCCTCGGGCTCCGGATTGCGGTTTCCGGGCGGCCTGCACTTCACCACGTTCGCGATATAGACCGCCGCGTGACCGCCCGCGGTGCGGCCCAATCCGGCAGCGCCCAGAATGCTGTCCAGCAAACGGCCTGCCTGGCCGACGAAAGGCTCTCCGCGCAGATCTTCTTCGGCGCCGGGCGCCTCGCCGATCACCATCCATTCCGAAGCGTGGTCGCCGACGCCGAACACGGTTCTTGTTCGCCCCTTGCACAGGCCGCACGCAGAGCAGCTCGCGACGGTGCGCTCGAGCTCGTCCCAGCCCATTCGCTCGACCGCCCGCCTGGACTGCGCGGCGGTGTCCACCGTCATCGCATCTTCACCCGCCAGATCGGCCCCGGCCGCCTGCGCCTCGGCCGCGCCAAGCGTCTGCCGCTCGGTCCATACCGGCCCGAGTCCGAGACGGTTCCACAGGGCGGCTCGCCGCGTGTCCATTACAGGGGCACCCGCATCACCACCGCGTCTTCGCGCCCGCCCAGGGCCGGGTAATAGCCGGGTCGCACACCGATTCGCTCAAACCCATAGCGCTGATACAGGCGAAGCCCCGCCTCGTTGCTGGGACGCACTTCCAGCAGCAGGCTTCGCGCACCGTAGTCGCGTGTGCACTGTGCCATCCATTCCAGCATCCTCCACCCGTAACCCAGCCGCTGGAACCCGCGCGCGACGCTCAGGTTCAGCAGGTGCGCTTCATCGACCACCAGCATCGCGATCGCATACGCGATCATCGATCCGACGCCGTCGAGCATGGCCCACGCGGTGTACCCGGCACGCAACGCGTCCTCGAAATTGCCCCGTGTCCAGGGAAACGGATACACGTCAATTTCGATCCGCATCACCTGGTTCAGGTCAGCCGCCAGCAGCGGCCTTAAAACCGGTTCGTCGGGGCGCGCGACGGCGCTCATGAAACCTGGCCTTCCCGGCCAAGCTCACGCCGGTTCGCCTTGTCGCGGGCACGCTGTTCGGTCGTCAGCGCCACCTGATCGCGCACGTACTCGGGCGAGGCATCGCGGGCTGCGACCGAGCGGCCGGCGGCCAGGTCGGTTCGGGCGAGTTGCGCGATCATGCAGGCTTCGACCGCCATCGCAGGCAATCGAATCCCTTCATCCCGAGGCGCCCACGCGCTGGGGAACACGCGCAGCGCATCGCCCGCGATCACCTGCGGACGCCACTGTGCGACCAGGTCCGCGATCTGCTCCGGCGTGGCGAGCGCCGGCGTGGCCAGCGTGTGCTCGGCGCCTGCACCCTCGTAGACGGCCCAGTAGATCTGGCCCATCCGGGCGTTGATCGCGGCCATCACGCGAAGAGGATGGTCGGGAAGCGCACTGTCGGAGCGATCCTCGCTCAGCGCTTGTCGGCGCGCACCATAGGCCAACGCCCTGAGGCTGCCGATCGGCACCACGGGGCGGTCATGGGCGAACGCGAGCCCCTGCACCAGGGCACAAGCCACCCTCAAACCGGTGAAAGACCCCGGTCCACGCCCGAAGGCGAACGCATCGACCTGGCTTAACGTGACGGACTGTTCAGCGAGCAACTCGGCAACCATCGAAAGCGCGCGTTCGGCGACGCGAGAATCGGCAGCCTGGCGCCGCTGCACCACGCGCGCCCCGTCTGCCAAAGCCACCGAGCAGGGTTCGGCTGACGTTTCGATAGCGAGGATGCGCACGGGGCCGCATTGTATTCAGAACGAGACCGCGCCGCCTGCGCGGGCGGCGAACCGCGGGTTATGGCCGGCGCCGGCCCCGCCTGAGCTCGTGCGCCTGCCGGATTTCCTCCCTGAGCTGGTGCCGTTCTTCCGGCGTAAGTCTCGGTCCCGGAGGAGGCGCGATCCGTTCTGGAGGCAGCCCTGGCCGCGGTTCCGGAGGCAATGAACCCGGTCCCGGCACGGTGCGCTGCCCCGGGGGCTGAGGGGGAGCTCCCCAATGTTCCCGGATCGACTCGCGCTGCTCCGGAGTCAGGCGCTCACGAATCGCTCGCCGCTGCTCGGAGGGCAAACGACTCCAGATGCTGGCGCGCTCCTCGGGCGTCAGCTGCTGCCACAGTTGCTTGCGCTGCTCGGACGTCATGTGGCTCCAGATGTCCGCGGTGGCGTCGGGTGTCGGTGCGACCGGGGACGACTGACCCGGGAGCCCCGTGGGCGCAAGCGGGGGTCCCGTCTGCGCCGTGGCGACGCCCCAGGACAGAATCGCTGCGGCAGCCGCGACGGTCGGGATTTTCATCAAGTTCATTTGGAATTGCGCACCGTCCATCTTGTCATTCGACGCCCGCTCACGCCAGCACGCTCCTCGAAAACTGGGCCCGAGGCGGGTAAATTCTGTAACACTTTGTGCCCTGGACGGGTGCCTTTCGAACCCGGCGATACGATCGGCGCGCCGCCGCGAACTTCAGACCATGTCCAAAGCGTCCACCCAGAAAATTCTGGTCGTCGATGATGACCAACGGTTGCGCGACTTGTTGCGCCGCTACCTGACGGAGAACGGCTTCACCGTGTACACGGCCGATGGCGCCGCCGCCATGAACAAGCTCTGGCTGCGCGAGCGCTTCGACCTC
>DATBCI010000391.1:0-7836 GCA_036270555.1 Burkholderiaceae bacterium
TCGATCAGCGTGATCGACGTGGCGAGCGGCGCGGTCAAAGCCCTCGATCTGCGCCCGGGCAAGATCGATTCCAGCAAGGCTGGAGTGCCGGGTGGCGAGTTTCCCTATTGGGTCGCCTTCAAGGGCAGTCAGACGCTGTACGTGTCGAGCCTGCGCGATCGCGAAATCGTCGTCGTGACGCTGGCGGGCGCAACGCCAGCAGTGTCGGCGCGCATCGCGCTGAGGGGCAATCCAACCAAGATGATCATGAACCGGAGGCAGACGCGGCTGATGATCGCCTCCGAAAACAGCGACACGGTCGACATCGTCGATACCACCCGCCAGCAGCTGGTCGGCAGCATCGATGTCACATCGCCGGGCGATGCGCCCCGCGTGAGGCGTGGCAGCAGCCCCAACAGCCTCGCGCTGTCGCCGGACGACGAGACGCTCTACGTCACCGACGCCGGCAGCAACGCGGTAGCCGTGATCGAGTTGAACGACGATCAGACCGGCGGCGAGATGGCCGGCTTGATTCCGACCGGCTGGTATCCGAACTCGGTCAGCGTCAGCGCCGACGGCAGGATGCTGTACGTGGTCAACGCCAAGAGCAATGCCGGTCCTACGCCGCAGCAGTGCACGAACGTGGGGGCGGGGCCATTTTTCGCCGCGGGATGCCCGCCGTCCCTGCAGAACGGATCGGCCAACCAATACGTACTACAGCTGACCAAGGCGGGTTTGTTGACGCTGCCGGTCCCGCGCGAACGGGATTTGGCCCGCCTGACGCAGATCGTGGCCGACAACAATGGCTTTGACCTCGAGCTGAGCCTGCAGGAGCAGGCGACCATCAACGGCCTTCGCGAGCGGATCAAGCATGTGATCTACATCGTCAAGGAAAACCGCACCTACGATGGCGTGCTCGGCGACCTGCCACAGGGCAACGGCGACCCATCGATCGCGGAGTTCCCGCAGGCGATCACGCCCAATTTCCATGCGATCGCCTCCAACTTCGTGCTGCTCGACAACTTCTACTGCAGCGGCGAGGTCAGCATGGACGGCTGGCAGTGGAGTACGGCCGCGCGCTCGACCGACGCCAACGACAAGTCGACTCCGGTCAACTACGCGGGGCGCGGCCTGTCGTACGACAGCGAGGGCACTTCGCGCGATATCAACGTGGCGTTTCCCGACAACGCCGCGCGTGCCGCCGCGCTGTCCGAGGGCGCGGCGGTCGCGGGCGAACCGCCGCTGCCACTGGCCATCGCCGCGTTCAGCGGCGCGCCCCTGTCGTCACTCGCCGACCCGGACGCCCTGCCCGGCACCGCCAACGAAGTCGGCATGGACGGACCGGCCGGAGAGCCCGGGGCCGGCTACATCTGGAACGCCGCGCTGCGCGCGGGCAAGACGGTGCGCAACTACGGCTTCTTTCTCGATCTGACGCTGGAGAGCGTTCCGCCTGCAATCGGCGGCATTGGCCCGATCCGCGACCCTTACAGCGCGAAAGTGCCGGTCGCCGTGGCCACTCATCCGGACCTGATCGGCGTGACCGATCCGTATTTCCGCGGCTTCGACAACGTCTTCCCGGATTTCTATCGGGTGCAGGAATGGTCGCGCGAATTCGATCAATTCGTCGCCGGCAACAACCTTCCGCAGTTGGAACTGGTGCGCGTGATGCACGACCACATGGGCAATTTCGATACAGCCATCGACGGCGTCAATACGCCGGAAACCCAGCAGGCCGACAACGATTATGCGGTCGGCCTGATCGTGCAGAAGGTCGCCAACAGCCCGTACGCGGCTGACACGTTGATCTTCGTGCTGGAGGACGACTCGCAGGACGGCCCGGACCACGTCGATTCCAATCGAAGCACCGGCTATATCGCAGGACCTTACGTGAAACAGGGTGCCACCGTGTCGACCCGCTACAGCACGGTCAACATGATCCGCACGATCGAAGATGTGCTCGGTCTGCAGCACCTGAACTTGCACGACGCGGGCGTGAAGCCGATGACCGATGCGTTCGACCTCGCCCGGTCGCAGTGGACTTACAAGGCGGTGCCGTCCAGCTATCTGTACGGCACCGGACTGGCACCGCTGCTGCCGACGCCCACCGCCGCGCTCAAGGTGCCGGCGCCCACGCACACCGCCGCTTGGTGGGCGCAACAGACCGTGGGCATGGACTTCAGGGCAGAGGACCGAATCGATGCCAATGCCTTCAATCACCTCCTCTGGCGAGGCCTGATGGGTGATCGACCCTACCCGGCGGTGAAAGGCAAGATTTCGGCGCTGGACTGAAGCATCGATCTGGTGCGCCGGTGCAATGACCATCATCCGGTTTCACCAGATGCAAATCGAATCGCGAAATTCGCCGGGCAAACCGCGCCCTCCAACGCGTAGCATGGCGCTATCGAAGGCGATAGGTTGCGTCTGGGCGAGTCCCGGACCCCGAAGGGCGTTGTGGAGAAAACAAAACAAATGCTGGCGCAGCTGTGGGCATCGGCAAAACAGACGCGCGCCGGCCGTTGGCTGGCGGCCCTGCCGCCGGGCGTCGCAGCGACGGTGCAGCGCGTCTGGGGATGGTTCGTACGTGAACCTGCCCTGGAGCAACCGCTTCCTCGGGCGACCGTGGTCGAGGGCCGCCCGGGACAGTTCGTGTCGGGTTTCTACAGCTGCCCAGCCGGAACGCGCCCTTACAAGCTCTACGTCCCGACGGCCTATATCGAACAGGCGCTGCCGCTGGTTGTGATGCTGCACGGTTGCCACCAAGGCGCCGACACCTTCGCCAATGGGACGCGCATGAACGCGCTGGCGGAAGAATGGCCTTGTCTGGTTCTGTATCCGGAACAGACGCATACCGCCAATCGCCATCGCTGCTGGAACTGGTTCAAACGCGGCCACCAGCGCCGAGGCCAGGGAGAGCCTGCGATCCTCGCCGACATGACGCGAGAAGTGATGCGTCGCTACCGGGTCGACCCGGCCAAGGTGTATGTGGCAGGGCTGTCAGCGGGCGGTGCGATGGCGGCGGTGTTGGGAACGGCTTACCCGGATCTGTACGCGGCCGTTTGCGTGCACTCGGGGCTGGCCTCCGGAAGCGCGCATGATCTGCCGTCGGCGCTCGTCGCGATGTACGGGTTGTCGGCGTCGAAGTCGGGCGACCGCTCGACCCTCGCGACACCCTCCACACCCACGATCGTTTTTCACGGCGACCGGGACAAAACGGTTCATCCACGAAACAGCGAGCAGCTGGTATCCCGATCGCTGGAGCAAAGCGGGGCGGCCAGCGCGGATGCCGCCATCGAACAGGGCCAAGTCCCGGGGGGCCACTCTTACACGCGCGCCGTCCACCGCGATTCAAAGGGCCGCGTCGTGCTCGAATATTGGCGAGTCCACGGAGCCGGCCACGCCTGGTTCGGGGGTAGCCTCCTTGGCTCGTACACCGATCCGCAAGGACCCGATGCCACGCGCGAAATGATGCGTTTTTTCACGCAAAGCGGCATGAAGCAGCGCCCGTACGACCACCTGGTGGCCGAGTCGCTCGCCTGATTCCGAGCTAACGTGGTTCTCATCCATCAGCTCAAAGCCTAGCCTGGCTCTTGCGCGGTACAACGACAGCGAACCAATCAGACCGCCTGCTTCAACTGGGCGCGCAACACGTTCTTCTGCACCTTGCCGGTGGCCGTCTTGGGCAACGGCCCGAACACGACGCGCTTGGGCGCCTTGAATCGTGCCAGGCGCCGGCGGACGTGCTCGATCAATTCGTCACCGGTTGACGACAGCCCTGCCTTCAGAGCGACGAAGGCCACCGGCACTTCGCCCCACTTGTCGTCGCTCCCGGCCACCACGGCGCACTCGGCCACGGCCGGATGCGACGCCAGCGCCTGCTCGACCTCGACCGAGGAGATGTTTTCGCCGCCCGAGATGATGATGTCCTTGGCCCGGTCGCGCATTTCGAGGTATCCGTCCGGGTGCATCACAGCCAGATCGCCGGTTCGCAGCCAGCCGTCAGCGGCGGCGTTGCGCGTCGCCTCCTCGTCGCGGTAGTACCCCAGCATCACGTTGTTGCCGCGTATCGCGATCTCGCCCAGCGTCTGCCCATCGGCTGGCGTGTCGTTGCCCTGCTCGTCGACGACACGGATCCCGACCGAAATGACGTTGCCCACGCCCTGGCGCGCCTTGAGGCGGGCTTGCTGCGGGATCGAAAGGCTGCGCCATTCGGGTCGCCAGTCGCAGATCACGGCCGGTCCGAACGTCTCGGTGAGTCCGTACAGGTGCGTGATGTCCATCCCGAGCTCGTCCAGGCGCTCCAGCAGCGCCGGCGTCGGCGGCGCTCCGCCGGTGCCGATGCGCACCGGTCGCGGCAGCCTGTCCTTGCCCGCTTCGGAATCCCAAACCGTCATCGTCAGCACCGTCGGCGCCGCGCAGAAATGGGTCACTGCCGATTCACGCATGTGGCGCCAGATCAACGAAGGCTCCAGCTTGCGCAGACACAGATGCACGCCGCCGACCGCTGTAACGCCCCACGTGAAGCACCAGCCGCTGCAGTGGAACATCGGCAGCGTCCACAGGAAGACCGAGTCACTCGCCAGCTGCATGTGCAGCGCCATCGCCAGCGCCTGCAGATACGCCCCGCGGTGGTGGCACATCACCCCCTTGGGCTGCCCGGTGGTGCCGCTGGTGTAGTTGATGGCGATCAGCGCCCGCTCGTCGAGCACCTGTTCCAGACACGGCTCGGCGGCTGCGATCATCGCATCCAGTTCATCGCGATCGCCCCCGGCGCAGACCAGCCGTACCTGCCCTTTTGCCTGATCGCGCGCTGCGCACGCGGTGGCCTCATAGTCCCGGTCGTAGATCAACAGCGAACAGCCCGCGTGATCCAGGATGTAGGCGACATCGCTGGCAGTGATGCGCGTATTGAGCGCCACCAGGACCGCGCCGGCCAATGGAACGGCGTAGTGCCCCGCAAGCATCACGTGCGAGTTGCCCGCCAGCAGCGCAACCCGATCACCCGGCGCGATGCCAAGTGCCTTGAGCGCCCCTGCAAATTTCAGCGCGCGTTGGCGGAACTGCGCGTAAGTAAAGCGCGTGTCGCCATCGATGACCCCGATCCGGTCGCCAAAAACGTGGGCGGCTCGGTGCAGGAACGCGGTCGGAGTCAGTGGCTCGAAACTGATCTCGGTCGGCATGGCCATCGTGTGCCGTGTTGGATCGGGAGGCTCACCGCCGCATCAGGACGCGTTACCCTCGTTCAGCAGCTTCGGATTGCTCTCCAGCAGGCGCTGCCGGCCCACCGCGCGCAGATGAGCGAGCAGCGCCGCGCGCTGCGGCTGCCCGGGATCGCCTCCGCCCTGCCGGATCAGGTCGCAAAGACGCCGATTGCCGGTCGCCATCTCATCGCACTTCGTCCCGAGCAGACGGGCCATCGCGGCCAATTCCTCATCGGCCGGCCCCTGGCCGTAACGCAACTGACGCTCGGCGATCGACATCGCGTTCATCACCATCAGCAACGTATGCCGCTGTTCGGCCGGAAGCGACGGCAACACCTCGTCGCGCAACGCCTTGCGGGCACATCGCAGCAGATCATCACCGGTAGGCTGGTCGCGCATCAGTCGGTCTCCGTCATGTTCAGGATTTCCCACTCGAGCTCGGGCACGATGTGACCGGTCAGGGCCAGCAGCAAGGAATTTTCCTCCCCCGACACGTGGCGCTCAGCCTGCTGGATCGCAATGATGGCCCACTTCAGATGGGCCATGACTTCCCAGTAGCGGACGGCCGCACGGTCGATCGCCTTGCCCGACTCCGCCTCGTAACCTCGGTAGAAATCGTCGCGCGCACCGATGCCACCCGCCTCCTGATCGATCCTTCCGAAACGCCAGCATTTGGCGCAGAACCAGCCGATATCTTCGAGCGGATCGCTCCACCCTGCAAACTCCCAGTCCAGCACACCCGTCAGTCCGGTTGCATCGACCATGTAGTTGCCGGTGCGGTAATCACGATGGCACAGGCAGATCACGTCGCGTGGTGGCGCATGGCGCGCGAGCCACTGCAAGCCCCACTCGAGAGCGGGATGCGCCGTGTGGTGGCTGTCCAGATACGCGCGGTACTGGGCAACCAGTCGCAACGCCGGTGCTTCGTCGTACCAGGCCAGGAATTCAAGCCCGCGCTGGGGCGGAGCCAACGAATGGATGCGCGCCAACTCGCACCCCAGCCTTTTTGCGAGTTGCGCCCGGTCGCCTCCATATTCGGGGCCCTTGACCAGCAGGTGCCCGAGCGCCGTGCCGCCAACGCGTCGCATCACGAAGAAAGGGCGACCAATCACCTGCGGATCCTCACACAGCCACAGGGGCTCGGGGACGGTGATGCCGGCGTTAAACGCGATCTTCAGCAGCGCAAACTCGTGGGCCCGTCCGTGGCTGATCGCCACGCCGGCAGTCACCGAGTCGGACCGCAGCACGCATTCCAGGTGGCCCGTCCGGGCGCCACCCGCGATATCGAGTTCGAGCAGCCAGTTCTCCTGGACCGCGCCGCCCACCATCAGCTTCGCTTGGCCGATCGCAACCGAATCGGCATCGGCGGCTGCGGCAATGAAGCGCTCGAGGGCCTGACGCCTGGCCTGTTGCACGCCCGGCTTCCGAAACGCTCAAAGACTCTCGGGGCGGCCGGCCACCAGCTTCGACCCGAGGCTGTAGCGATGCACCTCGCTCGCACCGTCGTAGATCCGAAAGGCGCGCAGGTCGGCAAAGATGCGTGCGACGATCGTTTCGTGCGTTACGCCCTGGCCACCGAGAATCTGTACGCAACGATCGACCACGCGCCACTGCGCTTCGGAGCAGACAACCTTGGCGCGGCTCGACTCGAAGTTGCAGCGGTGCCCCCGGTCCAGCAGCCAGGCGGTGTGCCAGATGTGCAGGCGCGCCGTGTGCAGGTCCATTTCATTGTCGGCGAGCATGAAGCTGACACCCTCGTGTTCGCCCAGCGGGCGCCCGAATGCGTGGCGCTTGCGCGCGTACTGGAGTGCGACGTCTTGCGCCCGGCGCGCCTGACCGAGCCAGCGCATGCAGTGGGTGAGCCGCGCCGGGGCCAGCCGAACCTGGGCATAGCGAAAACCCTTGCCGATCTCGCCGAGCACGTCCTTTCCCGGAATACGCACATCCTTGAACTGCAGCACGCTGTGGCCGCCGGTGAAGCAGGTATCCAGCGAATCCATGGTGCGAACCAGCTCGATGCCCGGGCGGTTCATATCGGACAGGAACATCGTTGCGCTGCCGTCTTCCATGCGCGCCATCACGATCACGAAGCCGGCGCCCCTGGCTCCGGTGATGAACCATTTGGTCCCGTTCAGGACATAGTCAGGGCCGTCCCGCACCGCGCTGGTCGTGAGCATCGAGGGGTCTGAACCCACGCCCGGAGCAGGCTCGGTCATCGCAAAACAGGAACGAACCTGCCCCTGCACGAGCGGACGCAGCCAGCGCTCCTTGTGCTCCTCGTTCGCCACCGCCTCCAGAAGGTGGATGTTGCCTTCGTCCGGCGCATGAATGTTCATCGCGGTCGGACCCAGGGTCGAGTACCCGGCCTCCTCGAAGGCGATCGCCTTGCCCACGTGCGACAACCCCAGCCCGCCGTAACGGGGCGACGCATGAGGTGTCAGCAGACCGGCCGACCGCGCCTTTGCAACCAGCTCGTTGCGCAACTCCTCGCTCGGTCCGTGCGCACCCTGGCGGCGATCATGCTCCATCGGGATGATCTCGTTGGCGATGAACCGACGCACTTTGGCCTGGAGTTGCTCCAGATCGGCCGACAGCGAAAAGTCCATTCCCGTCTCCAAAGCAATGCCTGATCACGCGCTGCGCAGGTTCATTGCGCGGT
>DATBCI010000392.1:0-2062 GCA_036270555.1 Burkholderiaceae bacterium
CCCCGCCGCGAGCACACCCGCGGCCCCGATGAACGTGGCCGCGGTGGCCAGCTGGACCGCATGCTCATCGATCCAGCCTTTGACGGCCGGGTCCGAAACGGCCATCTCACCCGCCACCCAGCCGAGCAATGCCCCACCGGCGGGGATCAGCAGCCGATAGCGGTCCAGCGCGTGCGACACCATTCGGCTGGCGAAGATCAGGATCGGGACGCTCAACGCAAGCCCCAATGAGAGCAGCAGATAGCTGCCGTGCGAAGCAGCGGCCACCGCCAGCACGTTGTCGGCGCTCATGACGGTGTCCGCGATGAGGATAGCCGCCAGGGCGCTCCACAGGCCATAGCGCTGGCCGGCATTGTGCGTTTCCCGGTGCGCATCGGGAGCGGTGAGCTTGATCGCGATCGCCACCAGGAACACCGCTCCGACCAGCTTCAGGAACGGCACGTTAAGGATCAGCGCCGCCAGGGCCGTCAAGGCGATTCGCAGCGCAACAGCAGCCAAGGTGCCGAACCAGACGACGCGGCGCCAGACCTGGCGGGGCAGGCCGCGGCAGGCCAGGGCAATGACGATGGCGTTGTCGCCGCTGAGCAGCAGGTCGATCAGCGCGATCTCGATAACGGCGCCCAGGAAACCGAAAATGTGGCTTGGGTCCATAGCGCGCTAAAATAACCCCCTGGATGGTCTGGGTGGACAGGAACTGCCGTTTTAGCGGCGCCCCGCAGGTGGGGGCGTCGGGTCTTCGCGCCCGCCTTCGCGCACCGCGCTATGGCGGGCCAGCGCGCTCCGGACGGCAAGCCCGCGGCAGTTGGCGGCGGGTCGCGCGCTGATGTCCGACTACTCGGACTTCGACCACTTCGGGCTGGACCTGCGCCTGATCGAGGCGATTCGTGCGATGGGCTACGTGCGGCCCACGCCGATCCAGTCCAAGGCGATCCCGATCGTCATGAAGGGGCGCGACGTCATGGGTGCGGCCCAGACCGGCACCGGCAAGACGGCCGGGTTCGCGCTGCCCATCCTGCACCGGCTGTTGCCCAAGGCGAGCGCCAGCATGTCGCCCGCACGGCACCCGGTGCGAGCCTTGATCCTGACGCCGACGCGCGAGCTGGCCGACCAGGTCAGCGACAACGTGCGCCAATATGCATCGCACACACCGCTGCGAAGCGCGGTCGTGTTCGGCGGCGTGGACATGGATCCGCAGACGCAGGCGCTGCGCACCGGCGTCGAGGTGCTGGTCGCTACCCCCGGGCGCCTGCTGGATCATCTGCAGCAGAAGAACACCTCGCTCGGGCAGGTCGAAGTGGTCGTGCTCGACGAGGCCGATCGGATGCTCGACATGGGCTTTCTGCCGGACATCTCGCGCATCCTGAACCTGCTGCCACGGGAGCGGCAGAGCCTGATGTTCTCGGCGACCTTCTCGCCGGAAATCCGCAAGCTCGCGGCCAACTTCCTGCGCGAGTCGGTGCTGGTCGAAGTGGCGCGCCCCAACATGACCGCCGACAACGTGCGCCAGGAGTTACTGCACGTGCACGAGTCGGAGAAATACCCGGCGCTGCTCACGGTGCTGGCCGACCCAGAGCTGTCGCAGGCGCTGGTGTTCGTCAACGCCAAGATCGGCGCCCGCCGCCTGGCGCGCCAACTGCAGCGCGACGGTGTCAACGCCAGTGAAATTCACGGCGACAAGACCCAGGACGAGCGGATGAAGGCGCTCGAAGCCTTCAAGAACGGCACCGTGCGCGTGCTGGTGGCCACCGACGTGGCGGCGCGCGGCCTGGACATCACTGAGCTGCCGGCCGTGATCAACTACGACGTGTCGTTCGCGCCGGAGGACTATATCCATCGGATCGGACGTACCGGCCGCGCCGGCGCTCAGGGGCGCGCGATCACGATTGCCACCGGCGCCGACGACAAGGCGGTTGCCGCCATCGAGAAGCTGATCAAGCGCACCATCGAGAAGTCGCGCGTCGACCCGCGTGCCGATTCGCGCGGCGCACCGCGCCACGTGCGCAGCGACGAGGGGCGCGGACGCCGGGGGCGGGCTCAGGCCTCCGCGCGGAGCGCGTCGGCG
>DATBCI010000393.1:0-7197 GCA_036270555.1 Burkholderiaceae bacterium
CTCGCCGGTCCTTGGGTGCTGGGTGAGCACTACAGCGTCGCTGACGGTTACTTGTACACGATCTCGGGCTGGCTCGAAGGCGACGGCGTCGATCTCGCGCGCTTTCCGCGCATCGTCGACCACCACCAGCGCGCGGGCGGGCGGCCTGCGGTAAAGCGCGCGGTCGAGGAGTCCGGTGAGTGATGGGCAACAAGGTTCATCTCAGGCTGACCGTCTCCTGTCTCCATCCGGCGTCGGCCCACAGGCCGAACGCGATCAATTGCTGCGGGTCGCCTGCCGATTTCTCCGCGGCCAGCGTGTCGGTTCGGCGCACCTCGAAGCGGCGCGTCACGTGACCGTTGGATTTGGCTTCGCGCACGACCAGAACTTTGTGGCGCGACGACGGTGACCATCCCGCCCATTCGACATATCCGAGGCCGGGACCGTCAGCTTCCGGGGCCAGGACGTCGATCTTCCAACCGTCCGACTGCTGGTGCCACACCCACAGCTCGCTCCATCCGTCCAGCGGCTGAACGGTCAGCGCGAGCGCACGGCCGTCCGGCATCGATCGGGCCGAGGCCGGCCACACGGTGCCGTAGGTGCAGCGCTCGGCCAGCGTCGGCGGATTCTTGATCCAACTGTCGATCAGCCGCACACAGGTCTGTCCCGGGTCGCCTGGCTGCAATTGGACCTGCAGCCTGCCTGGCGCCGCTGTCGCTCCGGCGGCAGCCCAGCGCACGGCCCCGACCCGTATGGCTGCCTCGGTGTAGTCGGCCGAATCCTCGCCGGTCAGCTCCGCCTTGTCGACGGCCGTCAACTCGTCGACTGCGCGCTGCGCCGCCGGCTGGGGCGGCTCCTGGAAGCGCGACTTGTCGAAAGCGATGGCCGCGTACACGCCTGCACGACGCACATGCAACCGGTTGCGCAGCGGCTGCTCGAGCTGCGCGGTCGAGTCCGCATCGATCCGATCGAGCAGGTCGGCGCGTTGCTGGTCTGCGGCCTTGCGGTCGTGCGGCGACAGCGCCGGGTTGATGCACTCGGGACGTGTCAGCGCCAAGGCAGCGCGGGACCGTTGCGCGAGCGTCGCTTTCGCGCTGGAGCCGCTGGCATCCATGGCAAGCACGCGGTTGAACGCATCTCCGTCGTAGCAAAGCTGGACGGTGTTGCTGCCACCGGAGCTGCCATTGCTGTCGTAGCTGACGAATTTGATTCCGTATTGCGCGGCCACATCCATGTGCGCCGATACCGCGTCGACCTTGCCCTGACGCAAAGTGGCGCCGCGCGCCAGCCGTTCGGCCATGGCGCCCAGCGCGTCGAACGGTTCGGCCGTGATGGCGGCTGCCGGAGCCGCCTTCAGATAGGCCGCTGCGTACGCGATTCCCAGCGATTCCGCACCCGGCGCGTCGCGCAGGAAGCGCATGACGGCCAGCAGTTGCGGAGCATCGGCCTCGGTCGTGCCGACGACGCGAGCCTCGCTTTCACGAATATAGCCGGCACGCTCGAGGCGGTGGTCGTAGACCTGCAGCTGACCGAGGTGCGAGCCTCGAACTTCCACCAGCTCGCCCTGCCACAGTTGCGCATGGGCGGTTGCGTTCATGCCGGGCGCGGCGCGCAGCGCGACATGGTCCTGGGCGATGATCGCGAGCACCGTCATCGCGGCGGCGGCAGCGGCGGCCATCAGCGTGCCTCCATGGCGGCGGCGACCGAGCCTTGCTCCTGCGGAGCGTCCCCGATCAATCCGGAAGCGATGAAGCGGCCGTCTACCCCGGCCGGCGCGATGATCACCCGCACTTTGTCCGACAGCTTGTCCGCGACCGTCTTCTGGATCAGAAGCGGGTGCCGGCCGAGCAGTTCGCCCTCGCGTGCCATCTGCTCCGCGTTGGCTTTGCCCAGCTTGTCGACGCGGTAAAGCTCCGCATCCGCCAGCTTCACGCGCGAATCCGCCTCGCCCTCAGCCTCGATCTTGCGTGCCTGCGCGTTTGCTTCGGCCAGCTTGATGCGCGAGGTCTTCTCGGCTTCCGCTTCGAGGCGGCGCTGCTCGATCTGCTTCTGCTTGAACGGCAGGACGTGTTTCATCGCCTCTTCCTGCGCCTTGGCGGCGATGATCTGCTCGCCCGCCGCGGCCTGGGCGGCGGTTTCGCGTCGGACCTTGTCCGCTTGCGCTTCGAGCTCCGTCTGCTTGACCTGCTTTTCCTTCAACTCCAGCGTGTAGCGCATCTTCTCGGCCTGCAGCTCCTCGGTCAGCAACTGGTCCATCCCGTGTCGATAGTCCGCGGGCAGATCCACATTGCCGATCTGTACCGCCCTGAGCGCAAGGCCATCGGCGGCGAGCCTGGGACGCAGCTCGCTTTCGATGCTTTGCTGGATCTCCTCGCGCTTGGTCGAGAAGATCTCGCGCACCGTGTAGCGGGCAAAGGTGGGGTAGGTCACGCCGTGGACCTCCGGCGCCACGACCTCGGCGCTCAAGTCTGCCGGCAGCCGGCTCGCAACGCGCATCACCTGGTCCGGGTCGACGGCATATCGCACCGTGACGTCGACTCCCAGCGACAGACCCTCGACCGACTGGTAGGGAGACGGTCCGGCCGCAAGCTGTCCTTCGGCCGGACGCAGCACCTGGTCGCGCAGGGAGAAGCGCCTGACGTCGTGCAGCAGCGGAAGCTTCAGTGCGGAACCTTGACTCAGCAAGGTGCCATTGCCCGTCAATGCATTGGAGCGAACGGCGACCTCGCCCGGCGCGACCGTGGCCAGCGGCGGGTATTTGACGATCGCCCACGCGACGGCTGCCACCGAGCCGACCAGGAGCAGGGAGCGCCAGGTGCGTGCGAGGTCAGCGGCGACGCCGGTGGCGCCGACCGCGCCGAGGGTGGCGGCTTTGGCGAGGATTGCACTGGCCGTTTCGACGAAAGAACTCATGGGTGGGATCCAGGGGTCGGGTGGCAGAGGGCTCCATTCTTCGCAGGCGGGGCGGAACAGAAAAGACGGGGGCAGGGCGCCTTGTCTCCGCGCGCGGAAGAAATCTTCCGGCCGGCGGAGCCGCTCAGGTCGGATAATTGGCAAATGCCGATCGTCGCCATCATCGAGGACGATGTGCCCACCAGCAATCAGCTCAAGGGCTGGATCGAGTCAGCACGCCCCGGCATTCGCGTGCACCAGTGGTTTGACCGCGACCAGGCCGAGCGCGCCGTGGCGCGCGAACGCTACGACGCCGTCGTGCTCGATATCGAGCTGGGCCGCGAACGCAACGCCGGTGTGGCGATCATCAACGCAATCAACAAGCGCGGCGGCATGCCGGTGCTGGTGGTCTCCGCCATGCCGGCCGCCATCTACCGCAGCATCATGAAGGCGCTCGATGCCTGGGATTACCTGCAAAAGACCACCTTCGAGCAGGCCGATTTCGTCGAAACCTTCCTGGAGCTGCTGCGCAAGGGTGGGTTGCAGGCAGGCTCGCCTCGACCTGCCAGCGAGCTTTCGCTCGACCCGCTGCGCCAGGGCGGCCCGCTATGGCGCGGCCAGCGGGTGAATCTTCCGCTCACGGCTCAACGGATCCTGGCGGCACTCGACGCCAAGCGCGGGGAAGTCGTGAGCTATGAAGAGCTCTTTCGCGTGATCAAGAGCGGACGCAACCGCGACAACGTGCGCAAGCACGTTGGCACCATTCGCGAGGCATTCCGCGAGATCGATCCGAGCTTCGACGGCATCGAGAACGTGCCAATGCGCGGCTTTCGCTGGGTGAATCCGCGGCCATGACGCGCTGGCGCCTGCCGGGGCGGGTGCCGTTGCGCCTGCGCGTTTTCTTTCGCGGCGGCTTTCTGCTGCTGGTGTTGGCGACGCTGGGGCTGGCGCTGTCGGTGTTGCAGGACGAGAAGGAGCGCAGCCGGCGCGGCTACGCCGATGCACTGAAGAAGACCGAGTCCCAGATCGCCGCACGGCTGCGTCACCCCACCGGGCAGCTCGCACTGCTGAATCCGGTAGTGGCCGACCGGCAGATGCCGTTGGTGCATCCGCTCGTCCTGCCGTTTGGCGCGCTGGACTTCGACGATCGGAACAAGGCCCGACAGGCGGTGGAGATGACCGGGTGCGGGTTGCAATATCCGGACGGCGCAACGCTTTGCGCTGCGGTGGGCGCCAATCCGTACGCCGGCGGCTTCGTGTATCTGGTGGCGAGCCTTGCAGTGGGTGAGCTCGTAGCGCACGAAAGCGGCGATCTGGACTTGACTGACGTGCACCGTGTCCTGGTCGACGTCGACTATCGCGGGTCGCAGAGTCGCTGGATCGCACCCTACGAGCGCAGCCGCGATGGACGGGGCCGGCTCACCGGGTATGCGGGTGATGCACCGTTGGCCAAGGGCGTCCGACCGGTCCGGGATTTTCGCGGCTGGCTGTGGCAGGAGGGACGATGCATCGAACCGGCCGAAAAGATGCCCGGATGCGCGCGGCGCACGTTTATCTCGATGCGCCTGCCGGTGGCGGTGTTCCAGGACGCGCTCGCCGCCCGCAAGCCGCAATGGCCGCCGTCGGACCTGGATCGCATGCAGATTCGCATGCGCCTGCTGGCGCCCGGAGCCGCTGAACCGGTCTTTGACAGCAGCGCGCCCGGGGCGACCATGCCGTTCTCGCTGGCCGAGCTGCGCGAGCTGTTGCGGCCTGGCGAGCGCCTGACGGTCCGGCGCGCCGGTGCCAGGCAGCCGCTGTTCGCGCTCGATGGGTTCGACCCGGGCGACGAGCGCGTTTCACCCTGGGTGGCCCGGCTGATCCAGGAGCTGCCGGCGCGAGAAGTCGATACGCCGATCCGGGACCGGGCGCTGATCGACACCTCCTTCGGCCGCTTCGAGCTCGAACTGTCCGGCGACTTGCGCTCGGTCAACAGGAGCCTGGCCGCCGTCGCTACCCGGCTTGCGTGGACGGTCGGTGCCATGCTGCTCGCGCTCGGCGTGGTGTGGGCCGCGCTGGAACTTCTGGTCATTCGCCGCATCACCCTGCTCACGGCGCGCGCCGCCGCAGTGTCCACCGGCATGCGCGGCGGTCCGTCAGGGGGCGCCCTGTCGGACCTGGATCTGTCGGATCTGGGCGGCCGTGACGAGCTTGGCGTGCTGGCGCAGGGCTTGAAGGATCTTCTGAGGCGGGTCAACGACGACGTTCAACGCGAGCAGATCCGGACCGCACAGGAGAAGGACATGTGGCACGCGGTCGGACACGAGATCATGGCCCCCTTGCAATCGCTGATGGCGCTGCACGGCGGCAAAGACGATCCAAGCGCGCGCTACATCGCGCGCATGCAGCAGGCAGTGCGCCTGCTGTATGGCCAGGCCTCGCCGAGCGAGGCGTTCGAGGCCACGCGGCTGGCGCTGCAGCCGATGGACCTCGACGCCTTTCTCGGTCACGTTGCGGCCAACGCCCGCTATATCGGAATCGAAGGGGTCGAATACTCGCCCCAGGGCCGGCCGCTGCTGGTGCGCGCCGACGAGCACTCGCTTGAGGATGTGGTCACGCACGTCCTGCGCAATGCTCAGCGGCACCGTACCCCGGGCACGCCGATCCGGCTGCGCACGGAAGCCGACGCGCAGTCGGTGCGGGCCATGCTGCACAACGAGGGCGCTCCCATTCCGGACGCACTGCTGGACCGCATCTTCGAGTACGGGGTATCCGAGACGGCGGCAGCGGTCGACGATGCGAATTGCGTGCACGGGCCGTCGATGCTCGCGCAGCGAGGACAGGGCCTGTTCGTGGCGCGGACTTACATGGCCAAGATGGGTGGCACCATCGCCGCCCGCAATTGTGCCGACGGGGTGGAGTTCACGTTGGTACTGCCGCGGCAGTAAATTTCCAAGCGGGGATGACCGTGCGCAATCTGAACGAACACAACATCACGCAGGCTGTCATCGCGCGTCATGATCGAGCGTCCGATGCGCGCCTGCGCGAGGTGATGACCGCGCTGGTGCAGCATCTGCATGCATTCGCACGGGACACAGCGCTGACCGAGGCCGAGTGGTTGGAGGGGATCCGGTTCCTGACCGCCACCGGCCACATCACCGATGAAAAGCGCCAGGAATTCATCCTGCTGTCCGACGTGCTCGGACTGTCGATGTTGGTGGTCGCCCAGAACCATGCCAAGCCAGCGGGATGCACCGAGGCGACGGTCCTGGGTCCGTTCTATGTCGAAGGCGCGCCGCGCCACGAGCACGGAGCGGACATCGCCAACGGCGCCAAAGGCGAACCGTGCTACGTACGAGGGCGGATCTCGAGCATCGAGGGGGATCCGGTGGCAGGTGCCCGCATCGAGGTGTGGCAGGCGGATGCCGACGGCTACTACGACGTCCAGTACGAGGGTCAGGCGGCGCATCGGGCGAGGGCAGAGCTCGTGTCCGGGCTCGATGGCGGCTATCAGTTTCGAACCATCGTGGCCGAGTCCTACCCGATTCCGCACGACGGACCGGTAGGCGCCTTGCTTCAGGCGCTGGGTCGGCATCCCTGGCGACCGGCCCATCTGCACTTCAGGATCACGGCGCCTGGATTTCAAACGTTGACCACGCACATCTTCCGAAGCGGGGACCGGTACCTCGATTCGGATGCGGTGTTTGGGGTGCGCTCGTCGTTGATTGCAGAATGGGTGCGCCACGAGCCCGGTGCGGCGCCCGATGCGGCGGTCAGCCCGGTTCCGTACTGCACGTTGACCTTCGATTTCGTCCTGAATCGCTGCGCGGATCGGGTGGCATGATGGGACCCTTCGATTTCGAGACGCGGATACCCCGTGTCATTTTCGGCGCCGGCAGCCTGCGCCACCTTGCGCGCGAGATCGATCGCCTCGGCGCCAAGCGTGCGCTGGTGTTGTCGACGCCTGATCAGGTCGAAGGCGCCAATCGGGTGGCCCTCATGCTGGGGAGCCGCGCGGCGGGCCTGTTCACCAAGGCCGCGATGCACGTGCCGATCGAATCGGCACGCGAGGCGCGCGAGCAGGCGCGCCGCCTGGGTGCCGACTGCGCCGTAGCGATCGGCGGCGGCTCGACCACCGGCCTGGGCAAGGCGATTGCGCTGGAGTCGTCGGTCGACAGGCCACTTCCCATCCTCGCCATCCCGACCACCTACGCGGGCAGCGAGATGACGTCGATCTACGGCATCACCGACGCGGGCGTCAAGAAGACCGGGCGCGACCCGCGCGTGCTTCCGCGCACGGTGATCTACGACCCGGAACTGACACTGACGCTTCCATGGAGCCTGACG
>DATBCI010000394.1:0-2567 GCA_036270555.1 Burkholderiaceae bacterium
CGCGCGTTGCATCGTTTCTTCCGCGGCCTGAAGACGCCGTATCGCTTTTACGAAGCCGAGAACGCCGAGGCGCTGCAGCGGGCGATCGCCGACCTGGGCCGCTTGGAGAGCGGACCGCTGGAGTTGCACGTGCTGCGGCCGAGGCGCGATCTGCGCGCATGGCCGCTGGCGCTGGCGCTGACCGCCATCGCCGCATTGTTTTGCGCGAACCTGTGGACCATCAGACCGTGGCAGCACTCGCGCTGAGCCGTCCGTTGCGTGGCGCGCTGCTGGCTGCGAGCTGTGCGGCGCTGTGCGCGCTCGCAGCGGAATCGTGGCAGCTTGCGCGCTCCGACCAGGTCAACCGCCAGCTCGCGGCGCGCCTGTCGGATGAGTTGACCTCAGCGCCGATGGCCGACGATCCGCGCGTCTGGATCGCCGCCTCCCGCCAACCGGCGCGCCAGGGTCGCATCGCCGAGGCGGCAGCACTGCTGCGGCAAGCGGCTGACGCGTCGGCCGATCCAGAGCAAGGCGAGCTGCAGTCGACCGCGTGGTACGACCTGGGCAATTTGTACCTGCGCGAAGCGCTCAGGCTTCTGCAAAGCGGCGCCGATGCCTCGGCACTGCCACTGGTGGAGCTGTCCAAGGAGAGCTATCGCAGTGCGCTGTTGGAGCGTCCCGACCTGTGGGACGCTAAATTCAATCTGGAACTGGCGCTGCGCCTGGCCCCGGATCCCGACCCTGACGACACCGGCGCTCCGCAGGTGCTGACGGGCGAGCGCGCCGTCACCACGATGCGCGCCTTCACGCTGGGGTTGCCATGATGAAGCTTCGAAGGTGGTTGCGCCACCGGCTTGCCCTCCGAAGCGCGTTCACCCTCCGAAGCGCGCAGCGCGAAGGAGCGTTGCGCGAAGCCGGGCGCTTTGGAGGGTTCGGGCGCGTCGCGTTGCAGGCGGCCGCCATCCTGACTGCAGTGGCGCTGATGGCGCCGCACCCGGTGTTGCCGCGCCGTGTGTTCGATGGCGTCGTCGTGCTGGACATCACCCAGAGCATGAACACGCTCGATACGCTGGTCGACGGGCGACCGGCGAGCCGACTGGCGCTGGCCAAGGCGCGTTTGCACCGGGCCCTCGCGGAGCTGCCGTGCGGTGCGCGCCTGGGCTGGGGCGTCTTCACCGAATACCGCAGCTATGTGCTGTTGATGCCGATCGAGGTGTGCGCGAACTACGCCGAGCTTTCGTCAACGCTGGATCGCATCGACAACACGATGGCGTGGGCCGGCGGCAGCGAGGTCAGCAAAGGCCTGATGTCGGCTCTTCGCATCGCCGCGCACATGCCGGAGCAACCGGCCATCGTGTTTTTCACGGATGGTCACGAGGCGCCCCCGCTGCGCCCCGATTTCGTTCCTGTCGTGCCGGACGATGCGACCGACCCGCACGGACTGATCGTCGGCGTGGGTGGGGATGCGCTGCGCCCGATTCCGAAATTCGATCCGACCGGGCATCCGATCGGCGTGTGGGGCCAGGACGACGTGTTGCAGGCGCCGCCGCAGCCCAGCTGGGCGGAGCCTTCCCAGCCGGCGCAGGGTGACCCCAAGGTGACGCTCGGCACCGAGCATCTGAGCTCGCTCAAACAGGCGCACCTGCGCGAGCTCGCCGCGTTGACCGGTCTGCGCTATGTCCGGCTGGAGCCGACCACCGATGTGGCCGCCCTCTTGCAGGGCGGCCGGGCAACCCGCCTGCGACGCGTGCCGGTCGACGTGCGAATGCCGCTGGCGGCCGCCGCGTTGCTGCTGGTCGTTCTGGGGCTCGGTCCGATTCGGGGGGTGGACTGGCTGCTGGAAAGAGTCGCCTTACGGCGTGTCAGTCGTACTTGATGTAGCGGAAGCGTGGGTCGTCGCGCGGCGTTCCTTCCAGCGGACCGCCTTCCAGGCCCGGTTGCCACTGGACCACCTCTTCAATCTTCCTGGCGAGGGCAAAGTCCTTGTCGGTGATGCCCTTGGCTGTATGCGTGCACAGCTTAACGATCACGAAGGCGTATGACACGGCGAGGTCTGGGTGATGCCACGCGGCCTCGGCCAGATGCCCGACGGCATTGACCACCATCAGCGTGCCTTTCCAACCTTCGGTGCGGTACTTGCGGCGGATCCAGCCGCTTTCAAAAGTCCAGTGCGGGAGTTCTTTCGCGAGCCGTTCGGTGACCTGCTCCTCTGTATAGGCTTCTTCAGCTCGCTTCGCCGAGGTGCTCATGGCAACGCTCCTCCAAGGTGCATCGAGCGAGTCGATGCGCCGACAGACCCCGTAAACGCTTCGACGGGCATATCAGATGACACGTGACTTGCACGCGCACTTCCAAATCATCGCCACAACCGGTTCGCTGGGCGTTTCCAAATTTCAGGATGCTGAAGTCGTGGTCTTGTTTGCTGCGCTACAGCATGGTTGAGTGCAATTTGGCAGGCAGCGGGATTGCCAGAGCGCTGATATTTGCTGTAACTTCAATACAGTTCGCGGATTGTCCAACAACGCAAACCGAAACGCACGGACAATTCATCCCGGCAAGAAGGCTCGGGTGCTCTTGCCGCTGGTGAT
>DATBCI010000395.1:0-7444 GCA_036270555.1 Burkholderiaceae bacterium
CCGCGCGCGCTGTCAGCCCTCTTCATTCTTTCCGATGCCCTGCCAGCGCGGCGCGATCGAGTGTTCGATTCCGAACAGGTCCAGCACGCGCGCGAGCGTGCCATCGATCAACGCCTCGATCGAAGTGGGGCGCAGGTAGAACGCGGGCACCGGGGGAAACACGACCCCGCCCATCAGCGTCACGGCCTCCATGGCGCGAATATGGGCCAGATTCAGCGGCGCTTCTCTGACCAGCAAAACCAGGCGACGGCGCTCCTTCAGGCAGACGTCAGCGGCACGCCCGATCAGGTTGTCGCCGAATCCGTGCGCGACCGCGGCCAAGGTCTTGACCGAGCACGGGGCAACCACCATGCCATCGCACTCGAACGAGCCCGACGCAATGCTGGCGCCCAGGTCGGTGACCGGATGCACCACGTCCGCCAGCTGTTCGATCGCCGCACGGCGCAGACCCAGCTCGTGGTGCGCGTTCAAAACACCTGCCGACGACAGCACCAGGTGCGTTTCGACGCCGGCGCCCTTAAGGTGGCTCAGCAGGCGCGTTCCATAGGCAGCGCCCGAAGCGCCGGTAATGGCGACAATCAGGCGGCGCGAGGCCACGCGGGGTCGGACCAGGTCAGACTGCCTCGGCCTGCTTCAGCAGCTCCTGCAGTTCACCGCTCTGAAACATCTCGGACAAGATGTCCGATCCGCCGACGAACTGCCCGTTGACGTACAGCTGGGGGATGGTTGGCCAATTCGCATAGTCCTTAATGGCCTGGCGAACCTCGTCATCCTCCAGGACATTAACGGTAACCAGGTTCTTCACGCCGCACGATTTCAGTATCTGAATCGCGCGACCTGAGAAGCCACACTGAGGGAACTGTGAAGTGCCCTTCATAAAAAGCACGACCTGATGGTCGGAAACCGTTTTCTCGATGAATTGCTTTGTGTCCATTGTGCCCATCCGATCCCAGAAGCTGATGCCTCGTGCGTTCTCGAAAGCGACGCAGTGGACTTCGCTGCGGCCGAAGCCTCGGTGCAAATAGCCCAGATGCGTTTACTAAGTTTAGGAATAGGGGCCATGTGCGTCAAACAGGAAAACACCCCATCGACACGTGGCTTGAAAACTTGAGTCCCACCGATTCATCAAGAAGGGTATCCAGATACGCGATGCTCCAGCCCCCTGCTAAGGGAGTCCGACGCAACAATGGCATCGCATTAGGAGATGGCCATGACGCGATCGGATGTAAAGAAACTGGCTTGGACGCTTCGACTGGTCGGCTATGGCTTGCTGATGAGCGCTGCCGCTTTGATGTTCCTCGGAACCCAGCACGCATCGGCGACGTCGAGCCGGCCCTCATCGACGCCCTACGTGAAGTAACCGCTTTCGGTTTTCGCCTCTGCGCGCGGGCGTTGCGAAGAAGTGCGGGAGGGGGAGGAGAGCATCCCGAACCCTCCCGCGCGCGCTTACCGACTATCTGAAGCAGACGTACCCTTGCCCGGCTGAGCAATTACCGGTTGCTCGCGACGCAAATGCGCTCGACGCCAGCCAGGTCGACTTGCGTACGGACAGTCCGAAATCCCTTCGACGTCGCCATCGCCCGCACCAGCGCGCCCTGGTCATGTCCGTGTTCGATCAACAGCGTGCCCTGCGAGGTTAAGCAGGCGGGTGCTCCATCGAGCACCGCGCGTAAACACGTCAGTCCGTCCGCGCCGTCCGTCAACGCAGCAACCGGCTCGTTCGCAAGCTCGGCCAAGTGGGGGTCGTCGACGGCCACGTAAGGCGGATTGGACACGATCAGGTCGTAGCGCCGGCGTATAGGCCCGTACCAGTCGCCGTGGATGAACTCGACGCGGGCCCCGAGCGCAACCGCATTGGCGCGAGCCAGCTCGAGCGCGGCTTCCGACAGGTCGGTCGCGGACACCTCGGCGTCGGCCCGCTCCAAGGCGAGCGTGATGGCGATGCAACCCGAACCCGTGCCCAGGTCGAGCACGCTGGGCCGGCGAACTTGCCTCAGCGCTTCCAGCGCGGCCTGCACCAGGCATTCGGTTTCCGGCCGCGGAATCAGCACCGCGGGGTCGACTCGAAAGCGACGCCCGAAAAATTCGCGTTCCATCCGTAAGTACGCCATCGGTTCGCCGGCCTGGCGTCGCCCGCACAGAGCGCGAAAACGATCGGCTGCAACCGGCGGCACCTGGAGCTGTGGGTGAGCGATCAGCGATTCGCGCGTCGCGTTCAGCGCGAGGGCCAGCAAGGTGCGCGCTTCCGAGGCCAGGATGCCGGACGCTGCGATCAACTCGCCGGCGGAAGGACTTCTCCCCTCTCCCGCGTCAGTGGGACAGGGGCCGGCGGTGAGGGCGCTCATCGTCACGCCGAATCCGCCAGTGACGCCAGCTGTTCGGCGTGGAATTCCGCGGTCAGCGCGCTGCTCAGCTCGTCCAGGTCGCCGTCCAGGATCTGATCGATCTTGTACAGCGTCAGGTTGATCCGGTGGTCGGTGACCCGGCCCTGCGGGAAGTTGTAAGTGCGGATCCGCGCTGAGCGATCGCCGCTGCCGATCAGCGAGCGCCGCTCGCTGGCTTCCTTTTCCTGCTGCTCGCGCAACTGGCGGTCTTTCAGGCGCGCCGCCAGCACTTTGAGCGCGCGCTCCCGGTTTTTGTGCTGCGAGCGGTCGTCCTGGCATTCGACCACGATGCCGGTCGCAAGGTGCGTGATCCGCACGGCCGACTCGGTCTTGTTCACGTGCTGCCCGCCAGCTCCGGAGGCGCGGAACACGTCGATGCGGATCTCGGAAGGATCGATCGTCACGTCGTTGATCTCGTCGGCCTCGGGCAGCACGGCCACGGTGCAGGCCGAGGTGTGAATCCGCCCCTGCGCTTCCGTCTCAGGCACGCGCTGGACCCGGTGCCCGCCCGATTCGAACTTCAAGCGGCTGTAAGCGCCCCTGCCGATGATCCGCAAGATGACTTCCTTGAAGCCGCCCAGATCCGAAGGACTTTCCGAAATCATCTCGGTCTGCCAGCGCTGGCGCTCGGCATACCGCGCGTACATGCGCAGCAGCTCGGCTGCGAACAACGCGGATTCCTCGCCACCGGTGCCAGCCCGGATTTCCAGGAAGATGTTGCGTTCGTCGTTCGGATCGACCGGCAACAGCAGGCGCTGCAAGTCGGACTCCAGGGTGTCGAGGCGCCGGCGCGCGTTGCCGGACTCCTCCTCGGCCAGCGTGCGCATTTCCGGATCGGCGATCAGCTCTTGCGCGGCGAGCAGGTCGGCCTGGGCCCGCACGTAGTCCTGATAGCGGGACACCACCGGTTCGATGTCGGCGCGCTCGCGCGACAGGCGCCGGAACTGGTCCAAGTCGCGTGCCGCATCCGGCTGCGCGAGCGCGCTGTCGATGTCCTGAAGGCGGTGTGCGAGCTGTGACAGCTTGGCACGCATCGATTTGTTCATAAGCGGAACTTTACCGGGCCTGACGGACCGGCCTCGACGGGTTCGAAGCCGACGCCGCTAATCGTGCGACTGATAGAAGCGCGCCAGCAGCTCGATTTGCCTGCGACGTTCCTCGTCGGGGGCGGAAGCCGCGTCGTTCAGCAGCGAGATCGGTGCGTGCAGGAACTTGTTGGTCAGCGCATGCGAAAGCTGGTCGAGCACCGCCTCGGGCGGCGTGCCGCGCGCCAGCAGGCGTCTGGCACGCTCCAGTTCGCGGCTGCGCAAGTCATCGGCGCGATTGCGCAACTCGCGAATCACGGGGACCGTGGCGCGGCTGCTCAACCACGCTTCGAAATCGCGCACGCGCGACTCGATGATCGCCTCGGCCTGCGCAACGGCGGCCTGACGCGACGCAGCGCCCACCTGCACAATGTGACCCAGATCGTCGATCGTGTACAGGTACACGTCCTGCAGCCGGCTCACCTCAGCCTCGACATCGCGCGGTACGGCCAGGTCGATCACGACGATCGGGCGATGGCGGCGCGCCCGCACCGCTCGTTCGACCATGCCCAAACCGATGATCGGCAGCGAGCTGGCCGTGCAGGACACCACCACGTCGAACCGCACCAGCGCGTCGGGCAGATCGCTCAGGCGCATCGACTGGCCGTGCAGTCGCGTGGCCAGTGAGTGCGCGCGTTCGAGCGTGCGGTTGGCCACCGTGATCGACTTAGGGTGGCGCGCCGCGAAATGGGTGGCCGACAACTCGATCATTTCGCCGGCGCCGACGAACAGCACATGACTCTGGTCCAGCTGGCCGAAGATCCGCTCGCACATCCTGACCGCGGCGGCGGCCATCGACACCGAATGGGCCCCGATGTCGGTGCTCGACCGGACCTCTTTGGCGACCGAGAACGTGCGCTGGAACAGATGATTCAGCAGCAACCCCAGACCGCCGGCCTCGCGCGCCAGGCGTTCGGCTTGCTTCATCTGGCCGAGGATCTGCGGTTCGCCGATCACCATGGAATCCAGGCCGCTGGCGACCCGGAACGCGTGACGCACTGCTTCGGTGTGCGGCAGCACGTACGAGGCGCGCCGCAGGTCGTGCGGGTCGATTCCTTTTTCGTGTGCGACGAATTCCGCCAGCGCCGTCGCAGCTTCACGCGGCTCATCCACGGCGCAATACAGCTCGGTGCGGTTGCAGGTGGAAACGATGGCCGCCTCGCTCAGGGCGCTTGTCTGGCGCGAGCTCAGGCGCTCGCGCAGCCGCGCGATCGCGCCCCCGACCTCATCGGGGCCGAACACGACCCGCTCCCTGAGCGGAAGTGGCGCGCTCTGGTGGCTCAGCCCCAGTGCGACCAGTTGCATCTCGGCCAGTTCGATCGCCAATCTCCGCCAAGTGCTTGATTGGGAAGTATAGAGAACGACCTCGGGTTCGAATCCGATTCCGAGCCGGACCGACCAGCCGGACGGCTGAATATTTGGAGGGAATTGAACAAAACAGGGGGTCCTGCAGTTGCAAATCGAAATGAGAATCGTTATCATTCACCAGCCATGAAGACGATCTCGACAGCGGTGTTGACCGCGTTGCTGACCTGCGCGGGCCCCGTGCTGGCGGGTGACGCCGAGTTCACGATCCAACTGCACGACCACCGCTTTACGCCGTCGGAGGTCAAGGTGCCGGCGGGCGCCAAGGTGAAGTTGATCATCGAGAACCGGGACAGCACGCCGGAAGAGTTCGACAGTTTTGCGTTGAACCGCGAAAAGATCGTGTTTCCGAACTCCAAAGGGATTGTCTTCATCGGTCCACTGAAGCCAGGACGCTACGAATTCATGGGCGAGTTCAATCAGAGCAGCGCCAAGGGCGCGGTCATTGCCGAATAGATCGCCTTCCAACCCAGAGCCAACCTAACCGATCGCACCTCAGATGTTTGCAGCCGCCCTGGTCGTTTTTCGCGAGTCGCTCGAAGCGGCGCTGGTGATTGGAATCGTTGCAGCGGCCACGCGGCCCATCGCCGGTCGCAGCTGGTGGATTGCGTTGGGCGCAGCTGCCGGAGTGGCCGGCTCGGTCGGCGTGGCGGCGGTGGCCCAATCGATCTCGCAGATGGCCAACGGGTCCGGGCAGGAGGTGTTTACCGCGATCGTGCTGGCCATTGCGGTGTTGATGCTGGCGTGGCACAACATCTGGATGGCCAGCCATGGGCGGCAGATGGCGTCTGAGGCGCGCAGCATCGGCCAGTCGGTGGTGCGGGGCGAGACGGCGCTCACGGCCATCGTGACGGCGATCGCGCTGACGGTCCTGCGTGAAGGATCCGAAACCGTGCTGTTCCTGATCGGCATCGCGTCCTCTGCCGGCACATCCCGGGCTATGCTGGCGATCGGCAGCGTGCTGGGGCTGGCCGCCGGTGGCGCGGCCGGCGTGTTGATTTACGCGGGATTGCTGCGCGTTCCGGTCAGCCGCCTGTTCGTTGTGACGGGCTGGCTGATTCTGCTGCTGGCCGCTGGCATGGCCGGCCAGTTCGCCCGCGTGTTGATTCAGGCCGATGTGCTGCCCGCGCTCGCTTCACCACTGTGGGACACCTCGCGCTGGATGCCCGACGACTCGGTGCTGGGGACGCTGCTGCATGCGTTGCTCGGCTATCAAGCCCAGCCCAGCGCCACCCAGGTGCTGTTCTACGTCGCGGCGCTGGTGTTGATCCTTGCCGCGATGCGCCGCGCTCAATCGCGCTCAGCCGCCTGATTCGCCGACCGTGCGCCTGCGTCCAAGCATTGGCGTAGCGGTTGCGCTTGCGTTCACGAAAGGCGCCGGTGCCGCCGAACCCTCCGATTACGTGTTGATGCCCAACGTCGAGTACGGCGAACGCGCGATCGATCTGAAGGCGGGCAGCCTTTCCGGGCCGGGTCCGCGTGACAGTGCCGGCAGCATTGCGCTGGAATACGCCCCGACCCCTTATTGGGTCACCGAGCTGTACGACGCGTTCGCCCGTTCCGGCGGAACCGGCACCCGATTCGATGCGATCGAATGGGAGAATCGCTTCGAGCTGACCGAGCCCGGCGAATACTCGATCCTGTGGGGCAGCGTGATCGAGGTCGAAAAACCGCATCAGGCGGGCTCGGGATGGAATGTGACGCTCGGACCGCTGATGCAGGGCGAATTTGCCGATCGGTTTCAATGGAACTTCAATCCGCTGTTGTCGCGCAACCTGGCCGGCCCGACCGGAGCCACCACGCAGCTGGGGTACCAGGCCCAAGTGAAGTATCGTTATCGGCAAGCGTTCGCGTTCGGCGCGCAGGGTCTGGGCGATCTCGGTCCTGTGGCTCACTGGTCTGCGCTGCAACAGCAGACGCACCGGGTCGGGCCCGCGGTCTTTGGCAAGGTCGCGCTGGGAGGGCGCCGCTTCGTGCTATACAACGCCGGCTATTTGTTCGGGTTGGTTGCGGGAGCACCGTCCGACACGGTGCGCGCCCAGATCGAGCTTGAATTCTGAAGCGCATCGCCTCGACTGGTGGGCGGCCTCCCGGCTGCTAACGTCCATGACGCTGGTCGGCGCCTACGTGGCGCTGGTCAAGCCGCTGACGGTCCTGTTCCCGATCTTCGCACTGGCGTTCCTGCGCTTTGCGATCGCCGCGGTGGCACTGCTGCCCTGGACCTGGCGCGGTTCGACCGAGCCTGCCTTGACCCGCGCCGAGGCGTGGCAGCTGTTCCTGCAATCCTTCTTCGGCAACTTCCTGTTTTCGATCTGCATGCTGGGGGGCGTTGCGCTGACCTCGGCCACGGCCTCCGGCCTCGTGCTGAGCGCTCTGCCGGTCGTCGTGGCGTTCTTCTCCAGCGTACTGCTGCGCGAACGCTTGAGCGGCCGTGTGCTGGTGGCCGTGCTGTGCGCGGGCGCCGGCATTGCGCTGATTGAGCTCGCCAGGCCTGCGCGCTCGACCGCATCCTCAAGTTGGCTGGGCGACGGGCTGGTGTTCGCGGCGGTGTGCTGCGAAGCCCTGTACGTGGTGATCGGCAAGCGCCTGGCGGCCACGCGCACGCCGATG
>DATBCI010000396.1:0-4464 GCA_036270555.1 Burkholderiaceae bacterium
ATGTCGGCGACCCATTTGACCACCTTGTCATCGCCGCCCGGGGTCAGCGCGAGGTACTGATCGTAGAGGTCGAGCGCGCGCTTGCTGTCCCAGAAATATAGGTCGAAAAGTATCCCTAAATTCAAATAGGCGGCCGAGTAACTCGGGTCCAGCGCGATCGCCTTTTCGTACGCCTCGCGCGCCTTGGCAAACTGACCCTGCTGGCGGTAGGAGATCCCGAGCTGGTTCAAGAATACCGGCTGCTGCGGATTCAAGCGCACGGCCTGCTCCAGTTCGGCCACCGCTTCGGCAGGCTTGCCCGCCTGGCGGTAGATGATGCCCAGATTGGCGTGCGGCCCGCCCAGATCGGCATTGGTGCGCGTCAGCGCGCGGAAGACTTTCGCGGCCTCGTCCACATGCCCCGCGTTCAGCGCATCCAGCCCATAGTCGAACAGTCGCTGCGCGTCTGGGTTGATTCCGGTCGGCGTTTCCTTCGCACGCGCCGCGGCTGTCTCGGCCGACAGCGGCGATGCCGGCGATGGTCCGGGCTGCACCGCCGCAGCAGGCTGCGCCGCTGCGGCGGCGGCCTGCGGTCCGCTAGCCGGTTTCGGCCCGGCACAGCCGGACATGGCCACACACAGCGCTCCCAGCGAGCCGCACCGCCAAAGAAGGTCAGCGAATCGCATCGATCGCAGCCTCACTGCGTTCGGTCTTGGCGTAGCGCACCGGTCGCAATTCGCTCAGCGCGCTGTAGCTCTTGCGCACCCATTCGTCGTAGATGCCCTCGGCGCTGTGACGGGCGTTCACCTCATGAAATTGGATCGCCTTCTCTTCGAACGGGTAGGCCTGCTCCTCGAGCAGCACGTCGTACTGTTCCAACTCATCCTTCGACAGGCCCTTGGGCCGCTGCGAGGCGAGCATGGCTTTTCCAAAATCGTGATACACCTCGGCAATCCGATAGGTCGCCTGCGTTGCCACGTCGGCAACCCCGTATTCGGCGGCAACCCCGTAGGCCTTCAGCGCCGCCTCCATCCTGGCCTTCTTCAATTTCAACTGCGTCTTGAGCGGCTCGACCAGCGCGACCTTGCGATACTCTTCGTACACCGGTGCGGCCAACGCGAGCGCCGCCGTCGCCCCCAGGTAGCGCGTGCGGTCGGTGCGGCCGCTGCCTGCGCCCTGATCGGCCTGCAGAATCTCCTTCATCCACTTGAGCTCGCGCGCCGAGTCGCCATCCTGACCGGCATACCAGGACAGCCGGTAGCGCGCCTCTTCGGCCGCCTCCAGCGGCTCCGGATACTGCTTCACATAGTGCTCATAGGCGGCCGTCGCCGGCTCGCGCGCCGCCGCCTTGTCGTACAGCGCGGCGGACTGCCATAGCGCGCCGCGCGCCATCTTCGGATCCTTGGTGGCGCCTGCCATGCGATCGAACTCGGCGGCGGCCTGGGCCCACTTGCCCTGTTCCGTGTAAACCGCCGCGAGCTTGCTCGGAACCTCGGCCTGCAGAGGATTGTCGGGGTAGTCGCGCCGGAAATTCTCCAGCGTCCGAGCCGCGGCCTCCCAGTCCTTCAGCCCGATCAGCGCAGCAGCGGCGTCGTATTGCGCATTGGCCCGCACCTTCGACTGTGGCACCGCGGTCGCAACCCGCTCGAAATGCGTCACGGCGGCGCGCAGATCACCCTGGTCGCGCGCCTGCTCGGCCTGCTTGTAGATCGAAGCCGCCACGCGCTCGGTGAGGTCCTTGCGGGCCGGGTCGTTGTCGGCCAGCAGCGCCAGCACCTCGCCGTAGGCATGCTCGGCACGGTCGAATTCGCCGCGCTCGAACGCGGTGTGCCCGATGACCGTCCATGCGACGCGCCGCTGGGCAGGCAGCGCCGGCGGCTTGAGGTCCAGCACCTCCTGCGCGACGGACCGCGCACGCTCCGTCTCATGCAGCCCATACAGCTTGTCGGCCGCGTCGGCCAGCACCGCACCGGTGCGCGCATCGTCGGGGAAGGTGTGGGCGAACTTCAGCGCGCTGTCGATCCCGGTCAGCTGCAGCTTGCGGGTCGCCTCCCCCGGTGGCGCGTTCTTCTCCAGCTCCGCATACGACAGCAAGGCCGCGTAGCCGGCGTCAGCGCTCTTCGGATGATGCGGATACTGGTAGGCCGCTTTCTCGTATTCGGGAGCGGCCTCGGCGAAGCGCTTGTCCTCGAACAGCAGCTCGGCCAGCAGGAAGTCGGTCTGTGCCGCCTGCGGATCGGATGGAAACGACTCAAGGTAATCGCGATACCAGTGCACTGCTTCCTGGTAGTCCTCGGTCTTCTTGCTCTTCTGCGCGCTCGCGTGGTACTGCTGCGCCAACTCGGCCAGATCGGTCTTCACGATCGGCTGCACCAGCTTGTCCCAGGCGGTCGGATTGGCCTGGCGGAACCTGCTCTGCGCGCCGTACTGCGCGACGTATTCCTTCTTCGCGCTCAAGGCCAGCGAGGAGAAGCCGCTCTTCTGGTAGATCTGGATCACCCGGGCCTGCATCAGCGGCGACTGCGGATGAAGCGGGTAACGGTGCGCGAATGCGAGCAAGGTGTCGGAGGCGTCCTTGTAACGCTGTTGTACAAGGTACAGTTCCGCGAGCTGTTGATAGACGCGGAACTCGTATTCGTGCCGTACCGGCGTCGTCATGTACCCTGCGATCGACTCGGCCCCTTGCAGGTTCTCAAGACTCAGGCTGGTCACGCGAAACGTGTCGTCCAGCAGTTCCCGGTCGCCTCGGCTCAACGTTGGAGCCTGATCCAGGGTGCTGATCTCGTTGCCGAGACCGGCCAGCTTGCGGTCAAACACGCCGAAAAACGAGTTCAGAGCCTCGTCCAGGCGGCCCTGCTTGTAGATCGACCAGCCTTTCATGTAGAGCGAGCGCTCGTAATAAGGCGACTGGGTATCTCCGTGCAGCACCATGTCGTATGCGGTCTCGCTCTTCGGATAGTCGCGCATCGCGAACAGCAACTCGCCGCGGCGGAACTGGGCTTCGTCGCGATAGCGCGTATTCGGATATTCCTTCACCAGACGATCGAGCGTCGTCAACGCCAGCTCGAGCTCGCCACCCTGCTCGTGGGCACGCGCCAGTTGATACAGCACCTTGTCGTTGCCCGCATCCTTCGGGAAGTTCTTCAGGTAGCCCTCATAGAGCGCGACCGCAGCGTGGTAGTCGGGTGCTCCCGTGCTCGATTTGTCGCTCGACGAGTGCACATCGGCCAGGTCCATTTCCAGGTCACCCAGGCGACGCATGGCCTCCGGTCGCTGCGGATCATTGGGCGCCGACTTCAGGAACTCCTGGTAGGCCGCGATCGTTCGCTCCTGGCTGCCCACCACGTTCTGATCGGGGACCACATCCACCGTGCGTCCCGCCAGCGTCTTCAGCGTCGGCGGCTCCTCGATCGGCTTCTTGGGCGGCGTGGTGCACGCGCACAGCGTACCGACCCCAAGCCACGCGATGGCATGAGCCCAGCTGCGCGCCGGCTTCGGCTCCGTTCGATGCCCACCCGGTCTCATGGTCCAGGTCTCACGGCCCGTGGGTCGGTTCGCCGGTCCCGCCGCTGTCGCCGGCCTTGCCGAGATTGGCACGGTCGTAGATGCGGGCGACCGCGAAGCGGGCCTGCGTCGCATAGGTGGCCAGCTGCTCCTTCTGGTGCTCCAGCTCGGCCACGGCCAGTCCCTGCATATATCGATCCTGCGCGTGTATCAACGCCGCCACGTGCGGCTGCAGCAGGCGGATCCTGTAATCAAGCTGCGCGATGCGCGACCCAAACTGCGCGAAGTGCGCAGGCTCCTCGATCTGAGCCTGCCCCAGCGCCGTATCGCGGCCGCGCGCCTGGCCTAGCTCGGTGTCCAACTCCATCAGCTGCTTCTTCGCTTCCCACAGTCGCGACGGATATTCCTGGGTGAGCTGCCAGGTCAGCGCTCCGGCGACGAGCCGATAGCGCTCGCGCTCCTGCGCCAGCTGCGGATCGTCACCCGCGCGTTGCAGTATCTCGTGCACGTGCGTCAGGCGCTCCGCCAGCTTCTGCTCCTGCGCGTCGGTGAACGCATACACATTGGAATGCGCCTCGGCCCAGGTCAACTCGCGGCTGAGCTCGTCACGACGCTGCTCCAGTGCGTCCAGGCCGGTTGCACCCTCCTGCGCACGGATCTTCGGCAAGCGGTCGGAGAAAGCCTGGCGCCGGTTGGCCAGCATGTCGTTATAAACGCCCAGCTTGTCGCTCCATTCGCGCAGATTCCTCTGCAGGAACAGCAGGTCCCGATAATTCTTGAACGCCTCCTGGAAGTCGTGCCGGGCCAGCACCGGTATCAGGTGCTCGGCGTGCGGCAGCTTGGGCAGCTGGTCGATGTTCCAGAACCAGCCCATCTCTTCTTCGCCCGCGTTGCGCTCGAGCAAGCCTTCCAGCAGCTTGCCGTGATGGATGGCGGAGATCGATTCGTCCAGATTGATCCGCTCGCGCTCGAACACCGAGA
>DATBCI010000397.1:0-1904 GCA_036270555.1 Burkholderiaceae bacterium
GCAGGTCGATGCCGGCGATCGGAGCCGACTGCATCAGCGGCGTGCCGGCTTTCGGGTTACCGAAGATCAGCATCTGCTCCGGGTGCATGGTGAGGCCCGCACGGGAGGCGTCCCCGCTGAAATCGATACGCGCGAACACGACGATGCCGCGCTCCTTCAGAAGCCGCTCGAGGCGATCGACCGTTTCCACCACGTTATGCTGCGAAGGAATCTGAACGATGCCAGGGTCGGTTTGAGACTGCGCCATCGGATATGCTCCAGTCAAAACAGCGAAAAGGCAGATACACGCGACGCTGCGGAAGCTCATGGGTTCACCTGGTCATCGTGACGAATATCCTACTCTGGGGGCGTTGCTGGGGGCCGTGCGCGCTTGCCGGGCCTGCGAGCGCCACCTCCCGCTGGGGCCGCGCCCGATCGTACAAGCCGGCGCCTCAGCCCGAATCCTGATTGTGGGACAGGCCCCTGGCGCGCGGGTGCATGCCACCGGGATTGCCTGGAGCGACGCGAGTGGGCAGCGCCTGCGAGCGTGGATGCAAGTGGGAAGCGAAGCGTTTTATGACGCATCGCGGATTGCGATCGTCCCGATCGGATTCTGCTATCCCGGTCGAGGCAGCGGCGGCGATCTGCCGCCGCGACGCGAATGCGCGCAACTGTGGCTCGACTCCCTGCTCGCCCGCTTGCAACGGATCGAAGTCACCCTGCTGATCGGCCGCTACGCTCAGCGGCAATTCCTCGGCGATCGCTGCAAACGGACGCTCGCTGAAACCGTGCGCGCCTGGAAGGAATACGGGCCGGCCTATTTCCCGCTGCCCCATCCGTCGCCCCGCAACCAGCCCTGGTTCAAGAAAAATCCGTGGTTCGAGCGGACGTTGCTACCCGAGCTGCGCCGTCGGATCCGAGCGGTCGCGATGCCCAGCCTGGTTTGAGCGCTGGACGGTGGGCGCGGGCGGGGACACCGTGTCACTGTCGGCATAGCCAACTTCTTGCAAGTCAACCCCTACCGGGTACGTTTTTGCCCCATCACCTACACCGCCTTTTTGCCATCCACTCGGCTTACCCTGTCGCGCTCTCGAGAGCGCCCGCGCACCTGAAACCGGCGATAGCCCTTTGCGGCCGAGTCGGTAACGATCTGGTCTCCAAAAGCACCGGCCCGCCGTGGCGGCAAGAATCAGTCGCGATGAAAATTCATGCTCTGATCACCGCTGTGGCTTCGATCATTTCGCTGATCGGTTCGCTGATCGCGAACCTGGCCACGCACGATTCGCTGCTGCTGATTGCGTTGACGGTGCTGTTCGTTCAATGGCACGCCCAGCGGCGGCGGCAGGAAAAAGCACAGGAAAAGCAGGCGGTGCTGGCCACCATGCGCGATCTTTCCGAAGAGGTGACTCTGCTGAGCTGCAGCGAGGTTGCCAACAGCCACCCGGAGCTGCGGTGTGAGCTTCACATTTTCGAGCGCACGGTCGTGCGCTGCCTGGCCGACCTGCACCACCGCCGCCCCGGGGCGCCCAACCTGGCGACCATGGAGCGCTGCGTCACGGTGCTGGCACCACAGCTGCTGGCCGCGGTGAAGGAGTTCGACGACAAGCTCACCCTGCAAAGCGCGTGTCGCCAGTTTCGACACATGAGCCAGCGGCTGCTGCCAAAGCTCGCCAACACCGACCAGGCGGCCGACACCCAGTTCGCGCTGAATTCGCGGCTGTCGCATCGAAAAGAGCCGGTCTTCTCGTCCCGTTAGCTTGGCCGCCGGCTCTCGCTGGCCAATGCTGCTCAACCCGGCCGAACGCCGTCGAACGCCCGCTGTAACAGCTCACGGATCGCCGCTTTCTCCAGGGGTCGCGGATTCGGATACTGGTCCTTGACGGCCAGCTCGGCGGCACGGTCCAGGCCATCCTGCGGCATCCCGA
>DATBCI010000398.1:0-6175 GCA_036270555.1 Burkholderiaceae bacterium
TGTAAGGCGCCTCGCCCAGTCGATTCAGCCAGTTGATCATGGGGCCGGCGTTCAGGATCGGCTTCTCGTCGTACGCCAGGCGCACCGCCGAAACGACGTAGTGAACCGGATCCTTGTAGCGCGTGCGCAGCGAAGCGGCGAACTCGGGCGATTCGAACATCGTCTGCAGCACGGCGGCGATCTCGCCGTCGGTGCGCTGGAAGCGCGCGGCCATCCGGTCCACCAACTCCTGCGGCGGATCGTCGGCCACGAAGAACTGGGCCAGCTTGCGGCTGATGTGGCGCGCAGTGGCCGGCTGCCGGCTGAGCAGCTCGACCACGCGATCGAGCTCGGCCGGGCCGTCGCCATGGATGGTGACGCCCAGCACCTGCTTGTCGTCGTAGTCGTGCCGATGCGGATTGAACTCGTACAGGCCCCGGCGCGTGTACTGCGCGGCCCGATCGGGCCTGGCGAATTTGGGCGGCGGGGTTGTGGCCGGATCGTTGCGATCCACGCCGAAGCCGGTCAGCACGCGCGCCAGCTCCTGCACGTCGCGCTGCGTGTAGCCGGCGTCGACCCCCAGCGTGTGCAGCTCCATCAGTTCGCGCGCGAAGTTCTCGTTGATGTGATTGGCGGCGTTTTGAGCGTTGTCCAGGTACACCAGCATCGCCGGGTGTTGAACCACCGCGGCCAGCAAATCGCGAAAACGCCCCAGCGCGTGCACGCGCAGCGTCTGCTCGTAGTCGGCGAGCAGCAGGCGCTCGTCGTTCTTATGCTGGAACACGTTGAAGTGGTTAAACCAGAACCAGGTGATCTGCTCCTGGAGCTGGTTGGGTGAATACAGGGCGCGCAACAGCATGCGCGTGGCGGTTTCACGCGCGATGCCGTTAAAGTCCTCCTGGTAGGTCTTGCGGGCCGACTTGCGGGCTTCTTCGTCGGGAAGCCTGTCCAGATCGCGACGGCGCTCCTCCTGCGCAATCACGCGCGGGGTCATCGGCAGGGTCTGGATCGACAGCGCAGCGATCTGCTGTGCGACAGCCTGCGGCAGCAGCCCGTCGCCGACCGGATGCAACTGCTCCTGCAGCCAGCGCTGCGTGCCTTCGCCGCGCATGGTCCGCATCGAGGACGCGGTGGCGCCCCAGCTCACGCGATCCAGCAGCGCGTATTGATCCAGCGCGGCCAGTGGCGCCGTCGATTGGGGTGATGCGCCCGGCGGTGGAGCCGGCGGGCGCGGAGCCGCTTGCGGTGCAGCGGCCTGCGCCATCGCAGGCGCCGTAGGGCTGGCCGAAGAGCAGGCCGACCCGAGGCCGATCAAGGCGATGCCGGCCAGCAGCCTCGCGAAGGGTCGGGATCGCTGATTCGTCATCGAAGTCGCTCCACGTTAATGTCGCGTAACGTCAGCGCCGGATAAAGCCATGCCGAGGTTCGAACTCAGAGCGAAACGCCGGATCCTGCCGGCTGGTGGACAACCGATGTGCAACAGATTGAAACGGGTCGGATCGGCCTGAAAGACGGCGCACCTTACGAGGTGCGACCCCATCCATCCTACGGCCGATCGGGCATGATTCGATGGGCCTGCAAACAGGAAAAGTTCGGTTGTTTCCATGAACTGTCGCGACGCCGTTGTCACGGACCACTTGCCGATCGCCCGCTTGCACGCCACCAGCTGGAGAGCCGCCTACCAGGGCGCGCTGAGCGACGCGTACCTGGCCAGGGATGTGATGAACGACCGCAGCACCGTCTGGCACGAGCGGCTGCATCGACCGAAGGACAACCAGATCGTCATCGTGTCGCACGCAGGCGACGCGCTGCTCGGGTTTGCGTGCGCTTTCGTCGGCGAGGATGCGCAGTGGGGTTCGCTGGTGGACAACATTCACGTGGTGCAGGCAGCCAGGCGCCAGGGCCTGGGCGGGCAGCTCCTGGCCGAGATTGCGGCGCGCTGCGTCGCGCGCGAGCCGGATGCGGGCTTGCACCTGTGGGTTTTGCAGACCAACGTCAACGCGCAGGGCTTCTACGAGGCGCTGGGGGCCGAGCGCGCGGGTGAGGGCGTCTGGAGCGCCCCGGACGGCTCGCAGATTGCGGAGCTCCGGTACGCGTGGCCGGCGGGGCGGTTGCCGCAACGTGCCTGACGCAGCGCGGCCGCCGTCGGGGCCGCGCCCGCCTGCTCCCCTCTCCCGCTTGCGGGAGAGGGGCCGGGGGTGAGGGTGCCTAACGCAGCGCGGCCGCCGTCGGGGCCGCGCGGTTGGACGCGATGAAACGGTCGGCTGCTTTGGTCAGCGCCGTTTTTTCGTCGAGCTTGAAGCGCGCGGTTTCCATGCCGCGCTCCACGAAGAGTGTGGTGTCATCCGTGACATGGGCTTTGACCCACGCCTCGAGCTGCTGCGGCGGAATCGCGTTCCAGAAAGCTTCGGGGCAGCCCAGCGCAATGATGAGTTGCCCCGCGCCACCGAACGGAGCGATCAGGGCATCGACGTTCTGGGTAAAGGTGGTCCACGCCAATCCGGGGTTGTCGCGCTCGAGCTCGAAAATCAGATTCATCCGCAGGCTGTTCAACTGCGGCGGAATTTCCTGCGACAGCGCGATACGCGCCGCCTGGTCGGCGAGGTGCGAGTCGCGCACGTGAAACAGCGACCGGTAGAAGCGCCGCATTTCGGTCTCGTTCCTGCCCGTCTTGGCCACGGCATGCAGCTGCTTGAAGGTCGAGGCGTCGGCGTGATAGGCGACGATCGACAGCACGGTCTCTTGATCCTCCGCATTGATGGCGCTGCGGTTGGCCAGAAACGCCTTGAAGCGTGCCCGGGCCTCGGCCAGCGTTGCCGGATCGCCCCACTCGCCCAGGCGCTGCAGCAGGTTGTGCCGCAACTTCTGCAGGCCCGGCGCTTCTCCCGCTGGCGACGTCCAGCCCAGATGATCGGCCACCGGCTTCACGGAAGAACGCGCATACGCGGTGAATGCGTTGTGCCCGGGGCTGCCGCGCTCGCTGTACTCGATCGTGTCCAGCGCGGCAGCAACCTGCGACCACGCGCGTTCTTCCATACGGTCCCCTAGCGCCGAAACCAGCGCAAGGTAGGTCGGCAGTTCCTGCGCTCCCGCTTCGACCAGCGCCCATTGATCGTCCAGCATCGCGATCCGATCGGCGCGCGACAGGCTGCCGAAGTTCCTGGTGTTGACGCCCAGCGTCGGCGCGTCGTAGGACGCGCGGTAATAGCCGATCGATCCGGCATTGATGCTGAGCGGCTGGTCGCAGCGGCCGGCGTCGACCGACTGGCCGTCCTGGCTGAGCAGCACCGCGCGCGCCTCGGCGTCGACTCCCGCGCGGACCTGCAGCGGAACGCGCCAGTGCGTGCTTTGGGAATCCGTGCCGCGCAGCAGGAAGCGTCGCTGCGACAGCGTGGCGGTGCGGGCGCCGCTGGCGTCACAACTCGTCACGACCGACACCAGAGGGAAGCCCGCCTGTTCGGTCCAATCGGCCGCGACCTTGCGCACGTCGCGTGCGCCGTTCTCGCTCAGTGCATTCCACAAGTCGGCCGTGGTGGCGTTCGAATACGAATGCGCCTTCATGTAACGGCGAATGCCGTCGCGAAACGCCTCGGGGCCCAGGTACGCCTCCAGCATGCGCAGCACGGCCTCGCCCTTGGCGTAGGTGATCGAAGGATCGAACGCGTTGCGCGCCTGCAGCTCATTGACAACGTGCTGCTGGATCGCGTGTGTGGCCACGCGAGCATCGGCGCTCATGGCGCCTTCCTTGGCGTCGTCGCGCGCTTCCAGCCAGTACCACTCCGGGCGGCGCAGCGCGGTTTCCCTGGCACCCATCCAGGAGGCGAAGCTTTCGTTGAGCCAGATGTCGTCCCACCAGCCCATCGTGACCAGGTCGCCGTTCCACAGGTGCGCCATCTCGTGCGCCTGGACCGCAAACACCGCCTGGCGATCGGCCAGGGCGCTGGCGTCGGTCACCAGCAACAGCCGGTCGTTGTACGTGATGGCGCCCCAGTTCTCCATGGCTCCGTTGTGCCCTCCGGGCAACCCGAGCGAATCGAGCTTGGGCAGCGGATACGTCACGCCGAAATAGTCGTTGAAGTCCGGCAGGATCTGCTGGGCGTTGGCCAACGCCTCGGCTCCGTCCTTTTCGCGGCCGCGAATGGCCCACACGCCCAATGCGGTGGCGCCGCTTTCTCCGGTGAGATGGTCCAGGTCTCCGCTGGTGAGCTCCAGCAGATAGGTCGGCATCTTCGGCGTGCGCTCGAAGGTGGTGGTGGCCGACGACCCGCTCTGGACCCGCTTGGCCACCGGCATGTTGGATACGTTGCGCCAGTTGGCCGGTGAAGTGACGGTCAGCTCGAAAGTCGCACGGAAGGCCGGCTCGTCCCAGCACGGGAACATGCGCCGCGCATCGGTCGCCTCGAACTGCGTCGAAAGCAGCACCGCCTTGCTGCCGTCGGCCTGAACATACGGCTGGGCGAACAACCCGCGCGGGGCGGATTCGATCTGCCCCTGATAGGTGAAGGCCAGCGTGTGCTGGCCCGCCGGCGCCGGCTTGTCCAGCGTGATGGTGGTCAATTGCCGCTCGTTGTTGGACGACAGCGTTTCAATGGCTTGGCCGTCCAGCGTCACGTCGCCCACCATTTCGTTCAGGGAGTTGAACACGATGCGGTCGGTGGCTTCGCGGAACTCCAGCGTCACCGATTCGTGGCCTCGAAACCACATGGTCTGCGGGTCCGGCTCGATCGAGATCTCGTAGCTCAGCGGCACGACGTTCTTGGGCAGCCGGCCCGGAGCCGACTCGAACGAAAAGGGCGCCTCCGCCCAGGCGGGCGCAGCCGCAACGAGGAGCAAGGACAAGGCGACAGCGGGCAAGGCGAGAGCGGCCAGGGCGGCGGCGGTCTTGCCCGATCGGGCATGATTCGACTGGCGCGCGGCCGCATCGGTGGCACAAAGGGTCGGGATCTGCGAGGACGTGGATGTCATATCGTCACACCGTCGATGGCCAAGTGTGGATTTTCCGCGATCTGAAGGATCTATTGGCTAAAGCGAGCCCGCCGCGATCAGGGGATTTCCTGGCCGGCGTGGCGGCCACGTCCCACGCCGAGCGAGTGGCCGCCAGGATGTGCCTGGCTGGGCTGCCGCTGCCCACGTTCCTGAACGAGTGCGTGATTCCGTACGAGCACGACGAGGTCACGCGGCTGATCGTCGACACCCATGACGCGCAAGCGTTTGCGCCGCTGGCCGACCTGACGGTAGGCGAGTTTCGCAACTGGCTGCTGGCGGAAGCGGACTGCGAAACCCTTGCCGGGGTCAGGGGCGGGATCACGCCGGAGATGGCGGCGGCCGTCAGCAAACTGATGCGCAACCAGGACCTGGTCATCGCCGCCTCGAAGTGCAGGGTCGTCACCCGCTTTCGTAACACGATCGGGCTGCCCGGCACAATGGCCGTGCGGCTGCAGCCCAATCACCCGACCGACAGCGCAGGCGGCATCGCCGCTTCGATCCTGGACGGATTGTTGTACGGAGCCGGAGACGCGGTAATCGGCATCAACCCGGTGTCCGACAACCTGCCGATGCTGGTCAACCTTCTGAAACTCGCCGACGACGTGATCTCGCGCTTCAACGTTCCGACCCAGGCGTGCGTGCTCACGCACGTGACGCACACGATCGAGGCGATCGAGCAGGGTGCGCCGGTTGACCTGGTGTTCCAATCGATCGCCGGCACCGAAAAGGCGAACTCGAGCTTCGGGGTGAGCCTGGCTTTGCTGGCCGAAGCGCGCGCGGCGGCGCAGTCGCTCAAACGCGGTCCGCTGGGCGACAACGTGATGTATTTCGAGACGGGGCAAGGCTCGGCTCTGTCGGCCGAGGCGAACTTCGGCGTTGACCAGCAAACCTGCGAAGCGCGCGCCTACGGCGTGGCGCGCGCTTTCGAGCCGCTGCTCACCAATACCGTAGTCGGCTTCATCGGCCCCGAGTACCTGTACGACGGCAAGCAGATCATCCGCGCGGGGCTGGAGGACCACTTCTGCGGCAAGCTGCTGGGCCTGCCGCTCGGTTGCGACGTGTGCTACACCAACCATGCCGAGGCCGACCAGGACGACATGGACAACCTGCTGACGCTGCTGGGTTGCGCGGGCGTCGCCTACATCATGGGCGTGCCGGGTGCCGACGACGTGATGCTGAACTACCAGAGCACCTCGTTTCACGATGCGCT
>DATBCI010000399.1:0-2106 GCA_036270555.1 Burkholderiaceae bacterium
ATCCTGATGCGGCTGCGGTCCGATCTGGTTGATTTGCTCAACCACGCCATCGACGCCCGGTTGAACCGGATCGAGGCCGAATGGGATCGGCGCGTTGCGCTGGGGGTGGTGGTGGCGGCGCGCGGCTACCCGGAGGCTCCCCGCCGCGGCGATCCGATCGAGTCGCTGCCGGCCGATGCGGACGACTGTGTCGTGTTTCACGCCGGAACCCGCCTGTTACAGGATCGGCTGGTGACCGACGGCGGACGCGTGTTATGCGTCACGGCGCTGGGGGAGAACGTGCGCGCGGCGCGCTGCCGCGCCTACGAGGCCGTGTCCGAGGTGCAGTTCGCCGGTCTGCAGTTCCGCAGCGATATCGGTCAACGCGCGATCCTGCGCGGCTCATCCTGATGAGGATTCGACAGAGGCGATGACCTATTGCGTCGAGCAGCACCTCGGGCTGCGCCGGCTCGCCGAGGTCGCAAGCGCTCCCGACGGCAGCTGGCTCGCCGTCACCGTGCATCGCCTGGACCGGGAGCGGGCGCGCTATGTGTCGGACTTGTGGAAGCTCCCGATCGACGGCTCCAGTGCGGTTCAGCTCACGCGCGGTGACAGCCGCGACGGCTCGCCGTGCTTCCTGCGCGACGGCTCGCTCGCATTCCTGTCGAACCGGCAGCCCAACGAGGGCAAGCCGGACGAGCAGTCGGATCAGCGGATGCAGGTGTGGCTCCTGCCGGCCCAGGGTGGCGAGCCGCACCAGCTGACCGACGAGCCGCTCGGCGTAGCGGCATTCCGCTTCGCGCGCGCGGCCGACCGCCTGGTGGTTCTGGCGCCGATTCTGCCCGGAGTACCGCTGGAGCAGCAGCGCAAAGCCGCGCTGGATCGACACCAGCATGGTCCGGCGGTGCGCCGATTCGCTCGACAGCCGGTGCGCCATTGGGATCACTGGCTGGACGACGGCGCCCAGAGCGAGGCGATGCACGTGATCATCTATCGAGCGGCTCCTGGCGCAGCGCTGGAAGGCCGCATCGACGTGAGTCCTCTGGCAACGCGCGAGTTCGCCATCGATCCCGAATTCGACATCACGGCGGACGGCAGGCGGGTCGCGATCACGCGTGCCACTGCCGGCGCGGACCGCTGCGACGACTCCGATGTACTGCTGATCGACTGCGACACTGCTGCCGCTCGCGCGGTAGGGTCGGCGGCCGGCGCCAACTGCCAGGGGCCGCGCTTCTCGCCCGATGGCTGCACCCTGGCGATCGTGCGCAGCCTGCGATCGTCGCGCCGGGCGCCAAGACCGACGCTGGAGCTGATCGACGTCGCCACCGGCACGCGCACGGCATGCGCGGCCGATTGGGATCGCTGGCCCGTTCAGCCGGAATGGTCGGCGGACGGCAAGAGCCTGCTGGTGTGCGCCGACGAGATGGGGCACACACCCGTCTTTGCGATCGAAGCGCGCAGCGGCACGGTGCGCAAGCTCCCGTCGGCCAGCAACGGCACGCATGGCCAGCTGGCTGCGCTGCCCGACGGCGGCATCGCCGGATTGCGCTCGACGCTGTTGCAGCCGCCCGAGGCGTTCGTGCTGGGGCCGGACCTTACGCAGGAGGCGCGCCCGCTCGCCGCGCTGTCGGGATTCGAGCCCGCCGCGTGGGCCGTGTACGAGCCGATGCAGGCGACCTCCAGCGATGGCACGCCGATCCATATCGTGCTGATCAAGCCGGTCGATGCAGGCCCTCGCCTGCCGCTGGTGCTGTGGATCCATGGCGGCCCGATGGCGATGAGCGGGGATGGCTGGCACTGGCGCTGGAATCCGCTGCTGCTGGTGGCCCAGGGTTACGCGGTGGCGCTCGCCAATCCCCGTGGCTCCAGCGGATTCGGCCAGGATTTCGTGCAAGGAATCTGGGGCAACGTCTGGGGCGACCAGTGCTACCGCGACCTGATGGCGGTCACCGACGTCTTATGCCAGCGGCCGGACATCGACGCGCAGCGGGTGGCGGCGATGGGCGGCTCGTTCGGCGGCTACATGGTGAACTGGATTGGAACCCAGACCGAGCGGTTCCGCTGCCTGGTCTCGCATGCCAGCGTCGTCAACATGGCCGCGTTCACGGGCGTGACGGACCACCCGCC
>DATBCI010000400.1:0-2963 GCA_036270555.1 Burkholderiaceae bacterium
CTGTAGGACGACAGCGGCACGGCGCGCACGCCTCGCAGCACGTCGGCTTCGATCAGGGTCGCCGCTTCCGCACCGAAACGGGACAGCTCCACGCGTGGGCCCACGTACAGGGCGGCGTGCGACCACATGGACTGCGTCAGGTACTTGATCGCCGCACTCATGCGCGTGTTGCCTTCGACCAGCAGCACGTCGCCCGGCATCAGCGTGTCGGCAACGAGCAGCGCGTCATCGCTGCTGCCGCCGGGCTGGCTGATCGGCTTCAAGAGATAGGCCGCAATGGCCCGCCCAACCGACTCGAACACCAGAGCCTCTTACGACGTTGCAACCCAAAGCCCGGGTATGTTCAACCCGCAGGTCTTCAGCAGCAATGGGTATCCGCCCGAATACCCCCTGGCGTGCTGTCCTAAAAGGACCAGCGACCACACGCTGGAGCGGCATCGGCACCCTGACGGACGCGATCCGGTTGCCTATCCCGACATCAATCGCCGACCTCAATCGCGATGCGGGTAGGTCTGCATTCCGTGAGGTGCCAGGCGAAATTCGGCAAGCTGTTCCGAAGCGGCCGAATGCCGTTGCAGTGCCGGAAACGCCGAAGAAGAGACGATCTGCGGCAGCATCGCCTGCGTGAAATACCAGGCAACGGCCGCGGTGATTCCCGGCTGGTTGATCGTGCCGCGTTCTGTCTTGAGTGGCGTGCGCGGCAGCTCCTGCTCGAGCGCTGTGTACGCGGCCAGCAGTTGCCCGGTGACGCGGGTAATCCACGGCTCGTGCTGCTTGTCTTGCGGACGCAGGTGCCGTTCATAGATGATCTGCACCGACTTCTCGCACGCCGCCAAAGCCAGTCCGATCACCCGCAACGCCCGTTGGACTTGACCGGCGTCGGCGGGCATCAGCGACCTGGCGGCGGCCGCGAGCTGCTCGGCGTATTGCAGGATCAGCGTTGAATCCATCAACACGGTGCCGTCGTCGCAAACCAGGGACGGAGCCTTCACGACCGGGTTGAGCTCCTTGAACTGGTCGACCTGCCGGAAGACGGAGATGGAGCGATGCTCAAAAGGCAGCCCGAGAACCTGCAGAGAAATGGCCACGCGGCGCACATAAGGCGAATCGAGCATTCCAATGAGTTGCATCAGCCGCTCCTGACTATTCCGTTAGGGATCCTGCTCGACCCAGAATACCTCGCCGCGACCGGCCGCCGTCACCTCGATCCGGGCGTCGAACAGCGTCGACAGCTCCTGCGCCGTCAGCACGTCGCTGCGCCGCCCCGCGCGCCACCAGCCGTCTCCGGACAGCAGCAGCACGTGGGTCGCGAATCGCGCCGCGGCGTTGATGTCGTGCAGCACCGCAATGATCGTCTGCTGTTCGCGCGCGGCCAGCCTGGCCAGGACCCAGGCCTGGTGGCCGGGGTCCTGGTGCGACGTGGGTTCGTCGAGCAGCAGCACCGGCGTTTGCTGCGCGAGCGCCGTGGCCAGCGCCACCCGTTGGCGCTCGCCACGCGACAGCCCACGAATGTCGCGCAGCGCCAGGTGCGCGCAATCCATTTCGCTCAGCGCGGCAAGGGCCACATCGCGTGTGCCATTTTCCGCGCCGAAGCGGTAGCGCGCCGTCTGCACCGTGTCCAGCACGCTGGCTGAAAAGGGATCGATCCAGCGATCGTTCATCAGCGCGCGCAACTCGGCGAGCTCCTCGACGTCAGAGCGGGCGATCGGCCGACCCGCGATCCGGATCGAGCCGCCCTGGGCGCGGCGCGCCCCGGCCAGCGCGCCCAGCAGCGACGATTTGCCGGCGCCGTTCGGTCCGACCACCACCCAGCGCTCACCTGCGACCATCCGGACCGTCAGATCCCTGACCAGGTCCCGCTCGCCGGCGCGCAGGCGCAGGTCATGGATGTCGATCATCGGCTCGTTCATTGGCGGCGCAGCTGCCACAGGAACACCGGCACGCCGATCATCACGGTCAGCACACCCACCGGCAGTTGGGCGGGCGCAGCGACAGTGCGGGCCGCGAGGTCAGCGCCCGCCAGCAGCGCGGCACCGACGAAGAGCGTCGCCGGCAGGGCCAGCCGCTGGTCGTTGCCGACCGCGAAGCGCGCCAGGTGCGGCGCCACGAATCCGACAAACCCGATCGCTCCAGCCAATGCCACAGCCCATCCGGTCGCAATCGACGCCACGATCACCAGGCGCCGCCGGACCTGCTCGACGCGCACGCCCTGCGTAAACGCCTGCAGGTCGCCGCGCAGCATCAGGTTGAGCGCGCGCGCGTCGCGCAGGCAGGCGCCGCCGCAGAGCACCAGCACCGCGAGGCTGATCCACGCCGTGAGCGGGTCCTGGGTGCCGCTCAAGTCCCCAAGCAGCCAGAAGATCATCGAGCGCAGGCGGCCCGCCGGCGCCAGCGACAGCGCGAGGCTCAGCACGGCCGCCGCGAACGAGGCCATCATCACACCGACCAGCAGGATCGAGGAAGACGCCGACTCGCCCGAGACGTGCTCGGCGCCGAACAGGGCGCGCCGCGCCAGGAGAAACAGAGCCGCCAGCGCGGCCAGCGCGCCGAGCACTGCCGCGCCGTGGGTGACCCAGGCACCGGCACCGGCGGCGATCGCCACCATCGCCGCGCAGGCGGCGCCGCCCGAAATGCCCAGCACGTAAGGATCGGCGAGCGGATTGCGCAGCAGCGCCTGCAGCAAGCCGCCCGACAGGGCCAACAGGCCTCCGACGGCGATCGCCGTCACCGCACGCGGCAGCCGCAGCGCCACGATGGCCGCCGCCAGCGATCGGTCATCGGGCGCGAGCAACGCGTTGAACGCGTCGATCGGATTGAGCCGGACGCTGCCGATCATCAGCGAAAGCGGCAGCATCATCGCGCAAGCCGCGATGAACAGCGCTAGCAGCAGCCGGGAGCGTCGCTCGTTCAAGGTCTGACCTCGATGCTCGCAGCGGACTTGCGCGCCGCGGGGTTGCGTTCCA
>DATBCI010000401.1:0-3352 GCA_036270555.1 Burkholderiaceae bacterium
GGGATGACGCTCCTCGCGCGGCACGCGAATGCCGCTCAGGATCAGCGCCGAGCCCACCATCAGCGCTGCGTTGGCCAGCAATGCCAGCGGCGCGCCAATGAAGCGGATCAACAGTCCGGCCGCGCCCGGACCCATGATTTCGGCCGTCGAGGAGGCCAGCGCGTTGCGCGCGTGGCCCTCGACCAGGCGCTCGCGTGGGACGAGCTGCGTCAGCACGATCTGGCTGGCACTGCCGGCCGTCGTGTTGACCGCTCCGATGGCGAAGGCGACCAGGTACAGCAACGGCATCGACAGCATCCCCATCCACCAGGCGATTGGCACGAAGGTCACGGCGGCCCCGATCGTCACCTCGCCCACCACGTACACCGGCAGTTTCCTGACGCGGTCCAGCCACACGCCGGTCGGCAGCGACAGCAGCGCGAACGGAAAGATTTCCATCGCCGTCAGCACACCCATCTGGGTCGGCGAGGCCTGCAACAGCACCGCGGCCGTCAGCGGCAGCGCCAGCAGCGTCACCTGCGCTCCGAACGAGCTGATCAGTGTCGACGCCCACAGCCGCCGATAAACGGGATCCAGCAGCAGGTCGTCCGGGCGCAGCATGAGCCGCAGCAGACTGCGCCCGGCGCGTTGCGAGAGTTCGGATGTATTCATTCGAGGCGGCGATAATGCCAGCGACGGGTCACCGCCGTTTGTATCCATGCGCGATCCCTGCGGATGAGTCCGACGCGGCGCCCATCGACGCGGCAGGATCGCAACCATATAGCACAACGACCGGGGAGCCCCGCGATGCACATTCATATTTTTATCGTGCGCCTGCTGATCGCCGTGGCGCTCGGTGCCATCATCGGAGCCGAGCGCCAGCTCCGTCAGCGCCTGGCTGGACTGCGCACCAACGCACTGGTGTCGGCCGGATCTGCGCTTTTCGTGCTGGTGACGGCCCTTTCGGACGATCGGGATGCCACGGCACGCATTGCGGCGCAGGTGGTCTCCGGCATCGGCTTTCTCGGTGCGGGCGTGATCATGCGCGAGGGTCTGAACGTACGAGGCCTGAACACAGCAGCGACCCTATGGTGCTCGGCCGCGATCGGCGTTATGAGCGCGTTTGGCGAGGTGATTGAGGCAGCGGCTGGCGCCCTGACGGTCCTTGGCGCCAACATAGTGCTGCGCGGCTTGACGCAGCGGATCAACCGGCAGGACGTCAAAACCGCCACCGAGCTGGAGCACCGTTACCGGGTGACGGTGACGTGCCGCGATGAGGACGAGGTGCGGGTGCGGACCTTGCTGCTGCATGCGGTCGCCGGCATGTCGCTGGTGCTGCAGTCCCTGACCAGCACCGACCGGGAAGATGAGGCCGGCCGGGTCGAAGTCAGCGCGGAACTGACGGCCACCTTGCAAAACCAGGCCCAACTCGAGCAACTGGTCAGCCGGATCAGCCTTGAGACCGGGGTGACTTCGGTCCGATGGGCGATCGTCAAGGAAGCCGGCGACTAGCTCACCCTCGCGGCATGGCACCTAGGACTTCAACGGCTCCAGCACGCTGACGTAGTTCGCGACAGCCGCTCCACCCATATTGAATACGCCGGCCAGCCGCGGGTTGCGCACCTGCATCTCGCCAGCCTCGCCGGTGAGCTGCATCGCGCACAGGGCATGCATCGACACGCCCGTTGCACCGATCGGGTGTCCCTTCGCCTTCAGACCACCCGAGACGTTGACCGGCAGCCGGCCTTCGGGTTCGACAGTGCCTTCGTCCAGCACGCGAGCGCCCGCGCCACGATCGGCCAGCCCCATCGCCTCGTAGCACAACAGCTCGGCGATCGTGAAGCAATCATGCACCTCGGCCAGCGACAGGTCCTGCAGGCGGCAGCCGGCTGCCTTCAGTGCATCGCTCCACGCTCGTCGCGGGCCCTCGAACTCGCTGGCGTCACGGCCGGACATCGGCAGCCAATCGTTGACCTGGACGCGCGAGCGAAAGCGCACTGCACGGCGCATCGAACGGGCGGTCTTCTCGTCGGCCAGCACCAGCGCGGCGGCGCCGTCCGACACCAGTGAGCAATCGGTCTTGCGCAGCGGATCGGCAACCAGCGGGTTCTTGTCCGACACTGTGTTGCAAAACTCGAATCCCAGGTCCTTGCGCACGTGAGCATAAGGATTGCGCACGCCGTTGCGATGATTCTTGGCGGCGATGCGCGCCAACGTCGCCCGGTGGTCGCCGTGGCGCGAGAAGTACTGTCGTGCCATCTGGGCGAAGATGCCGGGGAAGGTCATTCCTGCGCTGGCCTCCTCCCTGACGTACGACGCGTTGGCCAGCACGCGGGTCACCTCTTCGCCGCTGACGGCGGTCATCTTCTCGGCGCCGACCACGAGCGCCAGTCGGGCCCGGCCCGCTTCGAGCGCGTCGCATGCCGCGTACACCGCCGCTGAACCCGAGGCGCACGCGTTCTCGACGCGCGTGGACGGCTTCCAGCGCAACGCCGGATCGGATTCCAGAATGAAGGATGAGCAGAAGTTGTCCGGGACGAAGCCCCCGTTCAGGTTACCCAGCCACGAGGCGTCGATATCCTGCGGGGCCACCCCAGCGTGCTCGATGGCCTGGCTGCCCACCGACGTGACCAGTCCTTCCAGGTCCAGATCCTCATGGCGGCCGAACCGTCCATGAGCCCAACCCACGATGCACACGCCCATCGCATTCTCCTGCCACGGCTCGGAGCGCAAAGCTTACCGAATTCGGTCATGGCAAGATGCCTGCTGGGTGGCGCTGCGGGTGTCCGCAGGGCCGGCCGGATGTGGCGCTTCCAATTGATGAAGACGGGTTGCCGAAGGCGGGTTGATGAGTCGCAGTGATCCCAAGCCGGCAGGCGGCAAGGTGTACCTGGTCGGCGCAGGCCCGGGCGATCCGGAGCTGGTGACGCGCAAGGGCGCACGCATCCTGGCCAGCGCCGATACGGTCGTATTCGATCACCTGGTGAGCGAAGCCGTGCTCGATCTGTCGGCGCCCACGGCCGAACGGATCTACGTCGGCAAGGAGCCTGGACGGCACGAATTGCCTCAACCAGAGATCAATCAGCTGCTGATCGAGCGCGCGCGCGCGGGAAAGTGCGTGGTGCGCCTGAAGGGCGGTGATCCGTTTGTGTTCGGCCGCGGCGGCGAGGAAATCATCGACCTGGCCGGGGCCGGCGTGCCGTTCGAAGTTGTTCCCGGCGTGACGGCGGCCAACGCGGCGTCCGCCTACACCGGCATTCCGCTGACGCACCGTGGCATGGTTCGTGCGTGCACCATGGTGTCCGGGCATCTGACCGAAGGCGAGGTCGATCTCGATTGGGTGGCGCTGGCCCGTCCCGCTCAGACGGTGGTG
>DATBCI010000402.1:0-2787 GCA_036270555.1 Burkholderiaceae bacterium
AATCCGCCGGGCATCACCACGTAGGCGGCCGCGTACTTTACGAACGACACCTTGCGCGCGAAAAAGTGACGGAACCTGAGCGAGATGTTCTGGTAGGCGTTGCCGCACTGTTCATGCGGCAACTCGATGTTCAGGCCCACGCTGGGCGAACGGCCGCCGAAGGCGCCCTTGTTGGCGGCCTCCATGATCCCCTGGCCACCGCCGCTGAGCACCGCGAAACCGGCGTCGGAGAGTTTGCGGGCGATCTCGGTGGTCAGTTCGTAACGCCGCGTACCCGGTTTTGTGCGGGCGCTGCCGAAGATCGAAACGGCCGGGCGGATTTCCGACAGGCGCTCCGAGGCCTCGACGAACTCCGAGATAATGCCCAAGATCTGCCAGGATTCGCGCGCCTTCACGCTGGTCGCGCGCTCCGGAGCCGCGATGGCTCTCAGGCTCGGGATATTCTTCTGTCGATCGATCATGGTTATCTCCTGACGGCTTGTCACTGCACCTCAAGAACATTGTCACCCCGGATCGAAGCCAGTCGCCCAAACTCCTATTGCGAACCATGAAAACACTGCTGCTGGTGGACGGCTCAGGCTATCTGTATCGCGCCTTTCATGCGCTGCCGGATCTGCGCACTTCAGCCGGCGAACCCACCGGTGCCATCCGCGGATTCATCGGAATGCTGCGTGTTCTGGCCGAACAGTCGCCCGCCGAATACCGGGCCTGCGTCTTCGATGCAAAAGGTAAGACCTTTCGGGATGATCTGTTCGCAGAATACAAGGCCAATCGTCCCGCGATGCCCGATGATCTTTCGGTGCAGATCGGCCCGATCCACGACGCGGTTCGGGCCCTGGGCTGGCCGGTGGTGGAAGTGCCCGGGGTGGAAGCCGATGACGTGATCGGGACTCTGGCCGAGCGCGCTCGCCGGGAGGGCTTCCGGTGCGTGATCGTGACGACCGACAAGGACCTGGCTCAGCTGGTCAATGACGAAATCGAGTTGCTGGATACGATGAGCCGCGACGGCGGACCGCCGCGGCGCCTGGACCGGGCGGGCGTGATGGCCCGCTTCGGCGTCGCGCCCGAACGGATCGTCGAATACCTGATGCTGGTGGGCGACAGCGTGGACAACGTGCCGGGTGTTGAAAAGGTCGGGCCCAAGACGGCGGCGCGCTGGCTGACCGAGTACGGCTCGCTCGATAACCTGCTGCAGCACGCCGGCGAGATCAGCGGCGCGGTCGGCGAAAACCTGCGCAAGGCCCTGGGCTGGCTGCCGACCGCGCGCGCGCTGGTCACCGTTCGTACCGACGCCGACCTGTCGACTCAGGTGCCCACGCTGGAGGCACTGCAGATACGGCCGCCGGACACCGGGGCGCTGCGCGAGCTGTACGAGCGCTACGAGTTTCGCGCCTGGCTCAAGGCCATGGACGCCGAACCGGGCGACAGTTCGGCGCGCGACATCCCGGCCTCAGGCCGCGCTTCGCCGCTCGCGGCACCCGAGGCCAGGCCCGCGCTTCACAAGCCGCAGGTCCACTACGAGACGGTACTCACGCAGACGCAACTGGATGAGTGGATCCGCAGGATCGAACAGGCGCCGTTGACCAGCATCGACACCGAGACGACGTCGCTCGAGCCGATGGTGGCTCGCCTGGTCGGCGTGTCGCTGTCGGTCGCCGAACTCGAGGGCTGTTATATCCCGCTGGCGCACCGCTACCCGGGAGCGCCGGACCAGCTCGCCCTGGAGCAGGTGCTGCAGAAGCTGCGCCCATGGCTCGAATCGTCGCGCCATCCCAAAGTCGGGCAGAACCTGAAATACGACACGCATGTGCTGGCCAATCACGACGTTGCACTGGAGGGTGTCGAGCACGACACATCCCTGGAGTCCTACGTGCTGGAGGCGCATCGCGGCCACGACATGGAAGCGCTGGCCGAACGCCACCTGGGGCGCCACGTCCTGACGTACGAGCAGGTGTGCGGCAAGGGGGCGCGCCAGATCGGCTTCCAAGAGGTCAGCGTTGACCGGGCCACCGAGTACTCGGCCGAGGACGCCGAGGTCACGCTGGCGTTGCATCGCGTGCTGTGGCCGCGCATCGGCGAGCACAAGGGACTGGAATACATCTACCGGTCGATCGAGATCCCGGTTTCGCGCGTCCTGTTCGCGATGGAGCGCGCCGGCGTGCTGGTGGACCCTCAGCCGTTGGCGGCTCAGAGTCGTGACCTTGGGCAAAGGATCTTCGCGCTGGAGGAGCAGGCGCACCGGCTGGCCGGCCAGCCGTTCAACCTCGGGTCGCCCAAGCAGATCGGCGACATCCTGTTCGGCAAGCTGGGCCTGCCGGTGCAGAAGAAGACGGCGACCGGTGCGCCCAGCACGGACGAGGATGTGCTGGAGAGGCTGGCGGCCGACTATCCGCTGCCCAAGACCCTGCTGGAACACCGCGCGCTGTCGAAACTCAAGTCGACCTACAGCGACAAACTGCCCTTGATGGTGCGGCCGGGGACGGGCCGGGTCCACACCACGTACGGGCAGGCCACCGCGATCACCGGACGGCTCGCTTCGACCGACCCGAACCTGCAGAACATCCCGATCCGCACCGCCGAGGGCCGGCGCATCCGGGAGGCGTTCATCGCGCCTCCAGGGTCGCACATCGTCTCGGCCGACTATTCACAGATTGAACTGCGCATCATGGCGCACCTGTCCGATGACGTCGGACTGCTGGAGGCTTTTGCGCGCGGGCAGGATGTGCACCGGGCGACAGCCTCGGAGGTGTTCGGCGTCACAGTCGATCAGGTCACGGCCGACCAGAG
>DATBCI010000403.1:0-4923 GCA_036270555.1 Burkholderiaceae bacterium
CGCCACCTGCTCGTGCCGTACATCCACGATCTTGATGCCTTCGTCGATGCACCCGTCATAAATGTCGATGATGTGGCCCCCGCACAGCGTGAAAATCGTGTCCACCCCCTCGCTCTTCAACGCCTTGGCCACCAGGTGCCCTCCCGACACAACGTTGGCCTCCCGGCTCTTCTGCTTCAAAGTGTCTTCGGCCGTGGTGGCCTGTGCGCGATTGGAAGGGGCGGTAGCGACGGTCATGCTCGACTCCTGGAGGTGTTTGTCTGTTGATCGCCGCGGCCGGCGCGCCGGTTTCAGTAGACCTCGGCGGACATCGATGCGCCCGCCAGCGAAGCCGCGGACGCCGCGGGCGTCCCGGTCGCGAACCATCGTGCTCGCATCGGCTTGAGCACCACCATCGCCAGCGCCGCCGCGCTGAGGTTGAACCCGATTGCCACCCAGAACACCGCATTCCACCCGTACGCTCCGGCCACATAGGCCGCCAGCGGAACGAGCAGGGACGCCGTGCCCTTGGCCGTGTACAGCAAGCCGGCGTTGGACGCGGCGTATTTCGAACCGAACGTGTCGGCCTGCGTGGCCGGGAACAGGCTGTAGATCTCGCCGAACACGCTGAAGTAGAGCGCGGTGAAGATCACGAACGACACCGGATCGGTTCCGACGCGGCTGAGCGCGAACAGCGACGCCGCGCCGATGCTGAACGCGATGAACATCGTGTTCTCGCGCCCGATCCGGTCCGACACCCACCCGAAGAACGGCCGCCCGACACCATCGAGCACGCGGTCCAGCGACAGTGCAAAGCTCAGCGCCGGAAGGGCAAAGCCAAGCAACTCGACCGGCGCCTTGTCGATCCGGAAGTCCTTCGCGATGGGGGCCAGCGACGAGGCCAGCATCAGTCCGCCCGATGCGACCAGCACGAACATCACGTACATCACCCAGAACACGGGCGTCCGTATCACCTGAGGCGGCGCCACTTCGCGCCGCTCCACACCCTGCGCGTTGGCGGCTGCGCGCAGCTTGGGTGCCTCGATCATCCCGAGCGACATCAGCAGCACAATGCTGCCCTGCAGGATTCCAAACACCAGGAACGCATGCTGGTAGCCAGACGATTCGATCAGCCGCCCGATCGGAATCACCGTCAGCGCCGCGCCGGCGCCGAAGCCCGCCGCCGTGCAGCCCGCGGCCAGGCCACGCCGGCCGGGAAACCATTTCAAGGCGTTGCCGACACACGTTCCGTAAACGCAACCGGTTCCGATGCCGCCGAGCGCCGCGCCGACGTACAACAGCGTCAGACTGTCGGCGAACGAGTTCAGGATCCACGAACCCGCCACCAGCAACGCGCCACACATCACCACCCCGCGCGGCCCGTAGCGGTCAACCAGATAGCCTTCGATCGGAATCAGCCAGGTCTCGATGAACACGAACACCGAAAACGCAACCTGGATCGCAGCGCGTCCCCAATGAAATTTGGCCTCGATCGGCGCCACGAACAGCGTCCAGCCGTACTGCAGATTCGCTACGCACGCCATGCACACGATCCCCAGCACCAGCTGCCGCCAGGGACTGCTCAACAGCGAAGGCCTCAACCCCTTGACTCCCACGGCACCCCCTCCCGGCCTGGCGGCCTGTTTCCCCGTTGGAATCGGGGCCGGCTGGTCTCCCGCCCCGCGCCTTGCTAACTCAAGCTGATGTGTCACATAAACTGATATGTGACATACGGTATGTGATATATCACATCAACGTCAACGATTTTTTATGGCGCAGCGCACAAGGAAATCGAGCAAAGCAGCCCCTCAACCCGCCCGGTCCGCCACAAATACCTCCTTGTTTTCAAGCTACTAACGCCGACTCACGGCCTTTGTGCTGAGTGGCCGGCAGATACCGGGTCGGCGCTACCGTAGCCCGAGCCGGTCCTCGAACACTCAAGGCCTTCCACGGATATGCTGCGCAGCGCTGACGGGGGTCTGGATCGATAGGAGGGGCAAATGAGTCTGGCTGCGCTGTGGCTACCGATCGTTCTGTCCGCAGTGCTGGTGTTTCTCGCCAGCTGGATCTTGCACGTCGCGCTTCCCTGGCATCGAGGCGACTACCGCAAGCTGACTCAGGAGGACCCATTCATGGACGCGGTCCGCCCTCTGGCCATCGAGCCCGGCGACTACATGGTTCCGCTCGCCAGCGGCATGGCCGACATGAAGAATCCGCAATTCGTGGACAAGCTGAAAAAGGGCCCCGTCATGGTGATGACTGTGATGCCGAATGGCCCCTTCTCGATGGGCAGCAGCCTGGCGCTGTGGTTCGTGTACAGCCTGGTGGTTGGCCTGTTCGCCGCGTATGTGGCTTGCGGCACCCTCCCGCAAGGGGCGCCCTATCTGAAGGTGTTCCGCATCACCGGGACCGTCGCCTTCGTGGGCTATGCGCTGGCACTGTGGCAGATGTCGATCTGGTACCGCCGTTCCTGGGGAACCACGATCCGCACCACCATCGACGGCCTGCTGTATGGATTGCTGAGCGCCGGCTGTTTTGGATGGTTGTGGCCTGCGGCCGCAGGCTGACCGTTCAAAACACGTTGGTCGACAGGTAGCGGTCGCCGCGATCGCACACGACGAACACGATCAGCGCATTGTCGACCTCTTCGGCCACGCGCAGCGCGATCGACAGCGCCCCACCCGAGGAGATTCCGCCGAAGATGCCCTCCTCGGCCGCCATCCGGCGCGCCATGTTCTCGGCGTCCGCCTGCGTCACGTATTCGAGCCGGTCGACGCGCGAGGCCTCGTAGATCTTGGGCAGATACTCTTCAGACCATTTGCGGATGCCCGGAATGCGCGAGCCTTCCGCCGGCTGTGCGCCCACGATCTGGATGCGCGGATTCTTCTCTTTCAGGAAGCGCGACACGCCCATGATGGTGCCGGTCGTGCCCATGCTGGAGACGAAGTGCGTAATGGCGCCTTTCGTATCGCGCCACAGCTCGGGGCCGGTGGTCTCGTAGTGCGCGAGCGGATTGTCGGGATTGGCGAACTGGTCGAGCACCCTGCCCTCGCCGCGCGCCTGCATCTGCAGCGCCAGGTCGCGCGCGTACTCCATCCCGCCCTTGGACGCCGGCGTCAGGATCAGATCGGCGCCGTAAGCCTTCATCGACGCGCGTCGCTCGGCCGACAGGTCGTCCGGCATGATCAGCGTCATCCGAAAGCCGCGCATCGCCGCGATCATGGCCAGCGCGATGCCGGTGTTGCCGCTGGTCGCCTCGATCAGGCGGTCGCCCGGCTTGATCTCACCGCGCTCCTGGGCGCGCCGGATCATCGAGAAGGCAGGGCGATCCTTGACCGATCCGCCCGGGTTGTTCCCTTCCAGCTTGGCCAGCAGCCAGTTGCCGCGCCCCGGGGCGCACATCCGCTGCAGCCGCACCAGCGGCGTATTGCCGATCGTCGATTCCACCGTGGCAATGTCCGGACTACCAGCCTCCCCTCTCCCCTTGGGCAGAGGGGTCGGGGGTGAGGGGCCGTTCGGGTCTTTTCGACCTGACTTCAAGTGACCTCCAACTCTTCGATGCGGCGCGGCGGGTAGGTGTCCCAGTTCGAGCAGCCGGGACAGTTCCAGTAGTACTCGCGACTGCGAAAGCCGCACCGGTTGCAACGATAGCGCGCCAGCTTCTGCGCATGAGCCTGTATCAGACCGCGCAACAGGGCCAATTCGGGATCGGCCGGAGCGCGGCTGCTTTGGATAGCCAGCAAGCGCTCGAAGCCCAGCAGCGACGGATGCTGCTTCAGCTCCTCTCGCAGCAGCGCTTCGGCCGCGGCCTCGCCCTCCCACTGCCGGATCCAGCGACATCCCTGGTCGATCAGATCGATCGACGGATGCTCCTGCAGGCTGCGCCGCAGCACTGCAAGCGCCTCGGGGCGGCGTGCCTCCGCATCGAGCGCCGCCATCAGTCGATCCATCACGAGCGGGGCGTACTCGGGCGCTTCCGCGATGATGCTCAACCAGTGCTTGATCGCATCCGTGCGCTCGCCGCGCCTCAACGCCACATCGCCGGCCAGGATCGCGGCACGCACCGACTTGCGGTGCGCCTCCAGCGCTTCCCGCAACTGCGCGCCGGCGCGATCCAGGTCGCCCGCCGCGACCGCCCGCTCGGCCAGCTCGCAGTGGAAATGGGCAGTGGCCAACTTGTGGGTTTCACCGGCCTCGGTCTCCAACTGGCGCGCGCACTCGATGGCGCGCTGCCATTCGCGCTCCATCTGATACACACGCAACAAGGATCGCAGCGCCTCGAAGCGGTGCTGGCGCTCGTCCAGCAGGCGGCTGAACGCGTTCTCGGCACGATCCAGCATGCCGCCTTTCAGATAGTCCCGCCCGAGCTCGGCCAGCGCGTTGGCTCGTTCCGCAGCCGGCAGATCGGCCCGGTTGAACAGGTAGTTGTGGATCCGCACCGCCCGCTCGATCTCGCCCTGGCGGCGAAACAGGCTGCCGAGTGCGAAGTGCAGCTCGATCGTTTCCGGATCGAGCTTGACCACCTCGATAAAGGCGTCGATGGCGCGGTCGGGCTGTTCGCTCAGCAGCAGCTGCAGGCCACGAAACAGCGACCGTGGAGCGGCGCCCTGGTCGGCGACGCGCACCCGCGCCTCGTGGCCGCGCGCCCACCAGCCGACCGCAAACAGCACCGGCAGCGCCGACAGATACCAGGGTTCGAATTCCATCGGTCAGCGGCGGCTGCGCGTCTCGGCTTCCAGGCCACCCACCGCGCCGACCCGCCGCGCCACGTCGGTCAGGCTTTCGGCGGCGACCTCCGGAACAACGACCGTGCGCTCGCTCACCGAGCGCGACAGCACGGCGATGCGTTTGCGCTGTCTGAGCAGGTGTGGCACCAGCGCCAATATCCCGGCCACGGCACCGGCGATGAAGCAGGCGAGGATCACCACCACCAGGGGCACATCG
>DATBCI010000404.1:0-5262 GCA_036270555.1 Burkholderiaceae bacterium
AACACGATCATCGGCTGGCCGCCGGCAGGCACCTGGACGGCGCCCAAGGGCACGCCACTGGTGATCATCTCGTCCTGCACGATGCATTCGATCGCCGCCCCAGCAAGGCGCAGCCCCATCCGATTGGAGGCCTCCGTCACCTGGTAGCGCGTTTCGAGGAAGGCATTGCTCGAGTTTTCGGTGAACCAGTCCGATTGCAAACCTTCCGTAACCCGCAGGCAAAGGCGCGGCGCGAAGCTCGCGGCGAACTTCGGGTTCAGGCGCTGCGCCGCGGGAGGCTGGCACGGTCCGACTTGCAGTACATCGCCCTTGCGAAGCGCGCGCCCGTTGAAGCCCCCCAGTGCGCTCAACACATGGGTCGATGCGCTCCCCAGGACCAGCGGCACCATGATTCCGCCGCTCACACACAGGTAACAGCGCGCACCCGAGCGCGTCGACGGCATCCGCAGGACCTGCCCCTTTTGAACCCGCTGGACGATCCAGTTCTCAAGCGGCGCATCATCGAGCATTGCCGTGAAGTCCGATCCTGTGATGGCGACCCAGGTATCGATTTCGAAGCGGAAAGCACCTCCAACCAGCGTACATTCGAGCGCGGCGGCCCCTTCCCGATTTCCGAGCAGGCGATTGCCGATGCGCAACGCGATCGGATCGGCCGCGCCCGATGCGGAAACGCCCATCGGACCAAAGCCCTCGCGACCCAGGTCCTGGACCGTCGTCATCAACCCCGGCATCTCGACCAGGATCACAGCTCACCCTTCTCGATCCGTTCGTACTCGTCGCGGGAGATCGGCCGGAACCGGACCTCGTCCCCGCACGCGAGCAGCGCCATCGGATTGCGGTCGGCGCGAAACAGGGCCAGCGGCGTGCGGCCGACCAGCTGCCAGCCACCGGGTACGGGGCACGGGTAAATGCCGGTCTGACGCCCCGCGATGCCAACGCTGCCGGGCTCGACGCGATGTCGGGGCGAGGCCAGCCGCGGAGCAGCGATGGCATCGGGCACCGTACCCAGGTATGCGAAGCCCGGAGCGAAACCGAGGAAGTACACCGTGTAGGTCGTCTGCGAATGGATCCGGATCAGCTCCTCCACCGTCAATCCCCGCATTCGAGCCAGCGATACGAGGTCGGGTCCGCACTCGCGCTCGTAGCACACCGGAATCTCGACGGTGCGTCCAGCCACGGCTGAGGCTTGTTTTCGATGCAGTCGCAGACTCAACGCGTCCTCGACCGCTTCGTGAGTGGTTCGACGCGAATCGAACTTGATCAACAGGGAGCAATACGCCGGGTGCAGGTTGAGCACGCCGTCGATCGGCTCGTCGCTTAGCGCGGCGGCCAGCCGGTGCACCTGCCGGTTCGCCTCGCGGGAAATTTGATTGCCGAAGGAGACCAGCAGCGTCTGATCGCTCGCGCGCAGCAGGCAAGCACGATGCGAAGCAAGGCCAGGGCTCAACGCAATGCCCTTTTCAGTTTCTCCAACGCAATGATACGAGTGCAGGCAGGCCGTCAGCCAAACAGCGGAACAACCTTGGCGTTGCCGACCACCTCGAGAACATCGCGTACGGCGCGGGCCGTGGTCGGCAGAGTCTGAAGCTGGGAACCGGCCAAAGGCACTGAGAGATGGAAGCCCTGGCCGAGCTCGCAACCCAGCTCGCGCAGCAGCTTCAGCTGTGCCGGCGTTTCGATCCCCTCGGCGATGACCGACTTCTTGAGCGAGCGGCCCAGCATCACGATCGCGCGCACGACTTCGGTTTCGCTCGAGCTCGCCTCCAGCTTCTGCACGAACGACGCATCGATTTTCAGGCTGCTGATCGGCAGTCTCGACAGGTAGCTCAGCGAGGAGTACCCGGTGCCGAAGTCGTCGATGGAAATGGCGACCCCCTGGTTGCGCAGGTAGTTCATCGTGTCGCGCGCGCTCTCGAGGCGGTCCATCAGGATGTTCTCGGTGATCTCGAGCGTCAGCTGGCTCGGCGAGATGCCCGATTGCAGCAGCGCGCGCGTCACCTGTTCGCCGAACGTCTTCTGGCACAGATCGTTGCCCGAGATGTTGACGTGCATCGCCAGGTTGGCGAGCTCCGGGTTGCTCTGGCGCCACGCGCTCAGCTGCTGGCAGCTGCGCTCGGCCGCCCACATGCTGATCTGACTGATCAGTCCCGACTCCTCGGCGATCGGGATGAACGTGTTCGGTGCAATCGCACCGTACGTCGGATGATCCCAGCGGGTCAACGCTTCGCAGCCGATCAGTTTGCCGTCGGTCAGCCGGAAGATCGGCTGGTAAGCGAGCGCAAGCTGGTCGGTTTCGATGGCGCGCCGCAAATCGTTTTCCAGATGGAGCTGTCGGGTCACCTGGGCGTGAAGACTGGCGTCGAACACGGCGTAGCGCGCCTTGCCCTGCGTCTTGGCCCGGTACATCGCGATATCGGCATCGCGCAGCACGTCGTCCGGCGTGCGATAGCCGAAGCCGCTGAACGTGATGCCGATGCTGGCGCTGGTGGCGATGTCCGAGCCGCTGATCAGGAGCGGCTCGCGCAGCACCCGCAGCAAGCGATCGGCCAGCGCGGTGGCCTGCTGCTGGTCCTCGATGTCGTTCATCAGGACCGCGAACTCGTCGCCCCCGAGGCGCGCTACCAGATCCTGCTCGCGCACGTGGCCGAGAATGCGGCGCGATACCTGTATCAGGAATTCATCACCGGCGCGATGGCCCAGGCTGTCGTTGATGATCTTGAAGCGGTCGAAGTCGAGGAACAGCACCGCGAACTGATGGCGCGCCCGCGCATGGCTGCGTTCGATCGCCTGCTGCAGGCGCTCGTTGAAGCGGCTTCGATTGGGCAGATCGGTCAGGCTGTCGTGGTAGGCGATGTGCTGCAGTTCCTCGGCGTGTTTGGCGGCCTGTGCGGCCTCGCGCTCGGCGGCTTCGAGGCGAGTCTTGCGGTTCTGCTCAATGGTTTCCTGCTGTCGAAAATAATAATGCAGCGTGGTCAACAGCATCGCGATGATCGGCGTGGCGGCGAACAGCACGCCCATGCCAAAGCGCGCGAATACCAGATACAACAGCGTCGCCAGCGATGCCGTGCCGGCGTAGGCGATGCCGACCCAGCCGAAGCTGCCGACCCACTCCGACCACACGATCATCTCGCTGCGCTTCAGGAACGCGACCATGGTCACCAGCAGCGTGTTCACCAGGAAGTACAGGACGGCAAACAGCACTGAGCACACCAGCAGCATGCCTTCGTTGTACAGGCCGTGCGCCTTGAGCGCGCCGGTCAGCGCTGCAAACAAGCTGCCCGCAAAGAGCATCGCCAGCGCGGCCATCATCGGGCTGCCGATGCGGCTGGTCCAGCGCTTGGACGTGCGCGCCGAGCCCACACTGGCCTCGCCGGCCGAGGCCAGCGTGGCCGCAGCCGGTCCGTACATCAGCAGCAGCAGGAAGATGAAGATTTCGCCGGCGGCAAACGAGCTCTTCGAGCGCGGGATTCTGACCGGAAAGGTGCCGGCGATCATCGCAACCGCCACCCCCGCGACGATGCGCACGATGTCGGTGCCGGCGAAGGTGGCGACCTGCGCCAAGGCGTGTGCCAGGCTGACCGCGCCGAGCGCGACGACCGCCCACCAATAGCCGGCCGCCTTGCGGTTGTAATCGGGCATCAGCGCCCGGTGCAGCCGCAAGTAGACGGGCAGGCTCGCAGGTGTCGGGGTTGCCTCGGGTGCGCTCATCGCGGCGGTCAATGGCCTGCCTTGGTGGATCAGGGCTCGCCCGCCAGGGCGCCCGCGGTATTGAAGTTGACGTTCATGCCGCTGCCGGTCTCGCTCAGGACGACGCTTTCGCTCAGCAGTACGCCTTCGCTCAGCAGTACGCCTTCGCTCATGACTACGCTTTCGCTCAGGACGATGGCTTCGCTCAGCAGCACGCCCTCGCTCAGGATGACACCCTGGCTCAGGACAACCCCCTGGGTGAGCGTGGTTCCGCTGCCGCCCATCAGCCAGCCCGACAGTGTGGCGGTTGGGATGAAGGCGCCGGTCTTGCCTGTTGCATCGCTGGTGCCTGCCAATGCATCCGCACTCACGACGCCGGCTGTCAGCAGCGATCCACTGGGGGCGGCCGTGTCGGTGAAGTTCTGCACGTATGTGTTGGCCGCGATACCGGAGCCCGACCAGTACAACGGTTGCCGGAACCGCACGATGTCGTCAGCCCAGGTAATGCGCGGGTCGTAGATCGGCTGGTATTTGGCAAATAGCGCAGAGCCGCTGACGGCGTGGTTGCCGCCGACGAATGCAATGCGCGACCAGTTGAACGCTGTGCCGTTGACGGTCGAGGATTGCACCGGCATGCCCGTGGCCAGCAACGCGTCGCCAGCGCTGATCGTGCCGTTCAGGATCGAGATGGCCACATTGTTGTGGAGCGCTTTGGACAGCACGACCGCGCCGTCGACGTTCAGGTAGCCCGCGCCCTGTTCGAGCAGATTGAAGCCCGGTAGAGGCTGCGCGGTGTACTGCAGGATGGCCTTGATCAGCGGCGGGGTCAGTCCGGGATTGGCCTGCAGCATCAGCGCAACAGCGCCGGCCACCGAGGGCGCGGCGACCGACGTGCCGGACAGCATCATCTGCGTCTCGGGGTAGACCGACGGTATGCTCAGCGGCGACACCAAGCTGCCGTAGTAGTTGTGCGCCAGGTAGTTCCAGGTCGGATTGCTACTGCTCGCCTTCGTGGCAGCGGCCGAAACGATCGCGTTTCCGGGTGCAACCAGGTCTGGCTTGAGCAGGTTGTCATGGTGCGTGACGCCGCCCGTGTCGACGTACGAGCCGCCGGTAGGACCGCGCGAGCTGAAGTGAGCCACCGTATCGTCGCCACGCGAGACCGTGTTGTGAAAATTCACCGCGCCGACCGTAATCACCGACGGATCGTCGCCGGGCGAGCTGATCGCCCCGTACACCTCCTGGTTGGAGCTCGACAGGCCGAAGTTGCCCGCCGCCACCACGACGGTGATGCCGGCCGCGGTCGCGCTGCGCACCGCGGCGCACAGAGGATCGGTCTGCCAGGTCTGCGTCGACGACGCGGCGAGGCTCACGTTCATCACGCGAATGTTGTAGTCCTTCGCGTGATAGATCACCCACTCGATGCCCTCGATGGCGTCGCTCAGAGTGCCTGCTCCGGTGCCATTGAGCACCTGCACGTCGACGATGTTCGCGTTCGGCGCCATGCCGTTGGTGTCGGGCGTGGTCGACGAGTAGTACTTGGCGCGGCCCGCGGCCACCGACGCAACGTGCGTG
>DATBCI010000405.1:0-1841 GCA_036270555.1 Burkholderiaceae bacterium
CGCGCGATGAACTGCGTGAATCCGCGGCTGAACGCGGATTCCCCGATCAGGGTGGCCAGCATCCGGATCAGCTCGGCCCCTTTGCGGTAGATGGTCGGCGTGTAGAAGTTGTTGATTTCCAGGTACGAGTCGGGCCGCACGGGGTGTGCCATCGGCCCGGCGTCCTCGGCGAACTGACTGGTGCGCAGCGTTCGCACGGCGTCGATGCGCGGCACGCTGGAAGCCGATTGTGCACAGACTGGATCCGAGAAGCCGCGCTTGAGCATGTCGCGCACGAACTCCTGCTCGCGGTAGACCGTCAGGCCTTCCTTCAGGCACAGCTGAAACCAGTCGCGGCAGGTCACCCGATTGCCGGTCCAGTTGTGGAAGTATTCGTGACCGACCACCGCCTCGACCTCGGCAAAATCGCCGTCGGTCGCGATGGTCGGGTCGGCCAGAACGTAGCGTGTGGAGAAAAGGTTCAGGCCCTTGTTTTCCATCGCACCGAAGTTGAAGTCCCGCACTGCGACGATCATGTAGCGGTCCAGGTCCAGTTCGAGTCCGAACCGCACCTCGTCCCAGGCGATCGCGCGTTCCAGGCTGTGCTGCGCATGCTCCAGGCGCGCCAGATCGCCCTCGGCCGCCCACAACTGCAGGCGCGCCGCGCGACCCGAACGCGTCGTGATGCGGGACTCGCGGCATTGCAGGCGTCCGGCCACCAATGCGAACAGGTAGCTCGGTTTCGGATGAGGATCGTCCCAGGTTGCGAAGTGGCGGCCGTCGGGCAGGTTGCCCTGCTCGACCAGATTGCCGTTGGACAGCAGCACCGGGAAGCGACTTTGATCGGCGCGCAGGCAAACCGTATAGCGCGCGAGCACGTCAGGGCGATCGGCGAAGTACGTGATGCGGCGAAAGCCCTGTGCTTCGCACTGCGTGAGCAGTGTGCCGGACGAACCGTAAAGACCGAGCAGCTCCGAGTTGACCTGCGGCTGCAGGCGGGTGCGAACCGTCAGGACGAACGAGGGAGCCAGGCCGGAGCGGATCGTCAGGCCGGACTGGTCGACCTCGAATTCACCTGCCCGCAGCTCGCGCCCATCGAGGCTGATCGAGAGCAACTGCAGCCTTTCGCCGTCCAGCCGCAGCGGCACGCCCTGCGCCTGCGGCGCACGCCGCACCTGCAGCCGCGCTTCGACGTCGGTCGACTCGATCGCCAGATCGAACCACAGCGCGACCCGTTCGATGCCGAACGCCGGGGGCTGATAGTCGGTTCGTCGAATCGGCTTGCGCGCCGCTGCCTCGTTGACCTGCCGTGCTTGCGCCGGATTGTTCATGCCGCGCCTGCCAACCCTTGCGCTTCGCCGTCGGCGCCGGCGGTGCGCAATTCGAGGAGCAGTTCGAATTGCGAATCGGCATCGCGTTGCACTCGCAGATGGCCACCGATCAGCTCGATCAGCTTTTGCGTCAATGCCAGGCTGACCTGAACGTTCTGGCTGGGCAGCTCGTCGGGCGATCCGTCATCCAGTGGCAGGAACGTCCCCTCGAGCTGCCGCAGCGCCATCGTGGGCGAGGCACCCCGTATCCAGATCGTCGCGCCGCCGTCGGCGCGCGCGCGCACGCCGACCCGAACCATGTCACGCCGGCTGCACTGCAGCGCTCCGATGACCAGATTGGCGATGATCTGGCGGAGGCGCTCCGGGTCCGCCCAAGCGGTTGCCTCGAGTCCGGGTCCTTCTTCAAGCTGAACACGATCGGGGGCCGCCTGCGTGCCAAGCCGCGCCAGGCCGTCGCGCACCAGCGGGCCGATCGTCACCGGTCCCAGCGAGACCGCCAACCGGCCAGCCCCGATGCGTCCCAGTTCGACC
>DATBCI010000406.1:0-10630 GCA_036270555.1 Burkholderiaceae bacterium
ATACGGTCACTTCGAGCCGGCCCGACAGCGCATTGGTGACCGACACTCCGACCCCGTGCAATCCGCCGGAGAACGAATAGGCGCTTGCGCCGCCCTTCTCGAACTTGCCGCCCGCATGCAGGCGCGTGAAGACCAGCTCGATGACCGGTTGCCCCTCTTCCGGATGAAGGCCGACCGGTATACCCCGGCCGTCGTCCTCGACGGTGACCGCTCCGTCCTTATGGACCGTGACGTCGATCCGGGACGCGCTCCCGGCCAGAACCTCATCGGACGCGTTGTCGATCACCTCCTGCACGATATGCAGGGGGCTGTCGGTGCGCGTGTACATGCCGGGGCGCTGGCGCACCGGCTCCAGGCCTTTCAGGACCCGGATCGATGCTTCGCTATAGTCGCGGCCTTCTGAGCGTGCTCGAGACATCGATTTTCTACGGTGGCTGGGTGCAATGAGCAGCGGATTTTATCCACAGACCGTGTGGATAACAGCGACCACTACGGCTCCAAACGGCGCCAGCACGGCGCGTAGCTGCCCTGCCTGCTTGTTAAGCAATGTGCCGCGCTGATGTAACACATGGAGCGGCCCGTATACTCCGTGAGAAAGCCATTAGCAAGCTCTGCGCACGACGCGCGCCCCCGTCCACCTCCCGGTAGCACAATGGATAGTGCACGCGCCTCCTAAGCGTGAGATCCAGGTTCGACTCCTGGCCGGGGGACTCATCGCAAACGGCGCAGGTGTCTCGCCCAGCCCGGGGACCGGCCTCAGGGGAGAAACCAGACCTCGCGGTAATGCTTCAATTCCGCGATCGACTCGTATACATCGGCCAGCGCTTCGTGTCGGCTCTTCTTTTCGAAGCCGCGCAGCACTTCCGGCTTCCAGCGCCTGGCCAACTCTTTCAGCGTGCTGACGTCCAGATTGCGATAGTGGAAAAACGCCTCCAGGCGAGGCATCCAGCGCGCCATGAAGCGGCGATCCTGGCAAATCGAATTGCCGCACATCGGCGAGCGGCCGGCGGGGACATAGCGAGCCAGCCAATCGAGCATCCGCCGCTCGGCTTGCGCTTCGTCCACGGTCGACTCGCGCACCCTCGACGTCAGCCCGGAGCGCGTGTGGGTGGAGCGGTTCCACGCATCCATGGCGTCGAGAACCGAATCGCCCTGGTGGACCGCGATCACCGGTCCCTCGGCCAGCACGTTCAATTCCGCATCGGTCACGACCATCGCCAGCTCGAGCACCCGGTCGGTGTCGGGGCTCAGGCCCGACATCTCCATGTCAACCCACACCAGCCGGTTTTCGTCGACTGTCGAGGAAGGGCGGGCAAGCGATTCGGGTTGCGGGGCCTGCTGTGACATAATTTCTCGATCCGTCTCCGTCGCCCGGCGCGGCGTTGGCCACCAAAGTAAGGACCCGCTCAGTTACTCGAGAGTTACTCGGCTGCTTTACCCGGCTGCTCTGGATTCTCGCACGGCCTGCGCACATCGGCGATGACGCCTGCCCTGTTCACCTGGATCTTTGTTGCATTGCTGGCGCTGAACGTCGGGCTCAAGTATTGGCTCGCCACGCGGCAGATCCGCTATGTTCTGCGCCGCGCCGATGCCGTGCCGGAGCAATTCGCCGCACAGGTCAGCCTGGACGCTCACCGCAAGGCCGCTGCCTACACGGTGGCCAAGCAACGCCTGTCGATGATGGAGATCGCCGCCAGTGCCGGCGTGTTGCTGGTGCTCACACTGTGCGGAGGGCTGCAGGCGCTGTGCGACCTGCTCGGGCGATGGCTCGGCTACGGGATGAGCTTCCAACTGGCACTGGCTGCGAGCGTTGTGTTGGTGGTCAGCCTGGTGGACCTGCCGATCGAGTGGTACCGGCAGTTCCGCATCGAGCAGGGATTCGGCTTCAACCGGATGACGACCGCGTTGTTCCTGGCCGATACCGCCAAATCGGTCGTCCTGACGGCGGCCATCGGTTTGCCATTGCTGGCGCTGATCCTGACGCTGATGCGCTTCGCTGGCCCCGCCTGGTGGGTATATGCCTGGTTCGTCTGGTGCGGCTTTACGCTGCTTTTTACGGTCCTGTTTCCGATCGTGATCGCGCCACTGTTCAATCGCTTCACGCCGCTGGCCGATCAGGACTTGCTGCAACGGATCCAGGCGCTGCTGGGGCGCGCGGGTTTTCGTTCGAGCGGCGTCTATACGGTAGACGGATCGCGCCGTTCGAGCCACGGCAATGCCTATTTCACGGGGTTGGGAGCGGCCAAGCGGATCGTGTTCTTCGACACGCTGATGGAGCGACTCCAGCCGCCGGAGATCGAGGCGGTCCTGGCGCACGAGCTCGGTCATTTCCGCTTGCAGCACGTGCGCAAGAGGCTGGTGCTGGGCTTCGTGGCCAGCGCCGTGCTGCTGCTCGCGCTGAGCTGGCTGATGCAGCGCACCTGGTTCTACCAGGGTCTGGGGGTCGAGCCGCTGCTGCAGGCACGCAATGATGGCCTGGCGCTGGTGCTGTTTTTCCTGGTCATGCCGGTGTTCACGTTCCCGTTCGCTCCGATATCAAGCCTGTTGTCGAGGCGTCAGGAGTTCGAGGCCGACGAGTTTGCGGCGAACTACGCGTCGTCGCGCGCTCTGATCGACGCGCTGGTCAAGCTCTACAAGGACAACGCGACGACCTTGACCCCCGACCCGATTCATTCGACCTTCTACAACTCGCACCCGCCCGCATCGGTCCGAATCGAGCGTTTGCTCAAGTTGCGGCCGCCCGCGGCGGCCGCGTGATGGTCGGCTGACTCGATCGCGCCCGCATGAAGCGGATTCTGCGTTGCGATCACCCACTGCAGGCCGAGCACTACGCCAACGTCCTGCGAGCCGCGGGCTTTGCCTGCGAAGTACGGCGCGCCGCTCTGTACGGCGCTGTGGGCGACATCCCATGGCAGGAATGCGCTCCCGAGATATGGCTGCGCAATGATCTGGACGAACCGATGGCGCAGCGCCTTCTCGAGGAACTGTCCTCGCCCAACCGCGGCGAGCCGTGGCGGTGCGTGCGATGCGGCGAGGAGCTCGAGCCCCAGTTTGGGGCTTGCTGGCAGTGCGGCCACAATCGCTGACTGCGCCGCTGACTGCCTTCTTAAATGAAAGTTGCCGCGGTCAGCAGCAGCAGCAGAATCATCCAGAGCAGCAGAGCGCGCCAGACCAGACCCACCGCCGATCGCATTGCGCGCGGATCGGGTTCGCTCAAGCCGGCGCCCTCCTGACCGGGCTCGTCGAAAATCCGCAGTGATTCACTTTCGGTGAGGATGCGAAATCCCAGGGCGCCCCCGGCTGCCCCCAGAATCAGCTCCCGCGAGCTCACCGATTGCGTTTGCGATACGGCCGAGATCCGGCGCCAGCAATAGACGGCACCCTCGAAATCGCCGACGATCGCAAAGCCGAGCACGGTCAGGCGAGCCGGAATCCAGTCGATCATCCGAAACGCTGCCGCCGCGAACTGCCCGAACCGATCCGCCGGCAACGCTGCGCTACCGACCGCCAGGCGCGGATTCCAGCGCCGATTCACGAACTCGGACAGGCGGTACATGACGGCCCCGATCGGACCGGGCAGAACCACGAACCAGAACAGCACCGCAAATACGTGACGATGCGCTTCGAGCAGGCCAATATCGATCGCTTGCCGGGCGATTTCGCCGGGGCTGGCGTCGGTCGCCCGAAAAGCCGGGTCCGTGCGCCGCTTCAACTCGACCAGCATCTGGCGCGCCCCTGCGATGTCGCCCGCGTCCAGGGACGCCTGAATCCGCGTCAGCGGATGGCTGAACTGGCGAAACCCGAAGGCGAAATACAGCACCGCAACGTCCAACAGCAGCGCCGCGATCCAGTGGACTGAACGCGCGGCGTAGTAGGCCACACCGGTCACTATGAGCGCGCCGCCGACCAGCACAAACCAGGCGTACGCGCCGTGCCGAGTCCGACCCGCATTGAGCTGGCGCGCCGTGGAGTCGGACAGCACGGCCGCAAGGCTGTAGACGGGGTTGTTCGATGGCAAAGCGATGGCCTGCTCCAGCAGCAATGTGGCCAGCAGCGCCAACCAGGCCATCAGTCCACCCTCAGGAAAGCATACAAATTGCGCAGCACGGCCGCGGTGACGCCCCAGATCATGCGTTCGCGCGACCCATCGTGATACGGGATCGTATAGACGAATCGCTGCTCGCCTGCGGCGGTCGCGATGCGCCGCTGCTGGTTGCCCGGGTCCATCAGGAAGGCGAGCGGGACCTCGAATGCGTCTTCAACCTCGCTTGCGTCCAGTTTCACGGCGACCGGAGCGGCGATCATTCCGACCACCGGAGTCACGTCAAACCGCGTTATGGTCGAGTAGACGGGAAGCATTCCCAGCAATTCAATCCGCTCGATGCTGAGGCCGGTTTCCTCGGCCGCTTCGCGCAGCGCGGCCTCGGCCGGTCCGCGATCGGATGGTTCGATGCGCCCGCCGGGGAAGCTGATCTGCCCCGCGTGGTCATGCAAGTGCCGGGCCCGTTGGGTTAACAGCACCGTGAGCTGATCGTCGCTCTGAATAAGGGGAATCAGCACGGCGGCCGGCTTGCGCGGCTTGGCCTGATCCGATCGCAGAACATCGGACTGCAGCTCCGGCGCCCACGGCAGGGACTTCGAGAAACGGGCGCGCACAGCGCCTGGCGACAGCCGCGGCGCCGCGATCGCTTCGCCTCGAACGCGAAGCTCCTCGAAACTTCGATCGAGCGGGAGCAAGCGCGGGTCGATGGTCATCGGCCTGGCAGGCCGTGCGAAAAACTGCTGGCGACGTTGCAACGGCCTGGTGCGCGCCGGCCCAGCGTCCAACGGCCGGTCAGCTTTCGGCCTTGCCTTCCAGCTTCTCGCGGATACGCGCCGATTTTCCGGAACGCTGGCGCAGGTAGTACAGCTTGGCGCGCCGCACGTCTCCGCGCCGCTTGACTTCGATCGAAGCCACCGAGGGCGAATACAGCTGGAAGGTCCGCTCGACACCCTCGCCGCTCGAAATCTTGCGCACGAGGAATGATGAGTTCAGCCCGCGATTGCGCCGTCCGATCACAACGCCTTCGTAGGCCTGAACGCGCTTGCGCGTTCCCTCCACCACGTTGACGTTGACAATGACCGTGTCGCCGGGGCCAAAGTCGGGAATGGCCCTGCTCGCGCTCAGCCGGGCCACTTCTTCCTGCTCGAGTTGCTGGATCAGGTTCACTTCTTTTCTCCGTCTTACGCTCAGGCGCTTAGGTTGGCGCTTAGGTTGTCACAGGCTAGGCTGGCCGGGTGCAACAGGTCCGGACGGACGCAGCGCGTCCGCTCCAGCGCCTGCGAGCGCCGCCACTGCTCGATTCTCGCGTGGTCCCCGGACAGCAGCACCGCAGGCACCGTGCGTCCCCGCCACGATTCCGGGCGCGTGTACTGGGGAGCGTCCAAACGCCCATCGGCAAAGGATTCATCGCGCACCGATTCCTCTTTCAAGGCACCCGGCAGCTGGCGAACCACAGCGTCGATCAGGCTCATTGCGGCGATTTCCCCGCCGGAAAGGACGAAGTCGCCGATCGAAATCTCCTCGTCGACCATCTCGTCGATGAAGCGCTGATCGATCCCCTCGTAGCGACCGCACACCAGGACCAGTCCCTGGCCGCGCGTACCCTCGTCAGCAAGCTGCTTGACCCTGGCATCGGTCAAGGGCTGGCCGGCCGCCGACAGGCAAATGACCCGGGGCCGGGCGCTTGCGGACGCAGCGTCGGCCGCGCGCGCAGCCTCGACCGCACGCGCCAGGGGCTCGGCCATCAGGACCATGCCCGGTCCGCCGCCGAACGGGCGATCGTCGACCGTGCGATGGACGTCGTGCGTGAAATCCCGCGGGTTCCAGCTTCGAAGGCGCCACAATCCGCGCTCGTGCGCGCGGCGCGTCACACCATACTGTGTCAGCGCCTCGAACATCTGCGGAAACAAGGTGATCGCGTCGAATTGCACTAGGCCAGCCATTCGGGTTCCCAATTCACGCAGATCGTGCCCGCCTGCAGATCGATGCCATCAATGAAGTCGCCGACCATCGGCACCAGTATTTGCGCGCCCTGCTTTTGCCCAACTCGTGTCGCCGGCTCGATCTCGAGCACGTCATGGCCGGCGCTGGCTCTGAGCCCTTTGACCACTCCCAACATCTGCTTGCGCCGGTTGATCACCTGCAACCCGATCAAATCGACCCAGTAGAACTCCTCTACCGGCAGCGGCGGAAAGTCGCGCCGCGCCACCGCGATTGCGGTTCCCTTCAATGCGTCGGCCGCCTCCGGGCTGTCGCAGCCATCCCACTTGGCCACCAGACCCGCGCCCTGGCGCCGAACCGCGCTGACCTGGACCTCACGCTCGCCGGTCGCCTCCAGCAGCCACCAGCGCCGGTTGGTCCTGAGCACTTCGGCCGACGGCGTATGCGGGGCCACCTTGACCCATCCGCGAACGCCGTAGGCGCCGCGCACCCGGCCCAGCTCGATCAACTGCGTCCGTGTCGCGCCGGTTGCGACCACACCCGGTTCGGGCGCGCCAGCTACGCTGCCTCCACCCCCGCCGCAGGTTGCTCTTCCTGAGCTGGTGCAGCAGCCTGCGCTGGCGTCTCAGCCGGTGGTGCCACGGCAGCGCCAGCGGCAGAGGCGCCAAACGTCTTGACCAGGCGCGCCACGGTCGGGCTCATTTGCGCCCCTACGCTGCGCCAGTGCCCCAGGCGGTCCTGGGCGATCCGAAATCTGGTTTCAGTCTCCGTGGCCTTCGGATTGTAGAAACCTACACGCTCGATGAAGCCGCCGTCGCGCGAGCTGCGCGAGTCGGTCGCCACAATCGTGAAAAACGGGCGCTTCTTGGCACCGCCCCGCGCCAGCCGGATCACAACCATTCCGAATACGTCCCCTGAAAAAGACACAGGCCCAAACCGGGCAACCGGTAATTGTATTAAGGCCCGCGCATCACGGCAAGCGATCGCGAAACCGCGCCTCCTGAGCGGCCATTCTGCGTGCCTGTACGGAGCGATTTGCGATACTGTATATTCTTACAGTATGCTTCCAACGGCCATGGCGCTACCCACCGACCCCACAACCGACCCTGCTGGCGCGCCGCGCGAGCAGCCGGTTCATCTGGTGTGGAAGGGTCGTGGCGCGGTTTCCAACCGCGACTCGCGCTTCGACCGCCTGCAGCACGAACCCGACCCACAAGCGCTCGACGGCGACGCGGACGAGCCACCCGTCGCGCCCGAAACCGAGATTCGGGTCGAAGTCGCACGCTCCATCGTGTCGAGCAACCGCTCGCCCGATCTGCCGTTCGATCGATCGATCAATCCGTACCGCGGTTGCGAGCACGGTTGCGTGTATTGCTACGCGCGGCCGACCCACACCTATCTGGGACTGTCGGCCGGCCTGGACTTCGAAACGAAAATCTTCGCGAAAACCAACGCGGCCGAGTTGCTCCGCGAGGAATTGAGCCGGTCCAACGCAGCGCGATCGATGATCGCGCTGGGTGCCAACACCGACCCGTATCAACCGGCCGAGCGCAACCTTCGGATTACGCGGTCGGTGCTGGAAGTGCTGAGCGAGTTCGAGCAGCCGATCAGCATCACGACGAAGTCGAGCCTGGTCACGCGCGACATCGATCTGCTGGCCCCAATGGCCGCACGCAACCTGGTGAAGGTCTTCATTTCGGTGGGAACGCTCAGTGCGGATATCGCGAGGACGATGGAGCCGCGCGCCAACTCGCCGGCGCGCCGGATCGAGGCCATCAGGCGGTTGAACGCGGCGGGGATACCGGCCGGCGTGATGGCGGCCCCGATGATCCCGGCGCTGACCGACCAGGACCTGGAGCGTGTGCTGGACGCCGCGGCCGCCGCGGGTGCGCGCTTCGCCGGCTACACCGTGTTGCGCCTGCCACTGGAGATTGCGGAACTGTTCGTCGAGTGGCTCCAGGCTCACCACCCGCTGCGAGCGCGCCACGTGATGAGCCTGGTGCGTCAGATGCGCGGTGGCAAAGACTACGATTCGACCTTCGGGGTGCGCATGCGGGGCACCGGTCCAATCGCGGATCTGATCGAACGCCGCTTCAGGATCGCGTGCAAACGCCTCGGATTGAACACGGATCGGGTCGACCAGCGGATGCAAGCCGACCCGGTGCCCGAGCCCGCGCAACCGCAGCCTGTGGTCGATCCGCAGATGAGTCTTTTCGATTGAGGTCGCGTCGCGCTTTACTGCTGGAGACCGCCCGGGTCGTGGCTTGCCGCCACCAGCCGGTGGTGCCTGAGCACCGTATTGAGCGCCTGAAGGTAGCCCCAGCCGGCCACAAACAGGATGCCGGTCAACGCTGCGGCGAACGGGCCCGGTCCGCTGAACGCCGAGAAGATCCCGGCCGCATTGAAGATCAGGCTCAGCGACAGCAGCAGCAGGCACAACACGCCGATCCCGATATGGATGGGCATCGGAGCGCCTGACGCGGCTTTGCGGCGCGACGGATACGTGGTCGCAAAGAGAAACGCAGGAAGCGCCACGGCAATGCTGGACAGGCGCCAGATCTGCGCGTCGGAGATCTGAAACAGCGACAGCAGGGGCGGCAGCATGCAGCCGGCCGCGACCATGAATCCGAGTTGAATGAAGATCCTCGTGATCAGGATGTCGAGCTTCGACATCGCGCCGCCGAGGGTCTGGCGCATTATGATGACCAGGGCGGAAAATCCCACGAACGTGACGGCCAGCGTGGCCAACGTGTACAGGTAGGTCAGCGCGGGTGAATTCACGATTTGCCCCCGTCGGTGCAGTTTTCGGATGCAGCTTTCGGATTGTAGAGAGCCATGAATCACTCCAACGCACTGTCCACGATTGCCGAGCAGAGCGGGTTTCGCAGAACGGGCCGCACCGATGAAGTCGCGCGCCTGTGCGCGGCCTACGCCGCGGCCTGGCCGGGCGAAGTCCGGGTGCTGCAGTTCGGTCGGTCGGCCGAAGGGCGCGACATGCTGGCCCTGCTGGTCTGCCGCGGCAACCCGCGCACTGTTCCGTTGCTGATGATTCAAGCCGGCATTCATCCGGGCGAGAGCGACGGCAAGGACGCAGGGTTTATCGCGTTGCGCGAGTTGCTGTCCGGTAGCGCCGCCCCGGCAGCGCTCGAGAAGATTGCGCTGCTGTTCGTACCGGCGTTCAACGTGGACGGCCATGAACGGTTTGGTCGCTGGAATCGTCCCAACCAGAATGGGCCCGAGGAGATGGGCTGGCGCACGACCGCCCAGAATCTGAACCTGAACCGCGACTACACCAAGGCCGATGCGCCCGAAATGCAGGCGCTGCTGCGCCTGAACAACGAGTGGGATCCACTGGTGTACGCGGACCTGCATGTCACCGACGGCGCGGACTTCGAGCCGGACATATCCATTCAGGTCGAACCCATCAACCAGGGGGATCCGAACCTGTGCGGGATCGGCACGCAGCTGCGCGATGCGCTGATCGAGCGGCTGGCCCGCCAGGGCTCCCTGCCTTTGCCGTTCTATCCTGACCTGGCACGCACGGACGACCCCGCCTCGGGCTTTCAACTGTCCGTCTATTCGCCGCGCTTCTCGACGGGCTATCCACCCGCGCGCAATCGCTTCGGCGTGCTGGTGGAAACGCATTCCTGGAAGGACTATGCAACCCGAGTGCGCGTCACGCGCAACACGGTCGTCGGCCTGGCGGAACTGGTCGCCGAACACGGCCCGGCGTGGCACGACGCGGTACAGCGCGCCGATCAGGACGCCGCGCGCCTGTCGGGCTCCGAGATCGCCCTGGACTACTCGTCGGACTGGCGCGAAACGGGCCGCAGCGACGTGGCCGCTGGCGCGCCGGCGGCCGATGACGGCACGCTGATCGATTTCCGAGGTTACGCCTACACACGGGTCGTCTCGCCCATTTCAGGGTCGCTGGTGACGACCTACGATCCCAAGACTCCGCGCATCTGGCGTGTTCCCTATCGCGCCCGCATCAAGCCGAGCGTCGTGACCACCGTGCCACGCGCCTACCTGGTGCCGCCGGCGTACGCCGCGCTGATCGGCGCCAAGCTCAAACTACACGGCATTCGCTGCGGACGGCTCAAGCGCGCCGTCCTGAAGACCTCCGTAGAGACTTTCAAGGCCGACCGGGCCACCTTCTCAAGGGCGCCATTCGAAGGCCGTTTCCGCGTCGAGCTGGAAGGCGCGTGGACCGGCGAGACTCTGGACATTGCCGCCGATTCGTTGATCGTGCCCACAGCTCAGCCGCTGGCGCGGCTCACCCTGGCGCTGCTGGAGCCCCAGGCACCGGATTCCTTCGCCGCCTGGGGCTTCTTCAATGCCCACTTCGAGCAAAAGGAGTACGTGGAGCCTTACGTGGCGGAGCCGATCGCTCGCCGGATGCTCGAGAAGGATCCGTCTCTGGCGAAGGCGTTCAACGAGAAGCTGAGCACCGATTCGGCCTTCGCCGGCGATCCTGCCGCGCGCCTCGAGTTCTTCCTGCGCCGCCACGAGTCGTGGGATTCGCGCTACAACCTTTACCCGATCTATCGCACTGGCGAGGCGATCGAAGCGGCCTCAGTCGAAATCGCGCAATAAGGACGCCAGCACGTCCGGCCGCAGCGGCTCGATCCGTTCCGAGTAGCGGGG
>DATBCI010000407.1:0-1601 GCA_036270555.1 Burkholderiaceae bacterium
GGAATGGCCGAGATCAGCGCGGTCGCCGAAATCATCCGCGAGAACACGCCGACGAAGAGCAGTGAGTTCACCAGGATCACCAGACCGAGCGGTGTCACCCCCAGATTCGTGTAGATCACGACCATCGTGATCGTGGCGGCGCAACCGAAACAGAAGACCACGAACTTGCCCAGCGCATCGCTGGCTCGACCGATCAGCGGACCGGCGACGATGGAACAGGCGCCCGTGACCACGTACACCAGCGGCAGGCGACCAAACTCGATGCCGAGGTTGTAAACGAGAAACGCGCTCATGTATGGCATCAGGATAAAACCGCCCGTCGCCAGCAGCGCGGTGGCGGCAAATCCCTGCAGGTATTTGGGCGTGGACACCGTCTTCAGAAAGTGGTGCGCCGCGCTGCGATCCGGGCGCAACTGCAGGTGGCTGTCGATGGGCCGCAGGTAGCGGATCAGCGCCACACCGACCAGCGCACCGATCGCCACGATCAGCAGGAACGGCGCGTTCCAGTTTCCGTGCTTGGAGAGGAATAGCGCCAATGGAACGCCGACCACGCTGCTGCCGGCAAAGGCAGTTTGCAGGATGCCCATCACGCGTCCGCGCACCCGATACTCGAACAGGTCCGTCGTGATGGCAAACACGGTCGAGCCAACCACTCCGGCGAAGACGCCAGTCACCATCCTTGCCAGCAGAAGAAATTCGTATGTGCTCGCCACACCGCACATCAGGGTCCCGGCCAGGAACCCGCCGTAGAAGAACAGCAGCAGCCGCTTGCGATCGAACCGGTCGGCAAAACCGGCGGCGGCCAACCCCGACACGCCGGCGCTGAACGCATAGATCGAGACGACCAGTCCGAATTGCGCGGGCGAGATTTTCAGTCCGGGTATCAGAATGGCGCCCAGCGGCGATAGGACCATGAAATCGAGGATGACCGTGAACTGCAGGAAGGTGAGCAGCGCGATGACCCACTTCTGATAGCTCGAGAAGCCCGTGCTGCCGGGCGCGACCTTGTCCGCCGCCTGCATGCGAATCCCATCCCCGAATATTTCGAAGCCGGCTCGGGAGGGTTATCCGCAAGCCACCTGCTCGCCACCGAGAGCGTACTCGAAGGACCCTTTGCGCTCCGCGTCCTCTTACGCGAACGACCCTGATGCCCCCAGGGTTAGTGGTTTTGCCTCGATGTGAAGTCTTAAGCGCCGAGGCCGGTCGCGCACCGCGCGACCGGCCTCGGGGTGTTCCTCTGCATGCCTGGGCTAGCGAAGCGTTACCTCGGACTGCGCGCGCGCCGGCGAAGCCGCCTGCGTCGGGCCCTCGAAAGACGCACGGAAACCATTGCCCCACGTATCCGTGGATCCGCTGATAGTGCTGGCTTGCGAGACGGAGCCGGCGGTGCTGCGCCCGAAAGCCGTGCGGAAGTCCGTGGCCCATATGTCCGTGGAGCCGCTGACCTGCGTAACAGACTCCAGGCTGGCTGGCGACCGAACCGGGGCTCCAAAAGACTGCTGAAACTCGTTGCGGTAGATGTCGGTCGAAGCGGTTTCCGCGGCGGCCGGGCGAGCGCTGAAGGCGAGAGCCAACAGGACGGCTGCCGTCAGCGTGGCCAT
>DATBCI010000408.1:0-1635 GCA_036270555.1 Burkholderiaceae bacterium
GGCACCGAAATCCGGCTGGTCGACGGCCCTCACCTGGTGCTGCTGGCACAGACGCGTGCCGGGTACGGCAATCTGTCGGAGTTGATCACGCTGGCACGGCGTGCCGCGCCCAAAGGCGAATACCGGCTCTCTGCAGCCGATTTGACAGCCCAGGCCCATCTGCTGCAGGACACGCTGGCGCTGCTGCTGCCCGCCTTCGCGCCGCGCGCTTCGGAGGGCACGCCCTCCAAGGTCGCGAATGCAGCGAAGGAGGGTCTGCCCTCCGAAGCCCGAAGGGCAAAGGCGGGCGATCTGCAGAAAATCGAGCGCGATGCGCGCTGGCTGCAACAACTGCTGCCCGGCCGCACCTGGATCGCCTGCGAACTGATCCGTGGTCCGGACGACGAGGCCTGGCTGGCTGCTTTGCAGCGAGTCAGCACGGACACCGGGCTGCCGCTGGTTGCGGCCGGTGCGGTGCACATGCACGTGCGCGGCCGCAAGAAACTGCAGGATGCGCTGACGGCGGTGCGATTGCGCACGCCCCTGGCGCAGTGCGGCCGCCAGCTGGCGCCCAACGCCGAACGGTACTTGCGCCCGCTGTACCGGCTCGGACGCATCTACCCGGCGGAACTGCTGGCGCAGACCCTGACGATCGCAGAGCGCTGCCGCTTTTCGCTCGACGAGCTGCGCTACGAATACCCCGACGAGATCGTGCCCAGCGGCCAGACCCCGGCCACTTACCTTCGCAGCGCGACCTGGGAAGGCGCGGCGGTGCGCTATCCGCAGGGTGTGCCGGACAAGGTGCGCTCGCTGATCGAGCACGAGCTCGCGCTGATCAGCGACCTGCACTACGAGTCGTACTTCCTGACGGTGTACGACATCGTGCGCTTTGCACGCGAGCGACGCATCCTGTGCCAGGGCCGCGGTTCGGCCGCCAATTCGGCCGTGTGCTACTGCCTGGGCATCACCGAGGTCGATCCAGATCGGATGAGCGTGTTGTTCGAGCGCTTCGTCAGCCGCGAGCGCAACGAGCCGCCGGACATCGACGTCGATTTCGAGCATCAGCGGCGTGAAGAGGTCATGCAGTATGTCTACGCGAAATACGGCCGCCACCGCGCCGCGCTGACCGCCGCGCTGCACACGTATCGGCCGCGCGGCGCTTTGCGCGACCTGGGCAAGGCGCTGGGCCTTTCGCTCGATCAGGTCGACCGGCTGGCCAAGAGCATGTCGTGGTGGGACGGCAGCCGAATCCGACCGGAATTGCTGGCGCAGGCCGGCTTCGACGCCCGCAACCCCGTCATCGCGCAAGTCGTCGAGCTGGCGCACACGCTGATCGGCTTTCCGCGCCATCTGTCGCAGCACAGCGGCGGTTTCGTCATCGCCAAGCAGTCGCTTGCGCGGCTGGTTCCGATCGAAAACGCCGCAATGGCCGATCGCACCGTGATCCAGTGGGACAAGGATGACCTGGACGCGCTCGGGCTGCTGAAGGTCGACGTGCTGGCGCTTGGCATGCTGAGCTGCGTGCGGCGGGCTTTGGACCACCTGAGCGCATTCAGGGGGTCGACATTGCGGATGCAGGACATCCCGTCCGAGGATCCGGCCGTGTACCGGATGCTGTGCCGCGGCGATTCGCTGGGCGTATTCCAGGTCGAGTCG
>DATBCI010000409.1:0-5897 GCA_036270555.1 Burkholderiaceae bacterium
CACCTTGGTACGATCGAGCGACGTCTGCAGCTCCTGACGCTCCGTATCGAGCAACCCCAGCTGGCTCAGGCCTCCGACCGCAAAGCGCTGGCTCGCGATCTCGGCGCTTGCTTGGGCGTCGCGCTGCGCGGCATCGCGCGACTGCAGCTCGATCGCGTCCTGCTGCAGCGCGCGGAGCGCGTCGGCCACCTGCTGCAAGCCTTGCAACACCGTCTGCCGATAGGCCGCCAGGGCGGCCTCGTAGGCGGCCTGGGCCGAGCGCTTGTGCGCCTGCAGTTGTCCGCCGTGAAACAGCGGCTGCGTCAGGTTCGCGCCGACGCTCCACACGTTCACCAGGTCCGTGATGCGAACTCCCTCCGGTCCGGTATCCGCCGACAGCGTGATCTGGGGATAAAGATTGGCGATCGCGACGCCCACGTTGGCGCTGGCCTGGTGCAGCAGTGCTTCGGAGGCGCGGATGTCCGGGCGCTGCTGCGCCAGGGTCGAGCGCAGCGTCAACGGTACTTGCGCCGGCAGCACGAACGCGTCCAGGTCCAGGGTGTCGGCGCCCGCCTCGCCACCCCAGACCAGTTGCGCCGCCGGGATCCCCAGATAGACGGCCAGCTGATGGTCGGCCTGCGCGAGCTGCGTGCGAAGCGGTGCCAGGCTGGCGCGCGTTTGCTCGACCTGCGAGCGCTGGCTCAGCAGGTCCATCCGGGAGACGCCACCGGCGTGGAAGCGCTGCTCGGTGATGTCGAGCTGCCGGCCCTGGTCGGCCAGCAGCTCGCCGGTCAAGGCGATCTGCTTCGCGAGCGAGGCGCGTCGCACGGCGGTCGTCACGACGTTACCCGCGAGCGAGAGCCTTGCCGCGTCCAGCTCGTACTGCTGATAGTCGACCTGCGCCGCCAGCGCCTCGAGCGATCGCCGGTTCGCGCCGAACAGATCCAGCGTGTACGACACGTTGACTTTGGCGCTGTACAGCGTGAACGGCGCAAAGCTGCGGCCTCCGACCAGGCTGCCAAGGCCCGAGCCTGCCGGGTCGGGTTTGGACCGGGTCGCCTTCAGACTGGTGTCGACTTGCGGCCATTGGGTCGCTCCGGCCTGCGCCAGATAGTCCTGCTGCGCCTGGACCAGTTTCATCCGCGCTTGCGCAAGCGTCGGGCTGTCGTCGAGCGCCTGCTGCACCAGCCGGTCCAGGGCGGGCGAGCCGAACGCCCGCCACCAGCCTCCGCCGATCGAGTCGGCTTGCACGAAGTGCTGCGCCGCGCTTCCCGGTCCCTGCGATTGCTCCGTGTCTGCCGGCTGTGGCGCCGGCGTATAGGTTGCCGCCGATGTCGACTCCGGCACGCGGAAGTCCGGGCCGACCGCACAGCCGGACAGCGCCGAGATGATTGCCAGCGCGATCGTCGCCCGCGTGCGCGCGGACGATTTGAACCCCACGCTTCGCATCCGGTCAACCTCCTCAGTCGAGCGTGCGCCGATAAAAGCGTACGGCGAGCGCCATGACCACGAACATGAAAATCAGCATCGGCCACAGATGCGGCCATAGATCCGACCAACCCGCGCCCTTCAGCAGGATGCCGCGCACGAGGCGGTTGAAGTAGGTGAGGGGCAGCGCGTTGCCGATGACCTGCGCCCAGCGCGGCATGCCGGCGAACGGGAACATGAAGCCCGACAGCAGGATGTTCGGCAGGAAATAGAAGAACGTCAGCTGCACCCCTTGCAGCTGGTTCTGTGCCAGCGACGACAGCATGATGCCCACCGAAAGGTTGGCCGCCACGAACAGCAGCGCCGAGAGGTACAACGTCACGACGCTGCCCACGAACGGCACGCCGAACACGAAGCGCGCCGCCAGCAGGATGATGCTGATCTGCAGCAGGCCGATCGCCACGTACGGGATGATCTTGCCGGTGGTGACCTCGATCGGCAGCACCGGCGTGGCCAGCAGATTCTCCATCGTGCCGCGCTCGCGCTCGCGCGTGATGGCAAGCCCGGTCATCATCACCATCGTCATCGTCAGGATCACGCCCATCAGCCCCGGCACCACGTTGAATTGCGTGATGCCCTCCGGGTTGTACATGCGATGGAGCTGCACATCGAACGCGGGGTCACCCACCGCCAGTTTCGACAGCGGGCCGGTCAGGTCCTTCTGCAGCACGGATTGCACGATCGACGGCAGGGCCCCGAGCGAGGTTCCTACCGCGGTCGAATCGGTGGCGTCGGCCTCGACCATCAGCGATGGGTGCGCGCCCTTGACCAGGTCTCGCGTGAAGTCGGCCGGAATGTTGACCACGAACAGCACCTTGCCTTGCACCAGCGCGCGCCGGCCGGATTCCTCGTCCGGCAGCGTCGCCACGATGTCGAAGTACTCCGAATTGCGCATCGCTGCGATGAAACTGCGCGTGAATTCGCTCTGGTCGGCGGTGATGACCGCGGTCGGCAGGTGCTTGGGGTCGGTGTTGATCGCAAAGCCGAACAGGGTCATCTGGATGATCGGAATTCCGATGATCATCGCGAACGTGACCCGGTCGCGCCGCAATTGCAGGAATTCCTTGCGCACCACGCCCCACCAGCGTGCGATCGAGAATCGTTCGTTCATCATCATGCGTGGGCGCGCGCAGGCGCCTGGCTGTTGTCGGAGGCGCGACTCATCAGGTAGATGAACGCGTGTTCCAGCTTGGTATCGATGCGCTCGATGCGCAGCGCGGGCTCGAGCTGCTGCAGCCGCGCCAGCGTCGCGGCCAGCGCCGCCTCGTCGGGTCCACTGACGTGCAGTGCGTTGCCGAAAGCAACCGTCTGGGCGACCCCGGGCGCGTCGCGCAGCCGCTCGGCCAGGCCCACGAGGTTGTCGCCAGTCACCGCCCAGGTCGATAAAACCAGGGACTTCACGATGTCGCTGGCGGTGCCCTGCGCGAGCAACTGACCCCAGGCGATATAGGCCAGCTTGTGGCAGCGCTCGGCCTCGTCCATGTAATGCGTGCTGACCAGCACCGAAATGCCACGCGCGGCCAGACGGTGCAGTTCCTCCCAGAAGTCGCGACGGGCGCTGGGGTCGACTCCCGCCGTCGGCTCATCGAGCAGCAGCAGTCGCGGCTCGTGCAGCAGGCAGGCGGCCAGCGCCAGCCGCTGCTTCCAGCCGCCGGACAATGTGCCGGCCAGTTGACTGGCGCGGTGACCGAGCCCCAGATCGTCCAGCGCCCGGTCGACCACCGCGCGGCGTTTCTGCATTTGATACAGGCGTGCGACGAAATCGAGGTTCTCGCGAATCGTCAGATCCTCCCAGAAAGAGAACCTCTGGGTCATGTAGCCGACCTCGCGCTTGATGCGCGCGCTTTCCTTCACGATATCGAAGCCGAGGCACGTTCCGCTGCCCGAGTCGGGCGTCAGCAGCCCGCACAGCATCCGGATGCAGGTGGTCTTGCCGCTGCCGTTGGGTCCGAGGAAGCCGAAGATTTCGCCACGCTGCACGCGCAGCGATACATCCTTCACGACGTGCCGGGTGCCGAAGTGCTTGTTCAGCCGGTTGACGTCGATCGCCAGCCCGTTGCCGGCTGCCGTTGCAAGCGCGCTCATTTGAGGATGACCTGTACCGGCTGACCGGGTCGCAAGCGGGGTGCATCAGCCGGCTGCGGGCGCGCCTCGACCATGAACACCAGCTTGGCGCGCGTCTCGTTGCTATAAATGATCGGGGGCGTGTACTCCGCCTGATCCGACACGAAACTCAGCACGGCAGGTACGTCGGCGCTGCAGCCGTCGCAATGGATGTGCACCGCCCGCCCGGGAGCCAACGATCCCATCACCGTCTCGGGCACGAAGAAACGCACCTTGACGTTCTCCGGCGGCAACATGCGCACGACCGGGCTGCCGGCCGGTACCCATTCGCCGCTGCGGTACATCGTGTCGAACACCAGTCCCGCGTGCGGGGCGCGAACGATTTTCTGGTCGAGCTTCCACTGGGCCTGCGCCAGCGCGGCCTGCGCCGCGCGCACCTGCGCGGCCTGCGCCCGGATCTGGTCCTGGCGTCCCGGCAGCCGCGCCACCTCCAGTTGACCCTGCAGCTCGCGCACGTGCGCGGCGGCCGACAAGGCGGCGGCGCGCGAGTCGTCCAGCTGGCTCTTCGGGATGCCCCCGGCCTGGTACTGCTCCTGATCGCGCGTGAACTGTGTCTCGGCGCGCGTCGCGTCGGCTCGCGCCTGGGCGAGCTGGGCTTCGACGACATCGATTTCCGCCCGCCGCTTGCCGGTCAGCAGATCGGCCTGTTGTGCACCCGCCGCCTGCAATTGCTGGCGCGCCTGCGCGACGGCGTCGGTCTCATTCTGCGATTCCAGCGCAAACAGCGGCGCGTCGGCCGCCACCGTCTGGCCGCGTGCCACCTCAAGCTGGGTCAGCTGGCCTGCCTGCGACGAGGCGAGATAGACGAACTCGCCCTCCACGTATCCCTGGTACGTGTCCTTCGGATCCTGCGAGCAGCCGGCGCATGCAGCCACCAGAGCGAGCGCTGCGGCACGAGCGGCCAGGGAGCCGCGGGAAGACCAGTCCGATATCACGGCGCTTTCCTCGTATTCGTATGTGGCGGGCGGCTGCCGAGTCCCCCGCGATTCGCTAGGCCCCGCATCAGCAACGCGCCCACATGACGTTCGACCGTGGCCCGGTCGAGCGTGAGCGTCGAATTGATGCGGCGCCAGATCTTGGCGGTCGCCTGCGGCAGCATCACCAGGGCCAGGATCGAATTGAACAGCAGCAGCGGCTCGATGCCCTCGTTGACCTCGCCCCGCTGCTTGCCACGCGCGATGTTCTGTCCGAACCCGGCCACCCGCTTGACCGGAATGTGGCGAAGCGCCTGCTCGCGCAGCAGTCCGCCCTCGTTGATGATCTCGCGCAGCCACAGCGAAGGCAGCCATGGTGCTTGTTCGGTGACGTCGAACAGCCGGCGCACGATCCCCTGCACCAGCTCGAGCGGTGCGTCGCGTTCCACGTCGGCCGAGTCCCAAACGGCGTGGAATCGCGGGGCCAGACGCTCTTCGACCACGGCGTCCAGCAGCCGCTCGCGCGTGTCGAACCAGTAATGGACCATGGCCGACGTCACGTGCCCGGCGGCCGCGATCTGCGCGACCGTGGTGTTGGCGATGCCGCGCTCGGAGAACAGCCCGATCGCCGCATCCAGCAACTGCCCGCGCGCGTCGGTGTCCGTTGCCCTTGCGCGGCGGCCGGTCGTGGCGCGTGGGTTGGCTTTCATGGCGAGCACTCTAATTAACTAATTAGTTAGTGTCAAGCGCGGCCGGCAACGACCCTGCGCACCGTGCCCCGGTGCCACCAGCCAACCGCGAGGAATCAACGACGAGGAATCAGCGGCTCACCGGCGTCGGGTGGCGCGCCGCGCCGGGGCCCGATGCACCGAGCGGCACAACGGGCGCCTGCACCTCGACTGCTCGCCGTTTGCCGCTGGAGTCGACGAACGTCAACGTCAGCGGGACCGTGTCGCCCTCTTTCAGCGTGTGCGCCAGGTCCTCCAGCATCAGGTGATCGTGCCCCTCCGCCAGCGCCAGGGTGCCGCCGGCCGGGATCGTCACCGAATCGAGCGTACGCATTTTCATCAGATTGCCGCTGATCGTCATTTCGTGCACGCTGCAGCGGCCGGCCGCCGGAGAGGTGACCGACACCAGCCGGGCGCCGGCCTGCGTCCGCAACGTCATGTAAGCGGCGGTCGACGTCTGGCCTTCCACCGTACCTCGCACCCAGGCGTCGAGGACCGTGACCGGGGCGCCCGACAGCTCAGCTCCCGCCATCTGCGCACAGGCGATCAGGCCGCACGCCAGAACCGTTCGCACCGCCCATGCTTTCGTCTTCATACGCTTTGCTTGCATTTGCGCTTTTGTCCTCGCTTTTGATTCATCTGGCTATTGGAATCGTCTCCCGAC
>DATBCI010000410.1:0-2038 GCA_036270555.1 Burkholderiaceae bacterium
GCTCGACTGGCGAGGGCTGCGTCGACGAACCGGTGCCGTTCGATCCGCCGCATGGCCTGCAACACGCTCGGATCGCGCACGCCCAGGTCCCTGACGCGCTCGACCATCCGCGCCCGAACACGCTCCGAGGTCAGGCCCGTGCTGGCGGCTGCGCTCAGAGCGGCCTTTGGCTCAGCCATCGGGATACCGCTTCCAGCTGCTCGGTATGGGTCAGGTCGAGCTGCAACGGCGTTACCGACACCTGGCCGTTTGCGGTCGCGTAAAAGTCGGTTCCCGGGCTAGCATCGGCCGCTTCGCCCGCGGCGCCGACCCAGTAGATCGTGTCGCCGCGCGGACTGATGGTCTGGACTACCGGTTCCGACGGATGGCGCTTGCCGAGCCGGGTGCAAACCAGGCCGCGCAGCTGCGAATACGGAACGTCGGGAATATTGACGTTGAGCAGGAATGGGGATGCCAGCGGTCCCGAGCGGAACCGTTCGACGACATCGGCACACACGCGGGCGGCACTGTCCAGATGGGCGTTGCCTTTCTGCACCATCGAAAACGCGATCGCCGGCAGGCCGAATAGATAACCTTCCATCGCGGCGGCCACCGTGCCCGAATAGATCGTGTCGTCGCCCATGTTCTGCCCGTCGTTGATGCCCGACACGACCAGATCGGGTCGGTGCTCCAGCAGCCCCGTCAGTGCGATATGGACACAATCGGTGGGTGTGCCGTTGACGAACAGGTAGCCGTTTTCGGCGCGGCGTACCGACAGCGGACGCGTCAGCGTCAGTGAGTTGCTGGCGCCGCTGCAGTTCTGCTCGGGCGCCACCACCGTGACCTCGCCGAAGGGGCGCATCGCCTCGACCAGGGCGCGCAGCCCGGGCGCGAGATAGCCGTCGTCGTTGCTGACCAGGATGTGCATCGGTCGACGCTGCAGGCCATGCAGCGTCTTAAAGCGGTTTGGTCGGGGCGGCGGGATTCGAACTCGCGACCCCTTGCACCCCATGCAAGTGCGCTACCAGGCTGCGCTACGCCCCGACTCGAGGCAAATTGTACCGTGCCGGATGCAGCGGCGATATCAATCGCTCTTCAGCAGCGCGCGTATCTCCTGCAACTGGGCGCGAATCGTGCCATGGGCGAGCGTCTTTTGCACCGGATCGATGCGCTCCGACGCGAGCGTACCGGTCGTTTCCAATCGATTGCGGGCGCCATTGATCGTGAAGCCCTGCTGATACAGCAACGAGCGGATGCGCCGGATCAGCAGGACTTCGTGGTGCTGGTAGTAGCGGCGGTTGCCGCGGCGCTTGATGGGCTTGAGTTGCGTGAATTCCTGCTCCCAGTAGCGCAACACGTGCGGCTTGACCGCACACAGCTCGCTCACTTCGCCGATCGTGAAGTACCGCTTGGCCGGGATCGGCGGCAGCGCGCCGTTCGCGTCGTACGTTGCCTCCAAGGGGTGCATTTCGGGTGCCAGCCGCAGGCAGTGTGCAATCAGCGTTCGGTTGCACGCGATACGGCGGCTTTGAGTTTCTGGCTTGCGTGAAAGGTCACGACCCGGCGCGCCGTGATCGCAATTTCCTCGCCGGTCTTCGGATTGCGCCCTGGCCGGGTCGGCTTGTTCCTGAGCTGGAAATTGCCAAACCCCGAGAGCTTGACCGACTCGCCCCTTTGCAGCGCCTGGCTGATCTCGTCGAAGAATCCGTCGACCATGTCCTTGGCTTCGCGCTTGTTCAGCCCGAGCCGTTCGAACAACGCGTCGGCCAGTTCTGCCTTGGTCAAGGTCCGAGCGCCACGCTCGGCTTCCCCGCGCGGCCGCACCGCCTGGGGAAGATCGGGAAACTTGAACGATGTCATCGGATCGCCGGCCATCGCGCACTCACTGGCGACGCCGTCCACCCACTGTGATCGTCAAATGCTCAACGATCGCGTCGCAGGCGGCATCGGCGTCGGAGTCCGAAAGCGAGCGACGAGTATCTTGCAGAACCACCCGGAAGGCAAGACTTTTCTCCTTATTTAACAACACGTTAGCGGCCGCTTTCGACGCATCTGCGGT
>DATBCI010000411.1:0-3743 GCA_036270555.1 Burkholderiaceae bacterium
TTCGCGGTAGAGGGTCCGGGCGGGACGATGTCCAACGCAGACATCGACCGGATTCTCTATGGCGGCTCGTGACACCTTCATCGACACGTCAGTTCTCTACGCTCTGGTCGACAAGCGCGACGGTTACCACGTCGCCGCACGTGATACCGTCGGCGCGCTGCTTCGCTCCGGTCGGCTGTTGGTGACGAGCGACTTTGTGGCTGCAGAGACGATCAACCTCGCGAACGCCCGCGGCGGCACGCACGTTGCTTTGCGAATTCTCGATCTGCTCGAACGCAGCGCCGGAATTCGTGTCGAATGGATCGGGCCGCTACGTTTCGACCAGACCAAGGCATTCTTCCGAAAGCATGCTGACCACGCGTATTCCTTCACCGATTGCAGCAGTTTCGTGGTGATGCGCGAGCTGCGGCTGACCGATGCGCTGACAACGGATCGCCATTTTCGGCAGGCTGGGTTCCAGGTCCTGGTTGGCGCGGCGTGAGGGCAAACCACGTCGAGTCCATGCACGTAGGTGCGCACATCGCATTCCACGTTGGCTTAGGTCGCCCGCCAGTGGACGGAGGGAAGGACGCGCGGAAGGGAAATTGGACCCGCTGCGTATCGCGATCGTCGGCGCGGTTTTACTGGTGCCAATGGGTGCATCGCGCCGGGGGAAGAACGGGGGATGGAGCGCGAGCACTCTGGAGAACGAGCGCTGGTGCGAACGTTTGACACGACCCCCGCCTTTCCTTGGGTGCAGCACGGTGCAATTCAGTGCAAAACAGTGCAAGTAATGCACTGATTTGCCAAAGCAATTCGACTCCCTTCGGTCGGACGAATTGGTGCTGCCGGTTTCGCTTGGGTGCCATGAACTGCACCGATTTCCGGGGGAAGGGGAGTTCGTAGTCGCTTCGAAGTTTCTTGGCGACTTCGGATCGACGATGCGAGGAGTCGCGGGTCCTCTGCAATCGTTTATATAGCGGCCGCGGTGGCAAAAATCGCCGTGGCCTGGCTCGACAGGACGCCCCCGTTGCCGTGAGCCAGTGCGATCGTTGCATCCTTGACCTGGCGGGCACCGGCTTCGCCGCGCAACTGGCGTACCGATTCGACTATGGTGAATAGACCGAACATCCCGGGGTGGCAATACGAAAGGCCGCCGCCGCTGGTATTGACCGCGAGACCGCCCCCGGGGGCGATTCGGCCAGCCTCGACGAATGCGCCGCCTTCCCCCTTGGCGCAGAAGCCCAGATCCTCGAGGAACAGGATCGTGTTGATCGTGAACGCGTCGTACACCTGCACGACGTCGACATCGGCGGGCCCAAGACCGGCCTGCGCATAGGCACGCCGTCCCGACTGCGCTGCTCCGGTCACCGTGAGGTCGGGCATCGCGGCAATGTCCGCGTGCGTCACCTCGGCCGCGGCGCCGAGCAGGTAGATCGGACGCGCGTGGTGGTCTGACGCACGGTCGGCGCGTGTCATCACGACGGCGGCCGCGCCGTCGGTGACGAGGCAACAGTCGCGCACCCCGAGCGGATCGCTGACCAGGCGCGCGTTGACGACTGCGTCCAGATCGAGCTCGTCGCGCGACACGGCTTCCGGGTTCAACTGCGCCCAGCGGCGTGCGGCCACAGCAACCTCGGCGAGCTGCCGTTTCGTCGTCCCGTAAAGGTACATGTGCCGCGCCGCCGCCAGCGCGTAGGACGTGATCGGTCGCAGCGGCTTGTAGGGCGCTTCGTACGGAGACGGGCGGCTCGCCTGCACCAACCTGCCGCTCGCTGAGGCCTGGTTGCTCCCGTAGGCGATTAGCGCCACGTCGCACAAGCCGGCGTCCAGAGCCAATGCCGCATGCTCGAGGTGCAGCAGGAAGGACGACCCGCCGGTGCGGTTGTTGTCCGTGATGCCGGGCCGCAGTCCCAGGTATTCGCTGAAGGAGATCCCGGCCAGCGTGTCCTGGGGCAGGGCAATGAACAGTGCGTCGACCTCATCGGGCCGGATTCCGCTCTCGCTCAGCGCGAGCAGGCTGGCATGGGCCGCCAGGTCGATCGCCTCCAGGCCGGGCGCCCTTCCGACGCCGAACGTTGCGGCACCGACGATGGCAGTGCGACCGCGGGGAAAGCCGTTCATGCGTTGCCGCCTTCAGGACGTTTCGGAAACGGGTTCGAACACCAGGCGTGGCTCGTCGTTGTCGGTAATGATCCGCGCCCGCACCGGCATGCCGATGCGCACCTCGGCGCACGCGATGCCGATGACCTGCGTCATCATCCGCGGTCCTTCGGCCAGTTCGACCAGGGCCACGTTGTAGTCGGGCAGCGGCGGCTTGCAGCGCACCGTGCTCGTCGAGTACACGGTGCCCAGCCCGGATGCGGCCATCCACTCGAGGTCGCGTGCGCCGGTGCCGGGTTGGGCCACGCGCGGCGGGAAGACGTACGCGCCGCTGCCGCGGCTGCGCTGCAGCATGAAGCGACCACTCTGCAGGTGAGCACGGAAGTCCTGATCGGGATTCAACGGTAAGTGGTCCATGGCCGATGCGCCGCTCAATGACCACTGAATCGTGCCGGCCGCTTTTCACGGAAGGCCTGCGTGCCTTCCTTGAAGTCTTCGGCCTGCACCGCCAGCGGCAACATGCTGCCTTCCAGGTCCATGAACTCGTCCAGCGTCATCATCGGCGCGACGTCGAACATCCGCTTGGCCAGTCCCAGGGCGATGGTGGGCGCCTGCGCATACTCCTGCGCGAGCGCGAGCGCCTCCTGCTGCAAGGCCGCATCCGGCACCACCTTCATGACCAGGCCGAGTTCAAGCGCCTCTGCGGCATCGACCATGCGCGCCGAGAAGGCCAACTCCTTGGCGCGTGCGACGCCCAGATGACGCACCAGCAACCACGCGCCGCCGGCGTCGGGAGGCAGCGCGATCCTGCGCTGGATCTGCGAGAAACGCGTCGTTTCGGAAGCAATGACGACATCGCTCGCCAGCGCCATCGAAAATCCCATCCCGACCGCGACACCGCGGGTCGCGCAGACCACCGGTTTTTGGACCCGAGCGATCGCGCGGATCACCTTGTGCATGTGGCGGGCGCGCAGGAACGAACCGTTCAACCCGCCCATGCCCATTTCACCGATGTCGGCGCCGGAGCAGAAGTCGGTGCCGGCGCCGGTGAGCACGACGGCGCGAATCTCGGGCCGGTCATTGATCTCCTCGCAGGCCTGCGCCAGCGCGTCGCGCATCGCGAGCAGCATCGCGTTCTTCTTCTCCGGCCGGTTGATCGTGACGATGCCGACGGCGCCTTGGGTGTTCAGCTCGATGGACATACGTACGCCTTGCGTCTGGAGCGGGGTTCTCCGCCGGATTGGAAAAAGGTTGCCGCGACCGATTGCATTAAATGCTGCAATTGAGTTAATATAGTTCACTTAGTTAACGATGTAAACACCCATTTTGCTGCCGGAACCCCGGTTCACGCCATGCCGACCCAGGGCCAGATCATCGAACGCAACGCGCGCTTTCATCCGCGCCGCGAGGCGATCGTCTGCGGCCCGGTGCGCCTTAGCCACGCGCAGTACGCGCGCCGCGTCCGCAAGCTGGCGGCGGCGCTGTACCAGCAGGGCCTGCGCCGCGGCGAGCGCCTGTCGATCCTGGCGATGAACTGCGCCGAATATCTGGAGATCTACGGGGCGGCCGAATGGGCGGGTTTCCTGCTCAATACGGTGAACTGGCGCCTGGCGCCGGCCGAGATCGACTGGATCGTCGGCGACGTGCAGCCGCGAGCGCTG